>CAZPTD010000126.1:0-11036 GCA_964588915.1 uncultured Neomegalonema sp. | reverse complement strand
AGACGGTGCAGGTGATCCCGCACATCACTGACGAGCTCAAGGGCGCGATCCGTCGCGGCGCCGAGGGCAGTGACCCCGACGTGCTGATCACCGAGATCGGCGGCACGATCGGCGACATCGAGGGCCTGCCCTTCTACGAGGCGATCCGACAGTTCAGCCACGAGCGCGCCCGCGGCGAATGCGTGTTCATGCATCTGACGCTCATTCCCTACATCGCGGCCTCGGGCGAGCTGAAGACCAAGCCGCCCCAGCACTCGGTCAAGGAGCTGCGCGCGAGCGGCATTCAGCCCGACATTCTCGTCTGCCGCGCCGACCGCGAGGTGCCGGCCAAGGAGCGGGCGAAGATCGCGCAGTTCTGCAACGTGGGCCAGGAGGCGGTGATCCAGGCGGTCGATCTCCGGTCGATCTACGAAGCGCCGCTCGCCTTCCACGACGAGGGCCTCGACCGCGCGGCGCTCAAGGCCTTCGGGATCACGGACGCGCCGTCGCCCAATCTCAAGGTCTGGGAAGAGATCGTCGAGCGCGCGCGCAATCCGGACGGCGCGGTGCGCATCGCGGTCGTCGGCAAATACACCGAGCTCGGCGACGCCTATAAGTCGCTGGTCGAGGCGCTGACCCATGGCGGCTTCGCCAATCGCGTGCGCGTCGAGATCGAGTGCATCGGCGCCGAGGCCTTCGAGAAGGCCGACGCCGAAGAGGAGCTCTCGGGCTTTCACGGCGTGCTCATTCCGGGCGGCTGCGGCGAGCGGGGCGGCGAGGGCAAGATCGCGGCGGTGCGCTGGGCGCGCGAGCGGCGCATTCCCTTCTTCGGCATCTGCCTCGGCATGCAGATGGCGGTCGTCGAGGCGGCGCGGAACCTCTGCGGGCTCGAGGGCGCCGGCAGCGCCGAATGGAACGAGGACCGCGCCGAGCGCGGCGAGCCGCCGGTCGAGCATCCGGTGATCTACTTCATGCCGGAATGGGTCCGCGGCGACATGGTCGAGCGGCGCAGCAAGGACGGCGACAAGGGCGCGACCATGCGGCTCGGCGCCTACGAGGCGGCGCTGCAGCCGGGCTCGCGCGTCGCCGACGCCTACGGCGCCTTCCTGATCTCGGAGCGCCACCGGCACCGCTACGAGGTCGACATCGCCTATCGCGAGCGCCTCGAAGAGGCCGGCCTCGTCTTCTCGGGCCGCTCGCCGAACGGGCGCCTGCCGGAGATCGTCGAGCGGCGCGACCATCCCTGGTTCGTCGGCGTTCAGTTTCATCCGGAGCTGAAATCCCGGCCTTTCGAGCCGCATCCGCTCTTCGTCGGCTTCATCGAGGCGGCGCTGCGGCAGAGCCGATTGGTGTAGGAGCTGCGCACGGCGCCGCGAAGGCCGACGCGCCTTTGCGTGATTGCGCCGGGTTTCCGCGTCGCATAGTTACGGGATGCGCCGACGCCGCGACGACACGCCGCTCCTCGCCGATCCGCTCGGCGACGACAGAAACCAAGGCTAGCCCCATGTCCCTGCCCCCGAACTTTCTCTCGAACGCGCTCGCCCGCGTGAAGCCGTCGCCGACCATCGCCGTGACCACCAAGGCGCAGGAGCTGAAGGCCGCGGGCCGCGACGTGCTCGGCCTCGGCGCCGGCGAGCCCGATTTCGACACGCCGGACCACATCAAGACGGCCGCCAACGCCGCGATCGCGACCGGCCAGACGAAATACACCGCCGTCGACGGCATGCCCGACCTGAAGGCGGCGGTCGCGCGCAAGTTCAAGGAACAGAACGGGCTCGACTACACGGCGGCGCAGATCAGCGTCGGGACCGGCGGCAAGCAGGTGCTCTACAACGCGCTCGTCGCCACGCTCAATCCGGGCGACGAGGTGCTGATCCCGACGCCCTACTGGGTCAGCTATCCGGATATGACGCTGCTCGCCGGCGGCGAGCCGGCCTTTGTCGAGACCACGCTCGAGACCGGCTTCAAGATGACGCCCGAGGCGCTCGACCGCGCGATCACGCCGGCGACGAAATGGCTGATCCTGAACTCGCCGAGCAACCCGTCGGGCGCCGCCTACAGCGCGGCGGAGCTCAAGGGCTTGGCCGACGTGCTGCTCCGCCATCCGCATGTCTGGATCATGACCGACGATATGTACGAGCATATCATGTATCCGCCGCATACGTTCGCCACCATCGCCGCCGTCGAGCCGCGGCTCTACGAGCGCACGCTGACGGTCAACGGCGTCTCCAAGGCCTATGCGATGACCGGCTGGCGGATCGGCTTCGCCGGCGGTCCCGAAGGGCTCGTCGCCGCGATGCGCAAGATCCAGTCGCAATCGACCTCGAACCCGTGCTCGATCAGCCAATGGGCGGCGCTCGAGGCGCTCAACGGCCCGAAGGAGTTCCTCAAGGACTGGGTCGCCGCGTTCCAGCGCCGGCGCGATCTCGTCGTCGAGGGCCTCAACGCGATCGAGGGCGTGAGCTGCCCGGTCCCCGCCGGCGCCTTCTACGCCTATCCGTCGATCGCCGGGCTCATCGGCAAGACGTCGCCCTCGGGCAAGCGCATCGAGACGGATGAGGATTTCTGCGTCGAGCTCCTCGCGGCGGAGGGCGTCGCGGCGGTGTTCGGGGCGGCGTTCGGCTTGAGCCCGCATTTCCGCGTGTCCTACGCCACCTCGGACGCGGTGCTGACCGACGCCTGCGCGCGGATCAAGCGCTTCGCCGAGAGCCTGACGTGACGCGCCATGCGCTTTAGGCGCTCCGCCGGGCCCGGGCGACGAAGGGCGAAGAGCCCTGAGGAGCGGGCCCGCTCATCGAGGCGATTCGCCTCTCTTCGCTTCTAGTCGGAAGGAACCCGCAAATGCCCAAGGCCTATTGGGTCGCCCATGTGGACGTGACCAACCCGGATCAATACGCCGTCTATCGCGACCTGGCGCCGATCGCCTTCGAGAAATACGGCGCCCGGTATCTCGCCCGCGGCGGCGCGTTCGAGGTGATGGAGGGCGACCGTCGCGAGCGCCATGTGGTGATCGAATTCCCGAGCCTGCAGGCGGCGAAGGACTGCTACCACTCGCCCGAATACCAGAAGGCCAAGGCCGAGCGCGAAGGCGCGGGGATCGCCAACATCACGCTCGTCGAGGGCGTCGAGTAGAGCCGGTCGCTACGGCGCGACGATCCGCCAGGGCGTCTCGAAGACGCGCTCTTCGAGATTCGCGCCGTCGCCGATCCGGTCGACGACGACGAAATCGGCCTGTCTGCCGAGCGGCGTCAGCACGCCGTGCCAGATATTGGCGAGATAGTTGACGCCCTGCCCCGGCGCGGTGAGGAAGGCGCGCGGCTGGCCCGGCGCGCCGCCGTCGTCCGGCGCGACGACGACCAGGAACGGATCGCCCGAGAGCGGAAGGAAGGCCTGGCTGCCGAGCGGATGCCGCTCCATGAGCCGGAGCGCGTAAGGCAGACTGACGGGATCCGAGCGAAACACGCTGATCCCGAGCCGCCCGCCCTCCGCCGCGGTCAGCCGGGCGAGGTCGTGATGCCGGGCGCAGCGGCCTTCGTTGATCATCTTCCAGGGCGCGCCCGACGCCTCGATCACGTCGCCGAAGGGCGCGAAGGCCGCCGCGTCGAGCGGCTCCGGCCGGATCATGCGCGCCGCTTCCATCAGAGCCGCGGCGCGTCCAGCCGCCAGAGCCGCGGATGGCGGTTGACGTCCTTGTAAAGGAGATAGCGGAAGCGGCCCGGCCCGGCGGCGTAGCAGGCCTGCGGACAAAAGGCGCGGAGCCAGAGGAAATCGCCGGCCTCGACCTCGACCCAGTCGCGATTGAGGAGGTAGATCCCCTTGCCTTCGAGAATGTAGAGCCCGTGCTCCATCACATGGGTCTCGGCGAAGGGAATGACGCCGCCGGGCGCAAAGGTCACGATCGCGACATGCATGTCCCAGCGCATGTCCTCGGGGTCCATGAAGCGCGTCGTCGCCCATGCGCCGTCCGTATCGGGCATCGGCGCCGGCGCGATCTCCTGTTCCTGCGCCGTGAAAAACACCGGCGGATCAAGCCCTTCCACAGGCTCATACGCTTTGCGTATCCAATGCAGCCGCGCCGGCGCGGCGCCGATGGCGGTCACCGAATACTCCGCGCCGGGCGGCAGGTAGGCCAAGCCGCCCGGCGTGAGCCGCCGCGTCTCGCCGCCGATCGCGATATCGATCGCGCCTTCGAGCACGAAATACGCGCCCTCCGCCGCCGGATCCGGCTCCGGCGCGTCGGCGCCGCCGCCGGCGCCGATCTCCAAGAGCAGTTGCGCGAAGGTCTCGGCAAAGCCGGTGAGCGGCCGCGCCAGGATCCAGGCCCGCGTCTCGCGCCAGCCCGGCAACTTGCTCGCGACGATGTCCGAGAGCACGCGCCGCGGCAGCACCGCATAGGCCTCCGTGAAGACCGCCCGGTCTCTTGTCAGCTCGGTCTGCGCCGGCAGCCCGCCGCTCGGCGCGAAATAGCGCGTCGTCATGATCTGAACTCCGATCGGCGCCCGCCGACGCGCGACGTCGGCGTCGGTCTTCGACATTGACCCATTCCGCCGCCGCGCGCCAAGGCCGCCGGCTTCGAGCGGGAGCCGCAGGTCGCGGCTCGCGCCGTCGGGCGTCGTCTCCGCATCCGCGCGACACTCGGCCGCGTCCTCCTCCATTGCCGGCCCTTCGCGCCCGCAGCAAGCTCGGATCCGGCCGGCCGCCGTCTCCGCGGCCGCATCCTGAGGGTCGGTGCGCGCGAGATGTCGGGTCTTCTGCACGAATGGCTCAGCCTGATCTTCCGCTGGGCCCATATCATCGCCGCAGTCGGCTGGATCGGCTCGTCCTTCTACTTCATGTGGCTCGACTCGACCTTGAAGCGCCGCGCCGGCATGTCGCCGGAGGTGCGCGGCGAGAACTGGACCGTCCATGGCGGCGGCTTCTACCACACGCAGAAATATCTCGTCGCGCCGGAGTCGATGCCGGACGACCTGCATTGGTTTCGCCTGGAGAGCTACTTCACTTGGGCGACCGGCTTCGCGCTCCTCTGCACGATCTACTATTTCGGCGCCTCGAGCTATCTCATCGACCGCGGCGTCGCCGATCTCGCGCCTCGGGAAGCGATCGGGATCTCCGTGGGCGCGCTCGCCGCCGCCTGGATCGTCTACGACCTTCTCTGCAAATCGCCGCTGCGCCATCGGCCGATCCTGCTCTTCGCCGTGCTCTACGCGCTCATCATCGCCGCGACCTACGGCCTCTCGCAGCTCCTCGCGCCGCGCGCCGTCTTCATCCAGATCGGCGCGATGATCGCCACGACGATGACCGGCAACGTCTTCTTCGTCATCATCCCGAACCAACGGATCGTGGTCGCCGATCTCAAGGAAGGCCGCACGCCGGACGCCAAATACGGCCAGATCGCCAAGCTCCGCTCGACCCATAACAACTACCTGACCTTGCCGGTCTTCTTCCTGATGATCTCCAACCACTATCCGATGACCTTCGGCCATCCCTACGCCTGGGTCATCGTCGGCGGGATCCTCGTTCTGGGCGCGGTGATCCGGAACTGGTTCAACCTCTTCGAGGCCGGCGCGCGCGGCATGTCCGTCTCCTGGCAATGGCCGGCGACCGCGCTCCTCGCCGGCGTCATCGTCACCTTTTCCGAATGGCGCCCCGATCGGACCGCCGTCGCCGCGGTCCCGACCGGCGCCGAGGTGATGGAGATCGTCGGCGCCCATTGCGCGACCTGCCATGCGGCGCGGCCGAGCCACGCGGCGTTCGACGAAGCGCCGATGGGCGTCGTTCTCGAGACGACGACCGATCTGCGCCGCCATGCGGCGGCGGTGATCGCGCAGTCGGTGACGACGAACGCGATGCCGCTCGGCAACGAGACCGGCATGACGGATCTCGAGCGCGCGGCGCTCGGCGCGTGGTTGGAGGCGCAGTGAGCGCGTCGCCGGCGCCCACGCTTGAAGCAGAACGCTGACCAATCCGCCGCCAGGCGCCCAGCCCGCCGGCGCCGCGCCGCGCGTGCAGGCGAGAACGGCACAATCGGATTGCGCATCTCCGGCCGCCATGCTTGCGTGATCGATGGCGGTCTCGACGCCGCGACAGGATCAGGCGCGCGACGCGGTCGCAGCGGCTTCGGCGGCGCGCCGATGGAAGGGAAGAACTCGATGAAATTGATGCGCGCATTCGCGGCGGCCGCGGTCGCCTGCGGCGCTCTCGCCGGCGCCGCCTCGGCGCAGACCGACCTCCGCTTCGCCTTGGATTGGAAATTCGAAGGGCCGTCGGCGCCCTATTTCGTCGCGATCGACGAAGGCTATTTCGCCGAGGCCGGGCTCGAGGTCACCATCGACAGCGGCCAAGGCTCGCTCGACGCGATCCCGAAGGTCGCGAGCGGCGCCTATCCGGTCGGCTTCGCCGACATCAACTCGCTGGCCAAGTTCCTCGACCAGAACCCGGACGCGCCGGTGATCGCGGTGATGATGGTCTACGACGCGCCGCCCTTCGCGATCGTGTCGACGACGGCGCAGGGCGTGGCGACGCCGACCGATCTCGAAGGCAAGATCCTCGGCGCGCCGGCGCCCGACGGCGCGTATGCGCAATGGGCCGCCTTCACCGCAGCCGCCGGCGTCGATCCGAGCCAGGTGACGATCCAGAATGTCGGCTTCCCGGTCCGCGAGCCGATGCTCGCCGCCGGCGACGTCGACGCGATCACCGGCTTCTCCTTCTCCTCCTTCATCAACCTCAAAGCGCGCGGCGTGCCCGAGGAAGAGATCGTCGTCCTCCTGATGTCCGACTACGGCCTCGAGCTCTACGGCAACGCCATCATCGTCAACACCGACTACGCGGCCGAGAACCCGGAGATCGTCCGCGCCTTCCTCGCCGCGGTCGCGCGCGGCTGGGCGACGACCGTCGAGGACCCGGCGTCGGCGATCGACGCGCTGATCTCGCGCAACGACCTTGCCGTGCCCGAGGTCGAGCTCGAGCGGCTCGAGATGGCGATCGCCGACAATGTCCGCACGCCCTATGTCGTCGAGAACGGCATGGGCGACGTCGATCCCGAGCGCTTCGCGACCGCGCTCGAGCAGCTCGGCCTCACCTACGAGTTTTCGACGCCGCCAAGCCTCGAGAAGCTCTTCACCTCGGCGTATCTGCCGCCCCAAGATGCGCGGACGCTGCCCTGACGGCGCGGCGCAAGACGTCCGGAGCGACTTCGAGGGCGACGCATGGCGGGTGACGGCGCGAGCGCCGCGGCGGCGGCCTCTGGGCCGCGCGGAAAAGGGCTGACGCTGGAAGGCGTCGGCCTCGCCTATTCGGGACGCGGCGGCGTCCACGCCCTGGCCGAGGTCAGCTTCGAGGTCGAGGACGGCGATTTCGTCGCCGTGGTCGGCCCTTCGGGCTGCGGCAAGTCGAGCCTGATGAAGCTCGTCTCCGGCCTGCTTCCGCCGACCGAAGGCCGGATCCTCAACCGCGGCGCCCTCGTCTCCGGACCGACCGACAATGTCGGCATGGGCTTTCAGAATCCGAGCCTCCTGCCCTGGCGGAGCGCGATCGAGAACGTGCTGCTGCCCTTGGAGGTCGTCCGGCGCTACAAGCGCGAGATGCGCAAGCCCTCCTTACGCGCCAAGCATCGCGAGCGCGCGCTCGGGCTTCTGGAGACGGTCGGGCTCCGCGACGCGGCGGATCTTACGCCGGCGCAGCTCTCTGGCGGCATGCGCCAGCGCGTCTCGCTCTGCCGCGCGCTCGTCCACGAGCCGAGCGTGCTCCTCCTCGACGAGCCCTTCGGCGCCCTCGACGCCTTCACCCGCGAGGATCTCTGGGGCGTCCTCTACCGGCTCTGGCGCGAGCGGCGCTTCACCTGCATGCTCGTCACCCATGATCTGCGCGAAGCGAGCCTTCTCGCCTCGAAGATCGTCGTGCTCTCGCACCGGCCGGCGCGGATCCTTTCCATCGAGACGCCGCCGCTCGAGCATCCGCGCGAGGCGGACATGCTCTATCGCCCGGAGATGATCGACTTCATCAAGGATCTGCGCGCTCAGATCGGCCGGGCGATGGCGGAGAAGCGCGAGGAGGCGAGCGCCTGATGTCTTCGCCGCCGCGCTCCGGACCGTCGCCGCTCCGCGCCTTTTTCCGGGCGCGATTCTGGACGTCGACCTGGATACAGATTCTGTCGCCGTTCCTCTTTCTCGGCGTCTTTCTCTGGCTCTGGCAGATCGCCGGCGAGGCGACGCCGACCTACCAGCTCTCGACGGTCGACGAGACTTGGGACGCCTTCGCGAGCGTCAACCGGGCGCAGGACCGCTCCTACGCCGACATTCTGCTCTATCACGGGGCGGCGACGCTCTGGCCCACGCTCGTCGGCTTCGGTTTCGCGATCGTCGTCGGCGTGCTGCTCGGCCTCGCCATGGGCATGTCGCGCTTCTTCTATCAGGGCGCCTATCCGATCCTGATCTTCTTCAACGCGCTGCCGAAGGTCGCGATCGCGCCGATCCTGGTGCTCTCCTTCTCGACGGGCCTGGTCGTCGACGTCCCGCTCCTCGGCGAAGGGACGGTCAGCGGCAATTTCCAGCTCGCGGCGATGATGGCGTTCCTGATCTCGTTCTTTCCGATCGTCGTCAACGTGGCGACCTCGGCGGCGACGGTCGATCGCGAGATGGAGGACGTGCTGCGCGCGCTCGGCGCCGGCGCCTGGACGATCGCGCGCAAGGTCAGCCTGCCGCAGGCGACGCCGCATATCTTCGGCGCGCTCAAGATCGCGGTGACGCTCGCCTTCATCGGCACGATCATCGCCGAGCAGCAGAGCGCGAACGAGGGCCTCGGCTGGTTCATCGGCGTCGCGAGCGCCAATGGCGACACCGCGCTCGGCTTCGCGGCGCTGGTTGTGCTCGGCGTCGAGTCGGTGCTTCTCTACATCGTCTTCGCGGTGCTGGAGCAGCGCACGGCGCGCTGGGCGTTCCGCGAGCGGTGAGCCGAAGAAGAGCCGAGGAGAGGCGCGATGGGCAAGCTGACGACGCATGTGCTCGATACGGCGAACGGCCGCCCGGCCGCCGGCGTCCGGATCGAGCTCTTCCGGCTCGACGGCGCCGCTCGAACGCCGCTTGCCGAGGTCGCGACCAACGAGGACGGCCGCGTCGACGGCCCGATCCTCGAGGGCGCGGGTTTCGCGCCCGGCGTCTACGAGCTCGTCTTCCATGTCGGCGCCTATTTCGGCCGCGATCCGGCCGCCGCGCCTTCCTTCCTCGATCTCGTGCCGGTCCGCTTCGGGATCAGTGACGCGGCGCAGCACTATCACGTGCCGCTGCTGATCGCGCCCTTCGGCTACTCCACCTATCGCGGCAGCTGAGCGATGCGCCTCGCCGAGATGAGAGCGGCTTTGGGCCGCGATCGGCCGGCCGTTCTCGTTCTCGTCGCCGAGGCGGAGGGCTCGACGCCGCGCGAGGCGGGCGCGGCGATGCTGGTCGGCGCCGGCGGCGCGGCCGGCACGATCGGCGGCGGCGTCGTCGAGGCGCGCGCGATCGAGATCGCCCGCGAGATGCTCGCGACAGACGCGGAGCGGCGCGTCGAGCGCTTCCTTCTCGGCCCGGAGATCGATCAATGCTGCGGCGGCGCGCTCGCCCTCGCCTTCCGCCTGCTCGCGCCCGGCGCGGCGCCGAGCGCTCCTTTCGCGCTTTGGGAAGGCGGCCCGGTCTTCGAGGAGCCGCGCCGGCGCGCCGTCCATCTCTATGGCGCCGGCCATGTCGGCCAGGCGATCGCCGCCGCGCTCGCGCCGCTCGACGTCGCGCTCGTCTGGGTCGACCCGCGCGCCGGCGCGTTCGACGGGATCGCGACCATGGCCGAGACGATCGTGACGCCCTTGCCCGAGGCGATCGCCGAGCGCGCGCCGGAGGACGCCTTCCATCTCGTGCTCACGCACAGCCACGCCGTCGACCTCGAGATCGTCGCGGCGATCCTGTCGCGCGAGTTCGGCTTTTGCGGCCTGATCGGCTCGGAGACCAAGCGCGCGCTCTTCGCGCGCCGCCTCCGCGAGCGCGCCGTTCCCGAAAGCGCGATCGCGCGGCTGACCTGTCCGATCGGCGCGCTCGCGATCAAGGACAAACGCCCGGCGGTCATCGCGGCGTCGGTCGCCGCCCAGCTGCTTCTGCTCGAGGCCGCCCGATGAGCGCGGCCCGCGCTTGTCGCGCGTCACGATCGGAGAAGGCCTCTCGGGCGCATTGCGCCTTAGAGGCCGTCCTGACAAACCGACACGCTGGCGACGCCGCCGCGCCGCCGCCGATCTCGCGCCGCGCGCCGAGAGCGCGGGGCGGGCGGGCGGGCGCGTTCTCGGCGCGCGGCCCCGACCCATTCCAGACGAGGCCGAGATGAACCGCTATCCGAGAGACATGCGCGGCTACGGCGCGGCGCCGCCCGATCCGCGCTGGCCCGGCGACGCCTTGATCGCGCTTCAGTTCGTCGTCAACTACGAGGAGGGCGGCGAGAATTGCCTGCTCCATGGCGACGCCGCCTCGGAAGCCTTTCTCTCCGAGATCGTCGGCGCGGCGCCCTGGCCCGGCCAACGCCACGCCAATATGGAGTCGCTCTACGAATACGGCGCCCGCGCCGGCTTCTGGCGCCACCGCCGCCTCTTCGACGACGCCGAGATCCCGGTCACCGTCTACGGCGTCGCGACCGCGCTCGCCCGCTCGCCGGAGCAGGTCGCGGCGATGAAGTCGAGCGGCTGGGAAATCGCCAGCCACGGGCTCAAATGGATCGACTACAAGGATTTTTCGCTGGCCGAGGAGCGCGCGCATCTCGACGCGGCGATCTGGCTGCACGCCAAGACCGTCGGCGAACGGCCGCGCGGCTGGTATACGGGCCGCTCCTCGATCAACACCCTCGATCTCGCGACCGAAGAGGGCGGCTTCGTCTATCTCGCCGACAGTTACGCCGACGACCTGCCCTATTACCGCCGCCACGGTCCGCGTGAGCAGCTCGTCGTGCCCTACGCGCTCGACGCCAACGACATGCGCTTCGCGACCGCGCAGGGCTTCAACGCCGGCGACCAGTTCTTCGCCTATCTCAAGGACAGCTTCGACTGCCTC
>CAZPTD010000125.1:0-11060 GCA_964588915.1 uncultured Neomegalonema sp. | reverse complement strand
GCGAGCAGCGTGGTCGAGGCGAGATCGTCGGCGCGGCCCGTCGCCATCTTGGCGACGAGATCGGCGGTCGCCGGCGCGACCAGGATCAGATCGGCGCTGCGCGAGAGCTCGATATGGCCCATCTCCGCCTCGGCGGTCGGCTCGAAGAGCTCGGTGTGGACCTTGTTCCCCGTGAGCGCGGTGAAGGAGAGCGGCGTGACGAACTCCTGCGCGGCGCGCGTCAGGATCGCCGTCACCGAGACGCCCCGCGTCATCAGGAGCCGCGCCGTCTCGAGCGCCTTGAACGCGGCGATCCCGCCGCCGACGATGAGAAGGATGCGGCGCGCCGCCATGGTCGGATTTCCCTTCCGCTGCCTGAGACGCCATAGATCGCCCTTGCCGCCCGATCGCGCAACCGTCGCGCCGGGACGCGATCAACGGAAGGACGCCGAATGGAGCCGCTGAACCCGAACTACGCCGAGCGCGCCCGCGCGAGCTTCGCGCGGCAGAAGATCATGGGCGCGTTCGGCGCCGAGATCGTCGAGGTCGCGCCCGGCCGCGTGATCTTGGCGATGCCCTATTCGGAGGCGCTGACCCAGCAGCACGGGTTCCTCCACGCCGGCGCCGTGACGACGGTTCTCGACAGCGCCTGCGGCTATGCCGGCTTCACCTTGATGGATGCGGACGCGGCGGTGCTGACCATCGAGTTCAAGGCCAACTTCCTCGCGCCGGCCAAGGGCGAGCGCTTCCTCTTTCGCGCCGAGGTGCTGAAGCCGGGCCGGACGATCTCGGTCGTCGAGGGCAAGGCCTACGCCGTGGACGCCGGCGCCGAGAAGCTGATCGCCTCGATGAGCTGCACGCTGATGGCGGTGCGCGGGCGCGACGGGATCGAGAGCTGATCGCGAAGCGCGCCGGCCGCGTCGGCTTCCGCGGCGACGTTTGTCGAAGCGTCGCCCTTCGTCTCCGCCCGGCGCTACGGCGCGCCAGAGGGCGCCGGCGCGACGATCCGGTCGAAGCCCGTCCCGTCGAAGACGCCGCCCAGCGCGAGCGCCGCGCCGAGGGCGACAGCGGCCGCGAGCGCGAGCGCGAAGGCGACGCCGAGCCAGAAGCCGCTCCGGCGCCGCGGCGGCTCGGGAACGACGATCGGCGCGTCGCCCGGCCACTCCTCGAGCGCCTCGACCAGCTTCTCGGCGAGCTCCGGCAGCCGCGGCCCGACCCGGCGCAGCGTCTCCGCCGTCTCGAGCAGCCGCTTGCCGATCCCGGCGGGACCGAGATTGTCCTTCATCCAGCGCTCGACCTCGGGCCGCGCCGCCTCCCACATGTCGAAGTTCGGATCGAGGCTGCGCGCGACGCCTTCGACGACCACCATCGTCCGCTGCAACAGAATGAGCTCCGGCCGCGTCTCCATGCCGAACTGCTCGGTGACGTCGAAAAGCTGCTGGAGCACCCGCGCCATCGAGATCTCGTCGGCGCGCTGGCCGACGATCGGCTCGCCGATCGAGCGCAACGCCTGCGCGAAATGATCGATATTGTGCTCGCGCGAGACGTAGCCGGCGTCGAAATGCGCCCGCGCGCCGCGGCGATAGTTTCGCGTCAGATAGCTGTAGAGGATCTCGGCGTAGGTTCGGCGCGTCTTGGCGTCGATCCGGCCCATGATGCCGAAATCGAAGGCGACGACGGCGCCGTCCGAGGCGAGCTTCAGATTGCCATGATGCATGTCGGCGTGGAAGTAGCCGTCGCGCAGCGCCGTGCGCAGGAAGAGCCGCACGATCCGGAGCGCGAGCTCGGTCAGATCGACGCCGCGGGCGCGCAGCTCCTCGATGTCGCCGAGGCGCGAGCCCTCGACCCAGGAGGTCGTGAGCACGCGCCGCGCGGTGAGATTCCAATGGATCCTGGGCGTGCGAAAGTCGGGCTCGTCCTTGGTGTTCTCGCCGTATTCCGAGCCCGCCGCCGCCTCCATCCTCAGATCCATCTCGCGCGAGACGACGCCTTCGAAATGCTCGATCACCGCGCGCGGCTTCAGACGGCGCGACCGCTTGCGGAAGGTCTCGAGCGCGTCGGCGATGAAATAGAAGCCGCGGATGTCGCGGGCGAAGGCGCGCTCGACGCCGGGTCGCAGCACCTTCACCGCGACGCGCTGGCCGTCGATCGTGATCGCATGATGCACCTGGGCGATCGAGGCCGCGGCGACCGGCGGGTCGAGCCGCAGGAAATGGCGCTCGATCGGCCCGCCGAGCTGCGCCGCGATCTCGCGCCGCGCCATCGCGTTGTCGAAGGGCGGCAGCTTGTCCTGCAGATGCCTGAGATCGTCGGCGAGTTTCTGACCGGCGACGTCCGGGCGCGTCGAGAGCACCTGGC
Source organism: uncultured Neomegalonema sp. (assembly GCA_964588915.1). Taxonomy (GTDB): domain Bacteria; phylum Pseudomonadota; class Alphaproteobacteria; order Rhodobacterales; family Rhodobacteraceae; genus JALEGB01. The sequence continues at coordinate 8,723 of CAZPTD010000125.1, read as the reverse complement.
CGAATTTGACGTAGGAGGGGCCGAGCGCGCTCGCGGCGCGGCTGACCGGCGGCAGCGAATCGTCGCCGCGCAGCCCGACGATCCAGACCGGCGTCGTGATCGCGTAGGCGAAGCCGCGCCGCCAGCCATGGAGATCCATCGCGTCGAGCACCGGCTTGAGCCCTCCGGTGCGGCGGAGCGTCGCAGCGACGCGGATGAGGCGCAGGATGCGGATGATCACGGCCGCGCTCCGACGCCGAGCGGCGGCGTCTCGTATGCGCGCGCGCAGCGCATCAGATCCGCCATCCCGAATGGAGCGCCGCGACGCCGGCCGACAGATTGCGCCAGGCGACGCGGCGGAATCCGGCCTCGCGCATCATCTCGGCGAATCGCTCCTGGTCCGGAAAGCGCCGGATGCTCTCGACGAGATAGCGGTAGCTCGCCGCGTCCTTGGCGACGATCTGGCCCATCCGAGGGATCACATTGTCGGAATAGGCGTCGTAGATCGAGGCGAGGAGCGGATTGCGCACGCGGCTGAACTCGAGGCAGACGAATCGGCCGCCCGTTCTCAGCACGCGGCGAATCTCTCGGAGCGCCTGCTCGGGCTCGGCGACGTTGCGGACGCCGAAGGCGATCGTCGCCGAATCGAAGGTTTTCTCGGCGAAGGGCAGCGCCATCGCGTCGCCGCAGACCCAGTCGACGGGCGCCTGGACGCCGCGCTCCGCCGCCCGGCGCATCCCTTCGCGTAGCATGCCCTCGGAGAAATCGCAGATCGTCATGTTCATGTCGCCGCCGACGCGGCGCAGGATTCGCATGGCGACGTCGCCGGTGCCGCCGGCGAGGTCGAGATGGCGCGTCCGGCGGCGCGGCGCCAGCCAGTCGACGAGCGCGTCCTTCCACAGCCTGTGAATGCGCGCGGACATAACGTCGTTCATAACGTCGTAGCGCGAGGCGACGCTCTCGAAGACGTCGCGGACGCGGCCCGGCTTCTCGTCGAGCGGAACGGTCTCGGCGCCGAAATGGGTCGTGCGCGCGCCGCCGCTGGGATTTTCGCTCATCTTCGCCTCCGCCGGCGCTGCTGGACGCCGATCGCGATTGCAGATAGCGCCCTCGGAGTCGCGCGGCCAGACGCCTCGGCCCGAAACCGGTGGGACCGGACTAAGCGCCGCAGTGGTTAGAGAAGGGTTAAGAGAAAGGGCCGCCTGTGCCGGAACTGCCGGAAGTCGAGACGGTGCGGCGCGGGCTCGAGCCGGCGCTTCTCGGGCGGCGCGTCCTCTGGGCGCGCCTCTTTCGGCCCGATCTGCGCTGGCCGCTGCCCGAGCGCTTCGCCGAGCGGCTCGAGGGCGCGCGCGTCCGCGCGCTCCGGCGGCGCTCGAAATATCTGCTCATCGATCTCGAGGCGCCGGGCGGCGACCCGGCCGCCCGGCCCGAGACCTGGATGGCGCATCTCGGCATGAGCGGGCGCTTCGTCGTCTCGGACGACGCGGGCGAGCGGCTGCCGGGCGCCTTCGCGCTCGGGCCGAACGCGGCGGCGGCGCGGCGCGCGGCGCATGATCACCTGATGCTCGCCACCGAGGCGGGCCGCGTCACCTATAACGACGCCAGGCGCTTCGGCGCGATGGATCTCTGGCCGACGGCGGATCTCGACGCGCATCCGGCGCTGGCGCGGCTCGGTCCGGAGCCGCTGTCGGACGCGTTCTCGGCGCGCGCGCTCGGCGAGGCGCTGGCCGGGCGCCGATCGCCGATCAAGGCGGCGCTGCTCGACCAGCGGATTGTCGCCGGGCTCGGCAACATCTATGTGTGCGAGGCGCTCTGGCGGTCTCGGATCGCGCCCGAGCGGGCGGGCGGCGCGATCTCGGCGGCGGAGATCCGGCGGCTCGCGGCGGCGGTGAAGGCGGTGCTGGAGGCGGCGATCGCCGCGGGCGGCTCGTCCCTGCGCGACTACCGCCGGGCGGATGGCGAGCTCGGGTATTTTCAGCACGCCTTCGCCGTCTACGGACGCGAATCAGAGGCGTGCAAGCGACCGCGCTGCGGCGGAGAGATCGCTAGGCTCGTACAATCGGGCCGATCGAGCTTCTATTGTCCACGCTGCCAAAGATAATATTTCCGCAGCTGCGAAGGCGACGCGGGAGCGACGCTTGATCGCGCCCTGACCATCCGATAGGCCGCGCCGAAACGGAGAGGGGGCGGCGAGCGCGCCGGCGAGGCCGGCGCTCGGGATCGAAGGAGGCCGTTATGGCGACGAACACGCTCAGCGTGGAGACCAGAGATCGGGTGGGGCTGATCCGCCTGAACCGTCCGACGGTCATGAACGCCGTCAATAAGGAGATGCTGCGCGAGATCGCCGAGACGCTCGCGCGCTTCGACGCCGACGACGCCGTCGGCGCCGTGGTCGTCACCGGCGACGAAAAGGTCTTCTCGGCCGGTCACGACGTGCCCGAGATGCGCGCGGTCAAGCCGTCGGCGCTGCTGCGGGCGGATCTCGACGCCGACTATTGGAGCGCGATCTGGCAGGCGCGCAAACCGGTCGTCGCCGCCGTGGCGGGCTACGCCCATGGCGGCGGCTGCGAGCTCGCGCTCGCCTGCGACTTCATCCTCGCCGCCGACAACGCGCGCTTCGGATTTCCCGACACGACGCTCGGCGTCATCCCGGCCGCGGGCGGCGCCCAGCGCCTGACGCGGCTCATCGGCCGGGCGAAGGCGACCGAGATGCTGCTGACCGGACGCAACATCGACGCGACGGAGGCCGAGCGATGCGGCCTGGTCAGCCGGGTGTTTCCTGCGGACGATATTGTGGACGAGGCGGTGCGGGTCGCGGCTCGGATCGCGGAGCGCGCGCCGCTGGCGGTGCTCGCGGCGAAGGAGGCCGTGCGCGCCGTCGACGAGACGATGCTCGCCGAAGGCGTCCGCGCCGAGCGGCTGCTCTGGCGGGCGAATCTCGGCGCCGAGGACAGCAAAGAGGGCCTCGACGCGTTCATGGAGACGCGCACGCCGCAGTTTCGCGGCAAGTAGCCCGGCGGCGACAAACGCCCGCCGCCCGGGCCCCGGCCGCGCCGCGATCTCCGGCTTGACCGCCGCATCAGCCGCGCGTATGAGAAGCCCCCTCAGTTTTTGGAAGCTCGAGCCGGCGCGCCCCGGAGGAGACGCGCGCCGCTCGCTCAGAGATGGTGTTTCGAACTCATGGCGAATTCGCCGCAGGCGCGTAAGCGCGTCCGTCAAACCCAGCGCCGGACCGAGGTCAATCAGGCGCGCAAGAGCCGAGTCCGGACGTTCATTCGCCGGGTCGAGGAGGCGATCGCGTCGGGCGACGAGGGCGCCGCCAAGGAGGCTCTGCGCGAGGCTCAGCCGGAGATCATGCGCGGCGCGGTCAAGGGGGTGCTGCACAAACGCACCGCCAGCCGCAAAGTGTCGCGGCTGGCGCAGCGGGTGAAGACGATGACGCCCTTGGCGTCGAAATAATCGAAAATCCGCGTGCTCGGTTTTATAAACGCTTATCCACAGCAGTATTAAGCGCTGAGTCCAACCTGCATTGGGTCAGTTCTACTTTCTCAAGCCCGCGCGGAACTCGGTTTCGCGCGGGCTTTTTGTTGCCGAACTGACATAATCACCTGGCGGGCGATTTTTTGGGCTTCCCACAGCCGGAATTTACGTCTTATTAATAAATTCGAGGATGGAGAATCAGAGAAGTCGAGGTGGCACGCCGATGGTTAAGGGCGCTGCTAAAGGCGGATACTATGTCCGCTTTACGGGAGAGGCTACGCCGGATCAGGTCTGGTCCGAGCTCCGCTCCGACCCGCATGCGGCGCTCGTCGACGTGCGCACGGCCCCGGAATGGGCCTTCGTCGGCGGCCCCGACCTCTCGGATCTCGCGAAGGCGCCATGGCGGATGTCCTGGCGGCTCTATCCCGGAATGAAGCGCGACGAGGGCTTTTTGGAGGAGCTCGGCGCGCGGATCGAGGAGAGCGGCGCGACCAAGATCTTCATGATCTGTCGATCCGGCGCCCGCTCTCTCGAGGCGGCCCAGGCCGCCGCCGAAGCGTTCGCCGGCGCGACCGCCGGCGGAGGAGAAGAGAGCGAAACGGCGCGAGAGGTCGTCGCCGTCAATGTGAAGGAGGGCTTCGAAGGCGATTTAGATGAGCAAAAACAAAGAGGTCGTTTGAACGGGTGGAAGGCGCGCGGCCTGCCCTGGGCGCAAAGTTGAGGAGCTTGGCGCCGGCGCAGCGCGCGCAGATGACGCGTCCTGATCGAGCAGCACTCTAAGCAATCGGCGAGTAGGTCCCGCCCGCAGGCGTTGTCGCGCGGCGTCGGGACGTCGGCCGGCGAAGTCCGGCTCCGGTTGTCGGCGGCGACGCGCCGCCCATGAGGTCTGACGCTCGATGTGACGAGGCCCGCGTCCCGACGTTCAAGCGCGGAGCGGTCGCCCGATGTGTCGGGTCGCCGTGAGGAGAGAGAGCGGAATACGCGCCGCGCGCGGAGCAGTTGCGGCGGCGCTTGAAAAACGAGAGAGAGCGGAAATGAGGGGCAGTATCGCAGGCAGCGCGCAGGCTGTAGGACAATGGGAGCTGGTCAAGTCGGAGCTCAAGAACGTCGTCGGAGACGCGAGCTATGTGAGCTGGATCGCGCCGCTGAGCGTCGATCGCTTCGAAGGCGGAGTCGTCACGCTCGGCGCGCCGTCCAAGTTCCTGTGCGACAGAGTGCAATCCGCCTATGGGCAACACATCAAGAAAGCCTGGGCGAAGGCGACGCCGAGCGTGCGTCGCATCGAGTATCGGGTCGGCAAGAGCGCCGGCGCGGCGGGCGCGCGGTCTTCGGACGCGCCGTCTTCGCGCCCGGCCAACGACCTTTTCGGCGCCGGCGGCGAGCCGCAAACTGATGACGCCGCCGGCGCGGCGGCCGGAGCGGCGATCGCCGCGACCCGGCCGAAAACCACCGTCGCGCGCTATGTCGCCGACGCGGATCCCTGCGCGATCACGTCGATCCCGCTGAACGACCGCTACCGCTTCGAGAACTTCATCGTCGGCAGGCCGAATCAGTTCCCGTATGAGGCGGCGCGGCGCGTCGCCGAGGACACGCGGGCGCCGTTCAATCCGCTGTTCCTTTACGGGCAGTCCGGCCTCGGCAAGACGCATCTCCTGCATTCGATCGCATGGCGTCGCCAGGAGCTGTATCCCGACTCGAAGATCATCTTCATCTCGGCCGAGACCTTCCTGGTCGAGTTCGTCGCGGCGCTCCGCCGGCACGACACGCTGCCCTTCAAGGAGCTTCTGCGCTCGGCCGACATGCTGATCGTCGACGACGTCCACCACATCGTCGGCAAGGGCAAGACGCAGGAAGAATTCTTCCACACCTTCAACGCCTTGATCGAGGCCGGCAAGGACATCGTGATGTCGGCGGATTGCTCGCCGACCAATCTCGAGGGCCTCGACGAGAAGCTGCGCTCGCGTCTCGGCGGCGGCTTGGTCTCGGACATCCATCCGGCCGACTACGAGCTCCGCCTCGGCATTCTGCAGGCCAAGACCGAGACGGCGAAGGAGACGACGCCGGACCTCAAGGTCGATCCGCGGCTCCTCGACTTTCTCGCGCATCGGATCGCGTCGGACGTGCGCACGCTCGAAGGCGCGCTCAACCGGCTCTTCGCCTACGCGTCGATCAGCAACCGGCCGGCGACGATCGAGATGGCGCAGCGCGAGCTCGCCGATCTCCTGCGCCGGACCGACCGCAGGGTCTCGATCGAGGAGATCCAGCGCAAGGTCGCCGAGCATCACAGCCTCCCCTTGAACGAGATGTTCTCGTCGCGGCGGGCTCGCGCCGTGGCGCGGCCGCGGCAGATCGCGATGTATCTGTCCAAGAAGCTGACGCAGAAGTCCCTGCCGGAGATCGGCCGCAAATTCGGCAACCGCGACCACACCACGGTGATGCACGCGGTGAAGCGGATCGACGAGCTGCGCTCGACCGATTGCGCCTTCGACGAGGATGTCGAGCGGCTTCGGCGCTCGCTCGAGGGCTGAGGCCCATCGCGAGAGCGGCCGGCGACGCGATCGCCGGCCGCGTCTCTGGCGTCGGTTCATCGAAAAGCGCGTTTTAGCGCCGCGATCGCGTGACCCGCGCGATTCTCGCCGCTAAGATCTCCAGTCCGATGGACTGATCAAGCGGAGTTTCGATTATGCAGGTTCGTGTCGAGCGGACGGCGTTGCTCAAGGCCACGGGCCGCGCGCAGGGCGTGGTCGAGCGTCGGACCACGATACCGATCCTGCAGAACATGCTGATCGAGGCGAAGGAGGGCGGCCTCGCGCTGAAAGCGACCGACCTCGACATCGAGATCGCCGAGCGTCTGCCGGCGGACACGACGCGGCCGGGCGCCGCGACCGTCTCGGCGCATATGCTCCACGAGATCGTGCGCAAGCTGCCCGACGGCGCCGAGGTCCATCTCGTCTCGGACGGCGACGGCGCGCTCGCGGTCTCGGCCGGCCGCTCGCGCTTCACGTTGTCGACCTTGCCGAAGGAGGATTTTCCGGTGATGGCCTCGGCGGAGTTCGACACCGTCGTGACGCTGCCGGCCGGTCGCCTGAGCCGGCTCTTCGACAAGGCGAAGTTCGCGATCTCGACCGAGGAGACGCGGTACTATCTCAACGGCGTCTATCTCCATATCGCCGAGCTCGACGGCGTGAAGCTTCTGCGCGCCGTCGCGACGGACGGTCATCGCCTGGCGCGGATCGACGAGCCGGCGCCGCCCGGCGCGGAAGGCATGGCCGACGTCATCGTGCCGCGCAAGACGGTCGGCGAGCTCCGCAAGCTGCTCGAGAACGACGATGACGCGATCGAGCTGGCGGTCTCCGAGACCAAGATCCGCTTCGCCAGCGGCGACGTCGTGCTGACCTCGAAGGTGATCGACGGCGATTTTCCCGACTACAGCCGCGTCATTCCGACGGGCAACGAGCTCAAGCTCGCCGTCGACGCGGCGCGCTTCGCGCAGGCGGTCGACCGCGTGGCGACGGTCTCGTCGGAGCGCACCCGCGGCGTCAAGCTCAGCATCGACGCGGATCGGCTCGTCCTGTCGGTCAACAGCCCGGAGACGGGCAGCGCGACCGAGGAGCTCGAGGTCGCCTATGACGCGCCGCCGATCGAGATCGGCTTCAACTCGCGCTATCTCCTCGAGATCGCGGCGCAGATCGACGAGGAGAAGGCCGTGTTCCTCTTTTCGGATCCGAACTCGCCGACCCTGGTCCGCGAGGGCGACGACATGTCGGCGCTCTACGTCGTCATGCCGATGCGGGTCTGACCGCGCCGACCGAAAGCCGAATGGCCGAGCGCGCCCATATCGCGGCGCTGCGCCTGCGCCGGTTCCGATCGCACGAGGCCTTCGAGGGCGCCTTCGGTCCCGGTCCGATCGCGATCTTCGGGCCGAACGGCGTCGGCAAGACCAACATTCTCGAAGCGGTCTCGACGCTCAGCCCGGGCCGCGGCCTGCGCGGCGCCTCCGCCGAGGAGATGGCGGCCCGGCCGAACCCGATCGGCTGGTCGGTCGCCGCCGAGATCCGGGCGGGCGCCGTCGCGCGCGCCGTGAGCGTCGCCGTCGATCTGCGCGAGGGCGGGCGCAAGAAGGTCGTGATCGACGGCGAGGCGGTCGGTCAGGCCGCGCTCGGCGAGACGCTGCGCATGCTTTGGCTCACGCCGGCGATGGACCGGCTCTGGATCGAGGGCGCGTCGGAGCGGCGGCGCTTTCTCGACCGGCTGGCGCTTCTCTTCGAGCCGGCGCATAGCCGCGCCTCGGCCGCCTATGAGCGCGCGCTGCGCGAGCGCAACAAGCTCCTCAAGGACGGCGTGCGCGATCCGGCCTGGTTCGCCGCCATCGAGACGCGTCTCGCCGAGAGCGGCGCCGTCGTCGCCGCGGCCCGGTCGCGGGCGATCGAGCGCATCGCCGCGGCGCAGACGGGCGGGTCTTTTCCGGAGGCGGCGCTCGCGATCGAGAGCGCCGACGAGAACGCGCCGGCGGCGCCCGAGTCGGCCGAGGCGCTCGCCCTTCGCCTCGCCGCCGCGCGCCCGCGCGAGGCGGCGGCGGGACGGACCTTGGTCGGGCCGCATCGCGAGGATCTCGCGGCGATCTACCGAGAAAAGGAGATGCCGGCGCGGCAATGCTCGACCGGCGAGCAGAAGGCGCTTCTCGTCAGCGTCGTTCTCGCAGCGGCGCGGGCCGCGTCCGAGGCGTTCGGCGCGCCGCCCGTCCTGCTGCTCGACGAGGTCGCGGCGCATTTCGACGCCGAGCGGCGCGCGGATCTCTTCGCCGCCGTCGCCGCGCTCGGCGCTCAGGCCTGGATGACGGCCGCCGGCGCGGAGTTTTTCGAGGAGCTCGGCGACGCGGCCGAAAGGCTGGCGTTAAATCCGGGTTAACGCCCGTAGCCCCTTGCGCAAAACACCGTTTTGGTTGGGCGATCGCGCATCAATCCGAAATAGAGCTGCGATAAATCTGCGCGAAGCTCGTTGAAAACGCCGAATAAACTTGGCGTCACGCTCGGATTGCACTAAATTAACATCAAATATCAAGAAGCAGGATTTTCGCGCCATGACCACGGCTGCCTCTTCGGGCCAGAGCAACTCCGCCCAATCGGTTCGCTACGACGCCGGATCGATTAAAGTTCTGAAGGGTCTCGAAGCGGTCCGGAAACGTCCGGGCATGTATATCGGCGACACCGATGACGGCTCCGGTCTTCACCACATGGTGTATGAGGTCGTGGACAACGCCATCG
>CAZPTD010000124.1:875-11168 GCA_964588915.1 uncultured Neomegalonema sp. | reverse complement strand
CGCGGGCACACCGGATGCGCCATCGAGACATGCGCGACCAGCCCCTCGCCGAAGAAGCTCTTCTCGCGCGCGATCGTGCGGTCGATGAACTGGTCGACGATGACGAAATCTCCGGGCGCGAGCTCCTCGCGGAAGGAGCCGCAGGCGGAGAAGGAGAAGAGGTCGGTGACGCCGAGGCGCTTCAGCGCGTCGATATTGGCGCGGTAGTCGATGCTGGTCGGGCTGTGCTTGTGGCCGCGGCCGTGACGCGGCAGGAAGGCCATCGGAACGCCGCCGAGCGCGCCCACCAGGATCTCGTCCGACGGCGCGCCCCAAGGGCTCTCGACGCGCCGCCACTCGGCGTTCTCGAGCCCCTCGATCTGATAGAGCCCGCTGCCGCCGACGATCCCGATCATCGACCGCCCGATCTCGGATTGGTCCGCGCCCATCCCTTCACTCCTCGTTCACGCGCCTTAACCGCGATTCAGCCCCGTTAACCGCCATTCAGACCTGTTAACCCGATTTCGGAACAGAGCTTTAACGCGCCGTCGGCATCTCTATAGAAAAATAACTATCGAGGGACGGGCGACCATGCAGAGTTCGATGGCGATCCACGGCTTCGCGCCGGCGATCGCGCAGATCGCGCAGCCGACGCCGCTCGAGCGGCTCATCGGAGGGGACGCGCGCGCCTTGGCCGAAGCCCGGCCGAGCGCGGCGGCGGCGGGCGACGGCGCGGCCGCCGCCGCCGGATCGACGGCGCGGGCGGTCGCGCAGATCCAACTGGCGAGCCGCGCCGAGAAGGAGGCGCTGCTCGACCGACGCGAGGCCGAGGCGCGCGAAGAAGCGACGAAGCCGGTGGGCGAGAAGATCCTCGAAGAGGGTCAAGCGGGACCGGCGGCGATGGCGAAAGCCGCCGGCGGCGAGGCGGGCGGGCCGCGCCGGATCTCGGATCTCGCGCCCGGCGTCGAGACGGGATCGCCGGCGGACGTCCTGCGCGCGTCGATCTCCGAGGCGTCGGAGCGATACGAGGCGCGGCTCGCGGCGACGCGCGCCTACGAGACGCTGCGGCTCGCAACCGAGCGCCAGGCGGAGCTTCAGGCCGAGAGGCGGTCCCAGATCAATCTGTTCGTCTGACGCCGCGCAGGCGATCGGCGCTGGCGGTCGCGCGCCTCACGGCGGCCGCCATCCCGGAGCGCCCGGCCGCACGGCCTGCGCGCTCCGCCCCTGAGTCCCGGCTCCGCGTCCCTCGTCCCGGAGCCGGGACGAAACGTCTCGGCGCGTCTCAACCGGTCGCCAGCGCGCTCCGGAGCGCGCGCAGCGCGTTCTCGCCCGCGACCAGGCGCAGCTTGTCCACGGGAAACATCGGCGCGTCCGAGCCCTCCTCGCGCCGCTCCGCCAGCGCCAGCAGAAGCCAGCCGAGCCCGGTGACGTCGAAGGGCGTCGTCACCGCGCCGTCGAAGTCCGAGCCGATGGCGATGTGCTCATAAGGGTCGTAGCGGCCGTAGCGGTCTTGCATCTCCTCGACGAAGTCCGGATGTCGGAGCGCCGACAGCGTCGCCGCGAAGGCGTCGGCGACGCGGGCGAGCTTGGTCTCGTAGGGGTCCGTCGCCTCGAAGCCGATCGCCTCTTGCCAGACCCCGACGCCGACGACGCCGCCCGTGCTCGCCACCGCGCGGATGTCGGCGTCGCGCAGATTGCGCTCGACCCGATGCGCGCCGCGCACGCCGGCGTGGCTGACGATCAAGGGCCGCGGCCCGCCCTCGCGGCTGAGCGCGAGCCCGGCCGCCTCGCGGATCACCGCCGGCGCCGCGTGGGCGAGATCGACCGCGACGCCGAACTCGAAGCAGGCCGCGAGATAGGCGCGGCCCGCCCGCGTCAGGCCGAAGCGGCCGGCGCAGTCCTCGCTCGCGCCGCCGAGGCCGTTGGAGAAGCGATGCGTCGGCGCGATCATCCGGAAGCCGGCCGAGCGCAGCATCGCGATCTCGTCGCGCACCTCCGACGCCGGCGTCTCGGGCTCGATCCAATGCACGCCCTCGAGGCTCAGCATCACGCCGAGCGGACCGGCCGGCTTGTTCGCGCCGCGCCTCGGCGTCGCCTCGCGCAGGCCTTCGAGATCGTCGGCGCGATAGATCGGACGGAGGCGGTTGTCGCGGTCGCGCGCGATCAGCTCGTGGAAGCGCTCGGCGAGCCGGTAGGCGCGGCGCCGGCGCAGCGAGCCCTTGGTGCGCCGCATCCGGTCGAGCCACTGCGACGGGAAGAGCGCGTCCGACTGATCGATGCTGTTGCAGGAGACGCAGAGCGCCCGCTCGGTGTTCTTGATCGGCAGCGGCGTCCAGGTCGGCCCGCCGAAGACCTGCAGGCCGACGCGCGCGTCGAGGAGCCGCGGAATGTCGACATGTCCGCCCGCGCGCCGTCGCCACGGGTCGACGCCCCAGAGAAGCGTGTCGGAGTGTAGATCGACGATGCTCAAACCGATCTCGTCGAAGGCCGCGTCGAGCGCCTCCGGAAAGGGCATCCGCTTTTTGTCCGACGAGTTCGACGCCCGGTCCGCGACCCGCGCGAGCCAGCCGCTCAACCCTCTCGGCAGCGGCCCGATCGGCGAGGATTTGAGCCCCGCCGGCGCCGCGATCGGTTTCGCAGTCATGCTCTATACTTAGGGCGGCCGCATTTACGTTTTATGAACGGCGATCATGTTGCGGCGCAAAAGGAGACAAATGCGCGCAGGCGCTGTGCTTTCGGCGCCGCGATGCGTCAGACCTCGGGGCGACCCATCTCGAAGCTGTCCGCGACGACCGTGTAGTCGCGGTAACCGAGACGCGAGAGCAGGCGCAGCCGCGCGGGATCGAAGCGGCCGTCCTCGAGCGCCCAATCCGCGATATGGACGCCGACGACCTGGCCGAAGACGACGACATTGGCCGCGCCCGGCGGCGACGGCAGCTCGAGCGTCCGCCAGAGCCGACATTCGAGCGCGGCCGGGCTGGCGGCGACGCGCGGCGGCAGGACGATCCGCGACGGCGCCTTTTCGAGACCGGCGGCCTCGAATTCGTCGATCTCGGCCGGAAAATGGGCCGAGCTGGCGTTCATCGCGTCCTTGAGCGCCTCGGTGGCGACGTTGACGACGAACTCGCCGGTCTCGCGGATGTTGCGGACGCTGTCCTTGACCGGCTGGTCTTGCGACTTGCCGCCATTGTTCGAGAACATCACCATCGGCGGCGCGTCGGCGACGCCGTTGAAGAAGCTGTAGGGCGCCAGATTGGCGACGCCGTCCGCGTCGAGCGACGAGATCCAACCGATCGGCCGCGGCGTCACGATCGCTTTGAAAGGGTTGTGCGGAAGACCATGGACGGATTTGTCGGACGGGTCGTCGCCGGGCTCGTAGAACATCGCGTCGTCTCCTTCGGTTCCGCCCGTTCGGGCCTGTTCGCTCTTGCAGCATTCACCGGCGCCGGCGTTATGACGTTTCCGCGCGGCGAGGCGCGCGTTGCGGAAGGGCGTGAGGGCCGCGCAGTATGACGAGGATCTCGGTGGAGAGCGAGGCGGACCTGTTCGAGGTCGAGCAGCTTTTCGATCTCGCCTTCGCGCCGGGCCGCGCCGCGCTCTCGAGCTACCGGCTGCGCGGCGAGGCGCCGCCGATCCGCGCGCTCTGCTTCTGCGCGCGCGACGACTACGACGTCATCGTCGGCGCCGTCCGCTATTGGCCGATCCGCATCGAGACGCCGCCCGAGATCGAGAACGGCGCCGCGCCGGCGCTGCTGCTCGGGCCGCTGGCGATCCATCCGACGCGCCAGGGCGAAGGCGTCGGCGCGCAGCTCGTTCTGGAGAGCCTGGAGGCGGCGCGCGGCCTCGGCTGGCGGCGCGTCGTCCTTGTCGGCGACGCGCCCTACTACGCCCGCTTCGGCATCCGGCGCGCCGAGATCGAGATGCCCGGTCCGACCAATCCGGACCGGATCCTGGCCAAAGCGCTCGTCGAAGGCGCGATGGACGGGATCCGGGGCCGCGCCGCGCCGGCCTGAGCCGCCGCGCCGCGATCCGGTCGCGCGCCTCACCGTCCTTCGACGCGCCAGGCGGCGACGCTGAGGAGCGCCGCGAGCCCGAAGAGCAGCCAGCTCGGCGCGATCCCGGCGAGCGTCACGCCGCGCACGTCATAGGCCTCGCGCCGCGCCAGGCCGACCCAATCCGAGCCGGCCGCCGCCCTCCCGGAGCGCGTGCGCCTCAGCTCCGGCGTCGCGACGTCGGAGAGGCGGATGACGGCGCCGCCGGTCGCCGCCGCGACCGGCGCCAGGCGTTCCGTCGTCGAGACGGGCCGCGCGAACTCCTCGGGCGACGGCGGCCCGACGACCGCCACCGCCGAGAGCGGCGTCCGCTCCTCGCCCGGCTCGGAGATCGCGCTTTGCGGCGCGTCCGTGAGGCGATGCACGCCGAGCGCCTCGGTCGCGACGAAGGCGGTCCAGACGCCGGGCTCGATCTCCTCGAGCGCGATCTCGATCTCGTCGCCGGGCGCGTTCGGCCGCGGCGCGGAGGCGTCGGCGGCGGGCTCGACCGTCTCCGCGTCGCGCGGCGGCGTCATCACGACCGTCTTGTCGCCCTCGATCAAGGACCGGCGCGTGACCAGGAAGCCGCCGGGCGCCGGCTCGGCGGTCAGCGCGTCCTCTTCGAGCTCCGGCTCCTTCATCAGCCAATGCACGGTGCGGCGCAGGAGCTCGGCCTGCGGCCCGCCGCCGTCGTAGCCGCGCGCCCAGAGCCAGGTGTGGTCGGACGCGATGAGCGCGACCCGGCCGTCGCCGACCCGGTCGAGAATGATCAGCGGCCCGCCCTCGGGCGCCTCCATCAGAATGTCGCCCGATCGCGCCTCGACCTCGAGGCGGCGGAACCAACGGCCCCATTCCGGGCCGGCGCCCGGCGCGCCGCGGCCCTCGAGCGCGCGCGTCACCGGATGGCGATCGCCGAGCACGGTCGGCGACGGCCGGAAGGCGCCCTCGACGACGCGGCCCGTCGGCGTCGCCGGCAGAACGCCGCCGAGCGGCGTCCAGGCCATGCTCTGCGGACCGGCGAAGGCCGGCCCGGTCGAGACCAGCACCGCCCGGCCGCGCTCGCTGACGAAATTGGCGATGTTCTCGATATAGCGCGAGCGCAGCACGCGCGGCCGGTCCTGAAACCGGTCGAAAATGATGAGATGGAAGCTGTCGAGCGTCTCCTCGAACAGCTGATAGGTCGGAAACTCGATCAGAGCGAGCTCGTTCGGCGGCGCGCCGTCGTCCTTCTCGGGCGGCTTCAGGATCGTGAAATGCACGAGCTCGACGGACGGATCCGCCTTCAGAAGATTGCGCCAAGTGCGCTCGCCGGGATGCGGCTCGCCGGAGACGAGCAGCACCTTCAGCCGGTCGCGCACGCCGTTGATCGAGAAGGCGGCGACGTTGTTGCGCGTGGTCAGCTCGCCGGGAACCGCCGCCAGGCGGAGCTCGACCACGGTGCGGCCGGCATGCGTGATCGGGATGTCGAGATCGGTCAACGCGCCGACGCGCGGCGCCTCGCGGCGGTAGAGCTCGCCGTCGACATAGACTTCGAGCGCGGGCGCCCGGGCGAGCTCCGGCGCGTCGCCGTCGTCCGAGACCCGGTAGCGGAGCGTCGCCGCCTCGTCGACGATGCCGAAGCTCGGCGTCGCCTCGATGACGAGCCGGCGGTCGTATTCGTCCGGGCGGCCGGTGACGAGCACATGGACCGGCGCGACGGCGGCGTCGCTTTCGCCGCCGCTCTCCTCGGAGGCGAGCGCCGCGAGCGGCGGGCCGAGATCGGCGTCGACGACCGCGCCGTCGGTGATCAGGACGGCGCCGGCGAACCGGTCGCGCGCGATGTCCTCGGTCGCTTCGGCGAGGACGGTGAGCAGGCGCGTGCCGTCTTCGGGATCGCCCGGCGCCGCGACGACGCGGATCTCGAGCGGAACCGGCTCGCCCTCGTTCTCGGCCCGGAGCTGCGCGAGCAGCGCCTCGCGCGCGGCGCGCGCGGTCTCGGCGCGGTCCTCGATCGTCTGGCTCGCGCTCTCGTCGACGACGATGACGGCGATGTCCGAGAGCGGCTCGCGATCCTCGCTGACGAGCGCCGGATCGAGCAGCGCCGCGAGGAGCGCCGCGGCGGCGCCGATGCGGAGCCACGCCCCTTTCAGCCGGCGACGCAGGCCGAGCACCGCCAGGAGCAGCGCCAGGGCGCCGAGCGCCCAGATCGCCTCGATCGGCAAGAGCGGCCGCGCCACGATGTCCGAAATGTCACTCATGATCCGCCACTTTCACGTCGTCTTCGGGAGACCAGCGGCGCCGACGCGGCGCTCAGTTTTCGAGACTGCGCCCGCCGACGCGGTCGAGCACCTCTCGGATGTGGACCTGGTCGGTCTTGTAGTTGCCGGTATAGGCGTAGATCACGACGTTGACGCCGAAGCGGTAGGCGTCCTCGCGCGAGACGCCGCGCCCGAGCGGATAGAGCGGCGCGTTGAAATCGTCGACCGCCCAGGCGCCGGCCCAATCGACCGAGCCGATGATGATCGGCGACACGCCGTCATTGACGAGCGGCGTCGGCTCGCCCTGCGCCCGCGACGTCACGAGCTGACCGCCGCCGCCCGCGGCGACCCAGACGGTGGCGTCGCCCCAACGCCCGGGCGCGCTCTCGATGAGATAGAAGGTGCGCGTCGCCACATGATCCGCCGGCAGCGGCTCGAGCGGCGGCAGGTCGAGACGGCCGATGAGGCGCCTGAGATGCTCGGCGTTCGGCCCCTCGCCCGAGCTGAAGGTCCGATGCGCGTCCTGCGTGTCGACGAGCAGCATGCCGCCGGTGCGGATATAGGCGTTGAGCTTGCGCACGGCGGCGTCGGAGAGATCGGGCTGATCCGCGGTGATCGGCCAGTAGATGAGCGAGTAGACCGCGAGATCGTCGGTCTCGAGATTGACGCCGGCCGGCTCGCCGGGCTCGACCGCGGTGCGCGCGAAGAGCGTCGCCGATAAGCCGAGAAGGCCGCCGGCGCTCGCGCGGTCGACCTCCTCGTCGCCGGTGATCACATAGGCGAGCACGCTGTCGAGCGCCGCGCGCTGCGCCGCCGGGTCGATGACGGCGTCGTCGGCGGCCTCCGCGTTCGTCGGCGGCGCCGGGACGGTCTCCTGCGCCGCGGCCGGCGACGCCGTCGCCGCCAGGGCGCCGCCCAAGAGCGCGGCGCAGGCGAGGCTCGCGGCGCGGCGTCCGGCGCCGCGCAGGCGGCCGGCGAGCGCCATCGCCACGAGCGCGTCGAAGAGAAAGAGCGCCAGCGCCGCCGCCAGGAGCGGCGCCTTCAGCACCGTCTCGGCCGTCGTCGCGATCGTCCGCTCGACCGCGCCGGCCGGCGCCTCCGGCCGCGGACCGATCGCCGTCTCGGCCCCGACCGCGGACACGGCGAGCACGCGCTCGGCGCCGTCCTCGTCCTGGGTCGCGTAGTAGCCCGCCGGCGCCTCCGGCGCCGCGCCGACCGCGAGCGCCGCCTCGAGCGTGTCGCCGGGAATCGGCGGCGGAGCCTCCTCGGCCGGGACGAGGGCCCCGAAGCCGTCGAGGGTGCGCGCGGGACGCCAGACGCGATCGTCTTCGGCGAGCTGCGCGACGCCGCGCGAGAGAGCGGGCGCCGAGGCGACCATGCGATCCAACATCTCAACGAACACTCCGGAAAGCGGCAGCGACGACCAGCCTGGCGCCGCCGTGGTGTGGAAAAGGACGATCCGGCCGGCGCCGAGCGGGCGCGACGTGACGAGCGGCGTACCGTCCTCGAGCGCGGCCCAAACGAGCTCTGAAAGGCCCGGGCCGGGCTGGGCGAGCACCTGGCGCGTCACCGTGACCTCGTCGGAGACGTCGATGCCGGCGAAGGGCGAGTCCGGATCGAAGGCGCTCAGCGTCTGCGGCTCCGACCAGGAGAGCGCGCCGCCGAGCGCCCGGCCGCCGCCGCGCAACGGCACCGGCAGGAGCGGATCCTCGGCCGGCCGGCCGAAACCGGCGCGCTCGGCCGCGAGCGCGGCGAGCCGCGGCCCGGCGAAGCGGATCAGGAGGCCGCCGCTCTCGACCCAAGCGAGCAGCGCCTGCTCGGTCTCGCCGTCCATGCGGGCGACGTCGACGAGCACGATCACGTCGGCGAAGGAGCGCGGCGCCGGCGCCTCCTCCTCCGGGTTCGGGCCGGTCGAGATCGCGGCTTCGGCCGCGCCGGCGGTGAGCTCGGACGGGTCGGCGAGGCCGAGCGCCGCCGCGAGGCTGGTCTCGCGCACCGCGGCGACGGGCTCGAGCGCGGCGGTGACGTAATGGGCGCCCGTGAGCAGCGGCAGCTCGCCCGACTCCGCGACGCCGTCGACGAGCGCGACGACGCGGCGGCGGTTCCGGTCGTCGAGAAGCGCGACCGCGCCGGCGTGGCCGAAGCCCGCGATCTCGAGCCGGTCCACCGCGTTGGCGAGCGCCACCGGCAGGGCGATGACGGCGGAGCCTTCGGTCTCGCCCGCCGCGATCTCGACCGCGACGCCGGCGAGCCGGCGCTCGGCCGCCGCGAAGCCGCCGGCCGCGCCGCGCGCCTCGGCCGAGGGCGGCCGTCCATAGGCGGCGACCTCGACCGTGACCGCGGGGCCCGGCGCCGGGCGCAGCACGCGGACGGTCAGGCCGTCGATGTCCGGCGCCGGCGGCGCGAGGGCGACGGTCGGCGTCTCCGGACCGATCAAGGTCAGCTCTCCGCGCGCCGCCAGCGCCTCGGCGAGCGCTCCGATCGCCTCGGCGGCCTGATCGTCGCCGCTCGCGAGGCCGGAATGCAGCCAGTAGATCTCGAGCGGCGCGTCGTCGGCTTCGAGCGCCGCCAGAAGGCGGCTCGGATCCGGCCGCGCCGCGATCGGCTCGAGCGCCGCGACGCGCTCGGCCGCCGCCTCGGCGGTCTCGAAGTCGAGATTCTCGGGCGCCGGGCCGCTCTCGGCGAGGCGGACGACGGCGACCGGACGGTCGTCCTCGCCGGCCTGGGCGAGAAGATCGAGCGCCTCGGCGCGCCGCTGGCTCCAATCCGGCGCCGACGCCCAGCCGCCGTCCATCACGACGAGGATCGGCGTGTCGCCCGCGAGCCGGGTCTTCGGGTTCAAGACCGGCTCGGCGAAAGCGAAGAGCAGGAGCGTGGCGATCAGCAGCCGGAGGAGCAGGAGCCACCAGGGCGTGCGCTTCGGCGTCCTCTCGCGATCGTCGAGGCCGAGAAGCACGCGGACGCCCGGGAACCGCTCGATCTTCGGCCGCGGCGGCGTCGCGCGCAACAGGAGCCAGATGAGCGGCAGCGCCGCGAGGCCGATCAGGAAGTAGGGCGAGAGGAACCCGAGCGCGCCGATCGTGAACATTAGCGGTCAGCTCCCGTCGCTGCGGCGCCGGCCGACGCGCCGACGATCGATTGCGCCAGGCCTTGGGCGAGCCACAGCAGCGCCGGCGCCGCGCTCTCATGCGTCCGATGGATCTGGAAGCGCCAGCCCGCGCGGCGCGCCGTCTCGGCGAGAACGTCGCGCCGCTTCTGCAGCGCCGCGGCGTAGTCGGCCTTGAGCGCGCCGGCGCGATCGGTCTCGTAGCGCAGGACGCCGGCCATGCTCTCGAAGACGATCCGCCCGTCGAAAGGAAAGTTCTCCTCCGCCGGATCGACGGTCTGCAAGAGAAGCCCGTTCAGCCCGAGCCCGGCCGCGGCGCGGACGGCGCCGACGAGATCGGACTCCTCGGCGAAGAAGTCGCCGATGAAGACGACGCGCCCGCCGCGCGCGGCCACGAAACGCGGCGGCGCGGCGTAGTCCTCGTCGTCCGGCGTCATCAGCGCGGCGGCGATCCGCTGGATCTGGGTCTCGCCGATATTCGGCCTTCCGGCCTCGGTGCCGACCAGCGCGACGCGCTCGCCGCCTCGGATCAGCAGGATCGTGAGCGCGAGCGCGATCTCGGCCGCGCGCCAGGCCTTCTCGGGAAGATCGCCGTCGGAGCGATAGCGCATCGAGTGCGAGCGGTCGCACCAGATCCAGACCGTCTGCGCCATCTCCCATTCGGTCTCGCGGACGAAAAGCGCGTCGGACCGCGCCGAGCGGCGCCAGTCGATCGACGTCGCCGGATCGCCCGGCAGCGCGCGCCGATACTGCCAGAAGGTCTCGCCCGGTCCGGAGCGGCGCCGTCCATGGGCGCCCATCTGGATCGTCAGGGCCAGACGCTCGGCGCGGGCGAGAAGCGCCGGCAGTCCGGCGGCGCGGCGCAAGGCGTAAAGGCGCAGGGCCGCGACGCCGCGGCCGCAAGGCGCGCATAAGCAAGGCGCACGAACAGCGCGGCGCC
>CAZPTD010000124.1:0-865 GCA_964588915.1 uncultured Neomegalonema sp. | reverse complement strand
GGGGCGAGACGCGCGGGCTGGCCGGGGGGGGGGCGCGGGGGGGCTGGCCGCGGGCCCGCCCCGCCGCGGCCGCTCGGCTCTCTTCTGCTCGGCGCTCTCACAGCGCGCCTCCTCTTGGCGTCATCCGGCGCGTCCGCCCGGCGCGCGGACGGCTCACGTCGCGCGGCCGGCGGCGGCGTTCACGGCGTCGTCGATCGCCGCGGCGAGCACCGCGTCGAGCGACGCGCCGTCGGCCCGGGCCGCGAAGCTGAGCGCGGCGCGATGCTTGAGCGCGGCCGGCGCGAGATCGGCGAGATCGCCGAGCGTCGGCGCGTAGCGGCCTTCGATGCGCGCCTTCGCCCGAACCGCGAGCGAGAGCGCCTGCGCCGCGCGCGGGCCCGGGCCCCAAGACAGCGTCTCCGTCGCCTTCGGATGCGCCTCGGGCTCCTGCGGGCGGCAGCTGCGGACGAGCGTGAGGATCGTCTCGAGCACCGCGTCGCCGACCGGCAAGCGCCGCACGAGCGTCTGCAGCGCCGTCAGATCCTCGGCCGTCATCACCTGCGCCGCCGTCGCCTCCTCGGCGCCGGTCGTCGAGAGCAGCACCTCGCGCTCGGCGTCGCGGTCCGGATAATGCACGTCGATCTTGAGCAGGAACCGGTCGAGCTGCGCCTCGGGCAGCGGATAGGTGCCTTCCTGCTCGATCGGGTTCTGCGTCGCCAGCACATGGAACGGCGCCGGCAGGTCGCGGCGCTGGCCGGCGATGGTCACATGCTTCTCCTGCATCGCCTGCAGGAGCGCCGACTGCGTCCGCGGGCTGGCGCGGTTGATATCGTCGGGCATCAGAAGCTGCGTGAAGATCGGGCCCTCGATGAAGCGGACGGCGCGG
>CAZPTD010000123.1:0-11219 GCA_964588915.1 uncultured Neomegalonema sp. | reverse complement strand
CTCCACGGGAAGGGGCTGCTCGACCACCGATCGCTCCCCCCCTCC
Source organism: uncultured Neomegalonema sp. (assembly GCA_964588915.1). Classification (GTDB taxonomy): domain Bacteria; phylum Pseudomonadota; class Alphaproteobacteria; order Rhodobacterales; family Rhodobacteraceae; genus JALEGB01. Next base: position 11,174 of record CAZPTD010000123.1, on the reverse strand, counting down.
CCCGGCACCACGGCGCAGCCTCCCTCCTCGGCGCCGTATTGGGCCCCGACCCCGCCGGTGAAGAGGCCGTAGCCGTAGGCGACATGGACGATGTCGCCGGGCCGGCCGCCGGCGGCGCGGATCGAGCGGGCGACGACCTCGGCCCAGACGTCGATGTCGTTCTTGGTGTAGGCGACGACGGTCGGCTTGCCGGTGGTGCCGGAAGAGGCGTGGAGCCGGGCGAGCCGCTCCTGCGGCACGGCGAACATGCCGAAGGGATAGTTGTCGCGGAGGTCCTGCTTGACCGTGAACGGAAACTTCGCGAGGTCCGCGAGCGTCTTCAGCTCGCTCGGATGGACGCCATGGGCGTCGAACTGCTTCTTGTAGAAGGGCGAGCCCTGATAGGCGTGGGCCAGCGACGTCTTCATGCGCTGCAATTGGAGCGCCGCGATCTCGTCGCGCGAGGCGTGCTCGATGGCGTAAGGGTCGGCTTCGCGTTTGCGTTTGAAGATCATCATGTCCTCCCGAGCGGCGATTGCGCCGTCCGCGGCGCGTTCTCGGCGCGCCCTTGCGAAGGAAGGTCGCAAAAACCGACCGACTGGTCAATCAATTATTCGTCACACGATATCTAAGAATGGCCAAGCCGCGTGACGCGTCGCCTGCGGGACGGCGGCGTCGGCCACGGCGCGCGCCATCCTCATCGCCTGCTCAAGCCAACACCGCCAACGTGACCAGAGTCAGCACGCAGGTCCAGATGATCACCTGGGCGATCGCCTCGGTGCGGACGCCGTGCAGGAGCGCCATGCTGAACGCCATCGTACCGGACGGGCCGGCCGAGCCGAGGACGAAGCGGTCGCGGTCCGGGTCGCTCGGAGCGAGGAGCGCGAGGCCGAGCCAGACGAGGCCGGGGAAGAGAAACACCTTGGTCGCCGAGAAGGCGACCACCGGCGCCTCGACGCGAAACGGCGTGCTCGACAACACGACGCCGAGCGCGAAGAGCCCGACCGGCGGCGCCGCGGATCCGGCGAAGTCGACGAAGGTCTCGACCGGCGCCGGGATCGGGACTTGCGAAAAATTGACCGCGAAGCCGAGCAGGATCGCCTGGAGGACGGGCGTGCCGAGCACCACGCGGCCGACGCGCAAGAGGCTCACGCCGCCGCCGCCGATGAGCTGCAGCGCGACCATCATCCCGGCGAAGGCGACGACGGTGTCGAGCAGCGTGATCATCGTGATCGGCAGCGCCTCGGCCTCGCCATAGACGAGGATCGCGATCGGCAGCGTGTAATAGGCGTTGTTGGCGAAGATCCCGCAGAAGGCGAGGAGCGCCGCCTCGCCGGGCTCGAGCCGGAAGACGCGGCGCGCGACGAGAAAGCCGAAGGCGAAGACCAGCGCCTCGGCGCCGAGATAGAGCGCGAGCGGGCCGGGGCTGAAGCGGCTGAGCGGCGCCTCGGCGACCAGGCCGAAGAGCATGACCGGCAGGAAGACGTTCATCGCCAGCCGGTTGACGGCGCGCGCGTCCTCGACGCCGACGCGGCCGACGCGACCGAGGAAGAAGCCGAGCGCCAGGGTCGCGAAGACCGGCAGGATCGGGTCCCAAAGAACGTCGAGGATCGCCATGCGCCGTCATACCGAGTGTCGCGCGACGACGCCGCGCCAAGGGCTGCAAACGGATCGACGATGCAGGAGGGTCCTGGATCCGAATTTCGCAGAACGGGCGCGGCCAAGGCGCCGCGAACGCCAAACCCGCACAAGGCGAATAAAGTCAATACGCCGATGTGAGATCTCGTTTACGGTATTCGCTCCTCCCCTTGCGGATCGACGCGGCGAATCTCGAAACTCCAGCCTAGGGCGGCGGCTCGCGCTGCGACTCCCGCGGCTTGCGCCGCGCCGTCGGCGAACCGAGGCGCTGCGTCGCTTCCTCCGCGGCCGCGAGCGCGCCCTCGAGGAGACCGCCGGACCCGGACGCAAGCTCCGTCGCCGCGAAGACCAGACCCTTCACGTCGAGCGCGCGGAGCGCAGGCGGGCGGCCGTAGCTCGGATGCGCCCTGAGCGGCGCGCGATCGGCCGACGCGGCAGTGAAGCGCTCCTCGGACCAATTGGCGAGCCATAGCGCGCGCGGCGTCGCCGCCTGCGGGCCGAAAAGCGCGGCCAGCTGCTTTCGGGCGGCCTCCTGAAGCGCCGCCTCGCCGACCGAGCGTCGGTCCTCGGCCGAGACGCCGACGAAGCCGAACAGCGCGCCCGCGCTTCCATCGGCCGTCGACGCGTCATGGATCTCCGCGAGCGGGCCGCGCAGGCTGAAGGCGGCGCCGGAAAGGCCGGCCTCGCGCCAGAACGGGCGCTCATAGGCCGCGAGGATCTTGGCGTGGCCGGCCATCCAGGTCGGGATCGAACGGAGCTCCCCGAGAACCGCCTCCGGAACCGTCGCGTCGAAGGCGATCGTCTCGACCGCCAGGCGCGGCGGCAAGGCGACGACGACGCGGCGCGCCTCGAAAACCCGCGCGGCGCCGTCCTCGGTCGCCGCCTCGCCGCGCCAGCCCGCGCCGCCGACCCGACGGATCCCGGTCGCGCGAACGCCGAGCCCGAGCCGTTCGGCCGGCAGGCGCGCCGCCAGCCCGTCCGTGATCGCTTCCATCCCGCCGGCCACGCGAAAGGCGGGCGGCGCCGCGGAAGCGGGCGGCGCGCGGTGGACGGCGCCGTTCGCCTCCTGCCAGAGCCCGCGGCCGGAAACGTCCTGCGCGAACGCCGTCAGCCCGAGCGTCCTGACGAGCCGCGCCATCCGCGCCTGTCCGGGCCAGAACCACGCCGGCCCGAGATCGAACTTGGCGCCGCCCTCGGACGCGGCGACGGAACGGATCCGCCCGCCGAGACGCCGGCGCGCCTCGATCAGCCTGAATTCCCGGCCCTCGGTCGCTACCCCGAGCGCGACGGCGAGCCCGGCGAGCCCGCCGCCGATGATCAGGAGATCGGTCCGCATGGGATTAGGCGAGGCCGGCGAGATGACCGGTCTTCACCCAAACGCGCGCGCCCTCGGCGCCGGCGACGGCGTCGAGCCGAGCGCCCGGCGGCAAGCGCAGCCAGTCCCGCTTGCCGAGCGCGTCGCCGCCCTCTTCGAACCCGCCCTCCAAGACGAAGGCCTCGAGGCCGCCCGGAGCCGCGAGCGCGATCGCCGCGCCCGGCGCCCATTCCTCGATCCGGACGTCCTCGCGGTCGTCGGCGTAGAGCGGCGAGACGCGCACGCCCGGCCGCTCGGCGTCGGCGACGCCGCGGAGGCGCTGCGTCGCGACGCGCACATGCGTCCGGTCGGCCGGATCGAACTGATGGAGCTTCACGAGGATCGTCGTCCCTTGCTCGGTGAAGGGCGCGTGACGCGAGGTCGGCGGGTTGCGGATGTAGCTGCCGGCGGGAAAGTCGCCATGCTCGTCCGAGAACACGCCGTCGAGCACCAGGAACTCCTCGCCGCCGTCATGGGTGTGCGGCGTGAACTCGGCGTCGGGCGCGAAGCGGACCACCGTCGTCGCGCGGGCGACCTCGTCGCCGATCCGGTCGAGCATCTTGCGCTCGACGCCGCGCATCGGCGAGGGCCTCCAATCGTTCTCCGCGTCCTTGACGACGACGCGCTCGGAGAAATCGGCGTTCAGCTCCATCGTCTCGCTCCCTTTCGAATGAAAGCGCCCGCTACCTATCGATAGGTAGGTAGATGGATGACGCGCGGCCGGCGTCAAGACCCGCCGATCGACAGGTCTCGACGCCGGCGCCGACGTCGGCTCAGTTCTGGTTGTTGAAGTTCGAGTAGCTGAGATACCAGTCGGCGATCTCTTCGCGCGACGCGGCGCCGTCGCCGTCGAGGTCGATGTCCTCGAAGTTCTCGCTGCCGGTCGGGCCGATCTCGGCGCGGCTGAGAACGCCGTCGCCATTGGCGTCCTGGGTCGCGAGCAGGAAGTCGGCGTAGCCGAATCCGGTCTCTTCTTGGGCCTGGGCGGCGCCCGCGCCGAGCGCGAGGCTAAGCGCCAGGGCGGTCGCGGCGAATTTGGCGAGTTTCAACGACATCTGCGGCCTCGTTGTTGCGAAGGATCAAGGTGAGCTTTACGCGTCTCCGACGAGAAGGTCAGCCCGTCGTGATACGCCGCCGCCGCCGCCTTCGGTCGCGCCGGGCCCGATATCGCCGCCCTCATTGCGCCGCGCGGCCCCGTCAACGGGCGCCGACGAAAGCTTGCGGAGACGCGCCATGAGCATCGTCATCGATCTTCGCGCCATGCGCGAGCCGCTCCTGACCGAGGCGCGCGCCGCGCTCGAACACTTCGCCGAGCAGCGGCCAGAGACGCGCGTGAGCGCCGTCGGGTTCGTGGTCGACGGGTTCCACGGGATCGCGACGCTGTATCTCGACACGCCGGAAAGCGCCGACGCGCAGCTAAGCCGATGGCGCGGCGTCTTCGAAGGCGATCCGTCGATCGGCCGCGACGCGTTCGGCGACTACTCGCTCAGCTGTCCCGACTTCGCCTTCTGCTTGCTCGAACACCGGCTCGCCGGATTCCCGGATCTCTACGAGGTCGAGGAGGACGACGCGACCTTCCTCGGACTCGACGGACGCCGCCGCAAGGTCGACCTCGCGGACGGCGATCTGCGCCTGCACGAGGCCGTCGCGCCGCTCGTCGAAGACGTCGCGCGAGCGCTCGAGCCCTATGCGCAGCTCCGCCGCGCCTTTCCGTTCCGCGCGCTCCTCCAATTCGCCGACCAAGAGGCTTGGCCGCTGCGGCGCGCGTAAGGCGCCGCGAAGAGACGCGGGGCGCGTCGATGAGCGGACGCCGCCGAGCGGGCCCGCTCCTCGGGACTGTTCGTCCCTCGTCGCCCGGCCCGGCCTGAGCGGTCCCGAGAGACCGCGCCTATCGCGTCTTCGCCACCAGGGTCAGCACGTCGTATTGCGCCACCATCTCCGCGTCCTGGTTGGTCACGGCGCAATCCCAGCGCACCTCGCCATAATCGTTGGTCTCGCGCGGGCTGATCTGCTTGCAGACGAGCGTCACCTGGAGCTGATCGCCCGGCTTCACCGGCTTGGCGAAGCGGACGTTGTCGACGCCGTAATTGGCGAGCACCGGGCCCGGCGCCGGATCGACGAAGAGGCCGGCGGCGAAGGAGAGGATGAGATAGCCATGCGCGACGCGGCCGCCGAAGAACGGGTTCGCGGCCGCCGCCGCCTCGTCCATATGGGCGTAGAACGTATCGCCGGTGAACTCGGCGAAATGCTCGATGTCCGCCATGGTCACGGTCCGCGGCGCGGTGACGACGCTGTCGCCGATCTCGAGCTCGGCGAGCGACTTGCGGAAGGGATGGACGCCCTCCTTGCGCTCAGAGCCCTTGATCCATTGGCCGGCGACCGCGGTGAGCAGGTCCGGCGCGCCCTGGACGGCGGTGCGCTGCATGTAATGCTTGACCGCGCGCACGCCGCCCAATTCCTCGCCGCCGCCCGCGCGGCCCGGCCCGCCATGGACGAGCATCGGCAAGGGCGAGCCGTGGCCGGTGGACGTCTTGGCGCTGCGGCGGTTGCCGAGCATGACGCGGCCATGCAGCGGCGCGATCCCGCGCACCGTCTCTCGGGCGAAGGCCGGATCGTTGGTGAAGACCGACGTCACCAGGCTGCCGAGGCCGCGGCGCGCGAGCGCGACCGCCTCTTCCGGCCCGTCATAGGGCATGACCGTCGCCACCGGCCCGAAGGCCTCGACGTCATGCGCCGCCTGCGCCGCGAAGGGCTTGTCGCAATAGAGCAGAACCGGCTCGACGAAGCCGCCGGCGTTCGGGTCGCCGCTCGCGAGCGCGACCGCGTTCGGGTCGCCGAGCGCGATCTCGCCATCGGCGCTGAGCTCGGCGACGCGCTGGCGCACCTCGTCGCGCTGGGCGAGGCTAACGAGCGGGCCCATCCGCGTCGCCTCGTCCGCCGGATCGCCGATCACCGTCTTGGAGAGCCGCTCGCGGAGCGCGTCGATCAGCGGCTCGACAAAGCCCTTCGGCGCGATCGCGCGGCGGATCGCGGTGCATTTCTGCCCGGCCTTCACCGTCATCTCGCGCGCGACCTCGCGGACGAAGAGGTCGAACTCCTCCGTGCCGGGCGCGGCGTCCGGCCCGAGGATCGCGGCGTTGAGGCTGTCCGCCTCCATGGTGAAGCGGACCGAGTTGCGGACGATGCTCGGCTGCGCGCGGAGCTTCCAGCCGGTCGCGGCGGAGCCGGTGAGCGTGACCACGTCCTGGCATCCGACATGGTCGAGCAGGTCGCCCGCGGAGCCGGAGACGAGCTGCAGCGCGCCTTCGGGCAGGATGTCCGCCTCCAGGATCCGGCGGACCATCAGCTCGGTCAAATAGGCGGTCTGGCTCGCCGGCTTCACGATCGCCGGCATGCCCGCGAGCAAGGTCGGCGCCAGCTTCTCGAGCATGCCCCAGCACGGGAAGTTGAAGGCGTTGATGTGGACCGCGACGCCTTCCAAAGGCGAGAGGACGTGCTGGCCGGCGAAGCTGCCGTCCTTCGCGAGGATCTCGGTCTCGCCGTCGAGGAGAAGCTCGGTGTTCGGCAGCTCGCGCCGTCCCTTCGAGCCGAAGCTCAGAAGCGTGCCGATCCCGCCGTCGATGTCGATCCAGCTGTCCGAGCGCGTCGCGCCGGTGGCGGTCGAAAGCGCGTAGAACTCCTCCTTGCGCTCCATCAGCGCCTGGCCGATCGCTTTGAGCATCAGCGCGCGCTGATGGAAGGTCATGCGGCGCAGCGCCGGTCCGGCCTTCTCGCGGCCATAGGCGAGCGCGGCGGCGAAATCGAGACCGTCGGCGTTGATGGTCGCCACGGTCTCGCCCGTCGCCGCATGGGCGATCGGTTTCGGCGCGCCGGCGCCCTTGACCCATTCTCCGCAGATCCGGCTCTCCAGTTGGCGCGGCTCGCTCGTGTTCATCGTTCCGGCTCCCTTCGCTCGGCGCCCGTGATCCCGGAGGCGCGGCGCGAGGCGATTCGCAGCGCAGATCCGGGATCCGGAGCGCTCGGGCTCGACGTCTGGTTCTCGGCCCTGGATCCCGGCTCGGCGCGCGTCACGCTCGGCCGGGACGACAGCCGCTTCAACCGCTCCCGCCCTGCGGCGGGGCGAGCCCGAACTCGCCCAGAATCTCGGCGCAGCGCGCGCGCCAGGCGGCCAGCAGCGCCGCGTTCGGCTCGTGACGGATGCCGAAGCGCCTGAGCGCCTCGAAGCGCTCGGGCTTCATCGCGCCAAAGCTCGCCGCGACGCGCGGCGCCCAATAGGCGAGCGACGTCTCGACGGAAGCGCGCTCGGCCGGATCGGCGAGGATCTTGCGCAGGCCCTCGACGCCGAGCTCGGCGTGGCGCGTCTCGCGCGGCAGGATGAAGCGGAAGGCCTCGGCGAGCGGCTGATAGGAGACGCGGACGAGATCGCCGAGCTGGATGACGACGGCCGCGCCCATCAGCGCGTTCATCGTCACCGCGTCGGTCCAGCCGTCGAGCGGATAGCGGAAGACGTTGAGGCGCATGTCGCCGACGTGCCGCGGCGCGCCGATATCGGCGTCGCGGGCGAGCCGCTCGGCCCAGGGATGACGCCGCGCGTACCGCGTCTCGTCGGCGCCGAAATCGCCCATGATCCGGAGCACGCGCTCGGCGTGATCGGTCTTCTCGAGCACGATCCGCGCCGCCGCGATCCGCTCCTTGACGCCCGGCGCGTCGTTGATGGCGTCCGCGAAGCCGGCCGAGCCCGCGAGCGAGCTGTCGACGAAGCTCGCCATCAGCCGCATGAGCTCGCCGCGATAGCGCGGCGAGGCGTTGTCGGGCGAGGTCAGCACGCCGCCACGGGCGAGATAAGCCTCGAGGCTCATCGTCTCTTCGGGGGCGGCGCCGCCGCCGATCTGATCGCTCATCGCCGCCTCGTCCTCATTGGTCATAGGTCACGACGACCCGGTCCGAGACCGGCCGACATTGGCAGGTCAGCACATAGCCGCGCTTGATCTCGTACTCCTCGAGCGCGTGGTTGACCTCCATCTCGACCTCGCCTTCGAGGACCATGGCCCGGCAGGTCGAGCAGACGCCGGCCTTGCAGGCGAAGGGCGCGTCCATGGCGTTCTCCAGCGCCGCTTCGAGCACGGTCGTGTCGCGGCTCATCGACACTGTGCGCGTCGCGCCGTCGAGCGTGATCGACGCCGAAATCGTCGCGCCGGCCTCGGCGGTCGCGGCGGCGGCGGCGCGGCGCTTGGCGCGGCCGGGCTGGCCGGAGGCGAAGAGTTCGAACTTGATCTGCGCGTCGTCGAGCCCGTGCGCGCGCAGGCTCTCGGCGATCGCGAGCATCATCGGCTCGGGCCCGCAGATGAACGCGGTCGAGACGCCGTCGACATCGATCCAATGCTCGAAGAGCCCGGCGCATTTCTCGGCGTCGACGCGGCCGGTGAAGAGATCGATCTCCTGCGCCTCGCTTTCCAGCACATGGATGATGTTGAGCCGGCCGAGATAGAGGTCCTTGAGGTCGTCGAGCTCCTCTCGGAACATGATCGTCGAGATCGCGCGGTTGGCGTAGACGAGCGTGAAGCGCGACTTGGGCTCGCGGGCGAGCGCCGTCTTCAGGATCGAGAGCACCGGCGTGATGCCGGAGCCGCCGGCGAAGCCGAGATAGTGCTTCTCGGCGGCGGGATCGATCGGCGTGTGGAAGGCGCCCATCGGCGCCATCGCCTCGAGCCGGTCGCCGACCTTGAGCTCCTCGTTGGCCCAGCTGCTGAACGCGCCGCCCTCGACGCGCTTGATGCCGACCTGGAGGACGCCGTCGTCCTTGCCGGCGCAGATCGAGTAGGAGCGGCGCAGCTCCTCGCCGTCGAAGGCGCGGCGGAAGGTCAGGTACTGGCCTTGGATGAAGTCGAATTCGGCCTCGGCCCCGTTCAACGGCTTCAACGTGACGACCACCGCGTCGCGGATGGTCTTGCGGATGTCGACGACTTCCAATTCATGAAACCGCGCCATCGCCGCCTCCGACATCGATCGAGAAAAGCTTCTTATGGTCAGCGCAATCAACGGCCGAGCGAAGACCGGCGACCGACCCGCGGGGTGGTCGCCCAGGCGACCGCCCCGGGGCGGGTCGGTCGCCAGCCGGCCCTTCAGGCCGGCAGGTCTGTCGCTCGAGCGCCGCGTAAACGCCGCATATGTCGCCGTGGCTCAGATGCATTTGAAGTAATCGAACGGCTCTAGGCAGGCGTCGCAGCGCCATTGCGCCTTGCAGGGCGTGGAGCCGAATTGACTGACGCGCCGCACCTCCTCCGAGCCGCAATGCGGACAGCGCTTCGGACCGCCCGCGGGCTCGGGCGGCGCGATGCCGTATTCCTCGAGCTTGGCGCGGCCCTTTTCCGAGAGCCAATCGGTCGTCCAGGGCGGCGACAGCCGGCGCTCGAGCCGGATCTTCTCGACGCCCTTGGCCCGCAGCGCGTTCTCGATCTCGAAGCTGATCACCGACGTCGCCGGGCAGCCCGAATAGGTCGGCGTCACCGCGACGACCAGCTCGTCCTCGTCCCAGCAGACGTCGCGCACGATGCCGAGATCGACGACCGAGATCACCGGGATCTCCGGATCGGGCACCGCGTCGAGCCACTCCCACACCTCGTTGACGCTCGGGTTCGCCATCGCCGCTCACCAAGCCGCGCCGGGATAGGCGCGCTGCAGCCACTGCATCTGCGTCAAGAGATGGCCGAGATGCTCGGTGTGGCGGAAGCCGGTCTTGCCGCCCCGCTGATCGTAGACGTCTTCCGGGATGGCCAAGGTCGCGGCGCCGAGCACGCGTCCGAGAAGCGCGTCGTAGTCGGCGCGCAGGGCGGCCGGATCGGGCGCGACGCCCTCGGCGGCCAGCACGGCGTCGACCGCGTCCGGATGAAACGCCTCGCCGACATAAGGATAGAGCGCGTCGAGCGCCTCCTGCATGCGCCGCCGGCTCTCCGCCGTGCCGTCGCCGAGGGCGATCACCATCTCCGAGGAGCGGTCGAGGTGATAGGCGACCTCCTTCCGCGCCTTCGCCGCGATCTCGGCGATGCGCGCGTTGGCGCTCTCGACGAGCTTGCCGAGCAGAAGCGCATGCCAGGCGTCGAAGAGGAACTGGCGCATCAGCGTGCGGCCGTAATCGCCGTTCGGCAGCTCGACCAGGAGCAGATTGCGAAAGTCCCAGACGTCGCGGAGAAAGGCGATGTTGTCGGCGGTCCGGCCCTCGCCCTCGATCTCGCCGGCGAGGCCGAGCCACATCTGCGTCTGGCCGATGAGGTCGAGCCCGGTGTTGGCGAGCGCGATGTCCTCCTCGAGCACCGGCGAGTGGCCGCACCATTCCGAGACGCGATGGCCGAGCACCAGCGTGTTGTCGCCGGTGCGAAGCAAGAACTCGAAGAGCGCCTCCTCCGGCGACGGCGCCTTCGCGGCCGAGGGCTCGGCGGCCATCACATATGCCCCGCTTCGTCCGGAATGTCGTAGAAGGTCGGATGGCGATAGACCTTGTCGTTCGCCGGCTCGAAGAGCGGCCCCTTGGCGCTCGGCGACGAGGCGGCGATGTCCGAGGCCTTCGCGACCCAGATGCTGACGCCCTCGTTGCGCCTGGTGTAGACGTCGCGGGCGTTCTTGATCGCCATCTGCGCATCCGCGGCGTGAAGGCTGCCGACATGGCGATGGCTGAGGCCATGCTGCCCGCGGATGAAGACCTCCCAAAGCGGCCATTCTTTTTTGGTCATTTCCGTCCCTCGTCCACTCTGCGCAGCGGGCGCATCGTCGTCCCGGACGCGCTGCGGCGTCTATGATGATGCGGCGCAGATCCGGGATCCGGGCTCAGCGCCGTCTTCGGATCCCGGATCCGCGCGGCGAGACGAATTTCGCGGCGCGTCCGGGATGACCGATGCTCCGCCGCCGCTACTCCGCGGCGACCTTTTCCGCCGACTTGCGCGCCGCCTTCTTCTCGGCGTGCGCCATCAGACCGTCGCGGAACCAGGCGCCGTCGTCCCAAGCCTTCTGACGGGCGCTCAGCCGCTCGGTATTGCACGGCCCGTTCCCCTTGATCACCGCGAAGAACTCCGACCAATCCGGCTCGGAGAAGTCGTAATGGCCGCGCTCCGCGTTCCATTCGAGATCGGGATCCGGGATCGAGAGGCCGAGAAGCTCGGCCTGCGGCACGGTCTGATCGACGAATTTCTGGCGCAGCTCGTCATTGGTG
>CAZPTD010000122.1:0-11428 GCA_964588915.1 uncultured Neomegalonema sp. | reverse complement strand
TCGGGTCGGTCGGCGAGCCCTTGATCATCACGTAGAGGCCGCTCGGCGCCGCCTCGCGCACCGCGCGCGCCTGCATGCGGCCGACCTCGATATTGTCGAAGGTCAGATAGAAGGCGCCCGGCACCTCGATCAGGCGGTCATAGGCGATGACCGGAATGCCCTCGTCGAGCGCGGCCTGAACCGCCGGCGCCACGGCGCTGGCGTCCTGGGCGAGGACGATCACGACGTCCGCGCCGCGCGCGATCAGGCTCTCGACGTCGGAAAGCTGCGTCGCCGCCGAGCTCTGCGCGTCGGCGCTGATATAGGTCGCGCCGGCGGCTTCGATCGCGGCGACCATCGCCGCTTCGTCGGTCTTCCAACGCTCTTCCTGGAAATTCGACCAGCTCACGCCGACGATAATCTCGTCCTGGGCCAAAGCGGCGCCGAACGCGCCAATAGAAACGGCGGCCGCCGTCGCGGCGCCAATGAGAAACCGCATATTTTCCTCCCTTAGAGGCAACTAACGCTACATTGAGCGACCGTGGACGTCCGCCCACGACGCCTTGCGACAGGTCTGCGCCCGCCTGCCTTCACCCTTCGCGATATTAATTCGATTGTCAAATTAATTTGACAGGCGGACGCCTTTGCTGTCTCCTTCCCGTCCAGAAAACGCGCCGCGCCGCATAGACGACCCGCCTTCGCGCCGGTCGCGCGCGCCGCGGCGAACGAGAAAGCGCCGAAGAGCGCTCGAATCGGCCCGATTTCACGGCGAAACGCCGCTTGGCGCGGGGCGCCGTCGGGCCCTGGGAGGAGACGGAGAAATGGGCGCCGCCCATTTATTTTGCCGTGCGAAATAACTGCCGCCTGCTCCTGCGCGCCGCCTGCGCGGCCGCCCTCGCCCTCGCCGCGCCCGGCGCCGCGATCGCCCGCGACGCCGCGCGCGACGCCCCGCGCTATGTCGAGGCGGCCGCCGTCGCCGGCCTCGATCACGCCTATCGCGACGGGCCGGCGCCGATCGCGAGCGTCCGGCTCGGCGCCGCGGACGCCTACGGGCTCGACGCGCCCGACGCCGGCGCCTTCGTCGTCGGCGGCGGCGTCGCCGCGCTCGATTGCGACGCCGACGGGCTGCTCGACCTCGTTCTCGCCGGCGGCGCCGCGCCGGCGGCGCTCTACCGCAACCGCACGCGGCCGCCGTCGCGTCCGGGCGCCGTTGCGCCGATCGCCTTCGCCAAATCGCGCGACGCGGCCGCCGCCTTCGGCCTGCCGCAGGCGGAGATCGCCGGCGTCGTCGGCGCCTACGCCTTCTTCTGGGACGCCGACGCCGAGCCCGACCTCCTTCTCCTGCGCTTCGGCCGCAATCGGCTCCTGCGCGGCCTCGGCGACTGCCGCTTCGAGGACGCGACCGACGCCGCCGGCCTGCCAGAGACGCCGGATTGGACGCCGGCCTTCGCCGCCTACTGGCCCGACGGCGCCGAGCTGCCGGTCCTCGCGCTCGGCTCCTATGTCGATCGCAACCGCCCGCTCGACCGGACGGGCAATTGCGACTCGGGCTATCTCCTGGCGCCGGCCTCCACGACCGCTTACGGCGCGCCGATTCCGATCGAGCCCGCGGGCTGCGCCCTCTCGCTCCTCTTCGTCGATTGGGCGGGCGACGGCGCCGTCGCGCTCCGCGTCTCGAACGACCGCCAATACGCCGACCCGCGCGTCGGCGAGCAGCTCTTCGAAATCGACGGCGCCTCCGGCGCGCCGCGTCCCGTCCTCTTCACCGAGGACGACGGCTGGCGCCCGACCGAGATCTGGGGCATGGGCCTCGCCGCGGCGGATCTCGACGGCGACCGACGGCCGGAGATCGTCGCCACCAGCATGGCCGACAACCGCCTCGAAGCGCTCGTCCCGTCCGCCGCCGGAGCGCCCGCCTACGAGAACCGCGGCCTCGAGCTCGAGGCGCTCGCCCATCGCCCCTATGTCGGCCCCGACGTCCGGCCCTCGACGAGCTGGCACGCCGCGTTCGAGGACCTCAACAACGACGGCGCGCTCGATCTCTGGATCGTCAAGGGCAATGTCTCCAACATGCCGAACTTCGCCGCGCTCGACCCGGACTCGATCCTCCTCGGCGCGCCGCGCGGCGACGCGCTCGGCGTCGAGCCCTTCGTCGAGGTCGGCTTCGAGGCCGGCGTCGCCCTCTCCGGCCGCGGCCGCGGCGGCGCCGCGGTCGACCTCAACAATGACGGCCTCCTCGACCTCGTCGTCGTGAACTACGAAGGCCCGACGCGCCTCTTCCAAGCGATCCCGACCGGCGCGCCGGCCCGTTTCCTCTCGGTCTCGCTCGAGCAGCCCGGCCCGAACCGCGCCGCGATCGGCGCCGTCCTCGAGCTGGAGACGCCCGACGGCCGCGTCCAGCGCCGCGTCCTCCGCGTCGGCGGCGGCCATGCCGGCGGCTCGGCGGCGCCCGCCCATTTCGGCCTCGGCGCGGCGGCGACCGCGCGCCTTCGCGTCATCTGGCCCGACGGCGAGGCCGAGCCCTGGCGCGACGTCGCGGCCGACGCGCGCATCACCCTCAGCCGCGCGCCCTGACGCGCCGCGCCCGCCCGAGGAGCCCTCCATGATCGATCCGTCGACCGCCTCCGAAGAAGCCTGGGCCGCGGCCGCTTATCCCGATCTCGCCGAAAAGACGGTCTCCGTCTCCGGCGGCCCCCCCGTTACCGGCGCCTCGCCCGCCCCCGCCTCCGCGCGCCCGGGCGCGCGCGCCCACTTCGTCGACGTCGACGAAGACGCCGGCCGCGCGCTCGCCGAGCGGCTGGCGAGCGCGAAGCGGCCGCCCGCCTTCCGCCGCTGCGACGTCACCGACACGCCGGCGCTCGCCGACGCGATCGACGCCGCGCAGGCCGACGCCGGCCGTCTCGACGCTCTCCTCAACAACGCCGCCAACGACCAGCGCCACGACCCGGCGACCGCCTCGCCCGACTTCTGGGACTGGTGCGTCGCCGTCAACGTCAAGCACCAGTTCTTCGCCGCGCAGCGCGCCTTCCATTGGATGAAGTCGCAGGGCTCGGGCGCGATCGTCAATTTCGGCTCGGTCTCGCCCAGGATCGGACAGCCCGATCTCACGATCTACGGCGCGATGAAGTCCGCCGTCGCCGGCCTCACGCGGAATCTGAGCGCCGCCTTCGGACCGCATGGCGTGCGCGTCAACGCCATCGTGCCGGGTGTGATCCTGACGCCGAAACAACTCGCGCTCTGGATCACGCCCGAGATCGAGGCCGGCCATCTCGCGAGCCAGCATCTCCGCCGCCGGCTCGTCGGCGACGACGTCGCGCCGACGGCGCTCTTTCTCGCCTCGAGCGCCTCGAACGCGATCACCTCGCAGCTGATCGCCGTCGACGCCGGGCTCACCTCCTACGGCTGACGCGGCCGCCTCGCCATGCTCGTCGATCCCGAGACCGACCACCTCTCAAACCGGCGCAAGATCCTCGACGCGCTCCGCATCGGCGGTCAGATGGCGCGCATCGAGCTCGCCGAAGCCACGGGCCTCAGCCCGGCGACCGTCACCGCGGTCACCGCGGAGCTGATCGAAGACGGCTATATCGAAGCGGCGCGCGCCGAGACCGACGCCGCCGGCCGGCGCGGGCGGCCGAAAGTCGACCTCCGCCTTCGGCCGAACGCCGCGCGCGTCGCCGGCGTCAAGATCTCGATGCACCGCATCGCCGTCTCGGTGACGAACTTCGCCGGCGAGCTTCTCGGCGCCTCGGAAGTGCTGGTCAAGGCCGACCGCCAGCCGCCCGACCGCATCGCCGAGATGGTCGACGACGCGCTCGCGGGCGCGCTCGAGGCGCTCGATCTCGACCGCGGCGCGCTGCACGGCGTCGGCGTCGGCCTGCCCGGCTTTATCGACGCCGCCGCCGGCCTCAGCCATTGGAGCCCGGTCTTCGGCGAAGGCGTGATCGACGTCGCCGGCCTCTTCTCCGAGCGGCTCGGCCTGCCCTGCTTCATCGACAACGACGCCAATCTCGCGACCCTCGCCCAGCAATGGTTCGGCCGCGGCAAGGGGCTCAAGGACCTCGTCGTCGTCACCATCGAGCACGGCGTCGGCATGGGCGCCGTCATCGCCGGTCGCCTTTATCGCGGCGCCCACGGCGTCGGCGCGGAGTTCGGGCATACGAAGATCCGCCCGGGCGGCGCGCTCTGCCGCTGCGGCCAGCGCGGCTGCATCGAGGCCTATCTCGCCGACTACGCGATCCTGCGCGAGGTCGGCACGTTCCGCGCCTCGGCCAAGGTCGACGATCCGATCGCGGTGAGCGCCGCCCTCGCCGAGATCCAGGCCGACGCCCGCGCCGGCGACGCGCGCATCCGCGCCGTCTACGCCCGCGCCGGCGAGATGCTGGGCATCGGCCTCGCCACCCTCATCACCATCTTCGGACCGGAGCTCCGGGTGCTCTCGGGCGCCGGCGCCGCGGCCGCCGATCTCTTCGAGCCCGCGATGCGCCGATCGCTCGCGGCCAACACGCTGAGCGCCGCCGTCGACCGGACGCCGGTCGAGATCGTGCAGAGCTCGGACGCCGTCTGGGCCCGCGGCGCCGCCGCCCTGGTGCTCGCCCGCTCCGCCTTCGGCGCGCGCTGAGACGCCGGATCGTCACTCCGCGAAGAACCGAAAAACCATCCGGTGCCGATAGACCATGCCGGGATCGAGCCGCTGCGGCGGAAACTGCGGGACGTTCGCCGCGTTCGGAAAGCCCTGCGTCTCGAGGCAGAGGCCGCTATGGCGGTCGTAGCGGGCGCCGCCCTTGCCGATGAAGGTCTCGTCCGAGAGCGACCCGCCGACATAGAGCTGGACGCCCGGCTGATCGGAGAAGAGCTCGAAGCCGCGGCCCGAGCCCGGCTCATAGAGCCGCGCGACGCGGCGCAGCGCGCCCGGCGCGCCGCGGACGGCGAAGTTGCAGTCGTAGCCGCGCTCGGGATCGACATAGGCGCCCATGTCGCGCCCGATCGGCTTCTCCGCGCGGAAATCGACCGCCAGCCCGGCGACCGACAGCACCTCGCCGGTCGGCGTCAGATCCGGGCCGTTCGGCGTGTAGAAGTCGGCGTCGATCGCGAGGCGATGCTCGAGGATCGAGCCCGCGCCGTGCCCGGCCAGGTTCCAATAGGCGTGGTTGGCGAGATTGACGAGGGTCGGCGCGTCGGTCTCGGCGCGCATCTCGATCTCGAGCGCGTCGTCCTCGGTCAACGCGTAGCGCGCGGACGTCGCGAGCGCGCCCGGAAAGCCCTCCTCGCCGTCCGGCGAGACGCGCTCGAAGGTCACGCTCGACGCGTCGAAGCGCAGGCTCCAGAGCCGCTTGTCGAAGCCGCGCTCGCCGCCATGGAGGCAATGCCCGCCTTCGTTCCGCGACGCCTGACGGGCGACGCCGTCGAGCGTGAACGCGCCCGCCGCGATCCGATTGGCGACGCGTCCGCAGACCGCGCCGAAATAGGGATCGGCGGCGACATATTCTTCGGCGCTGTCGTATCCGAGAAGAATATCGGCTTGGACGCCATTTCGGTCGGGCAACGCGATTCGCGTCAGACGCGCGCCCCAATTCGTCGCTGCAACCTCGAGGCCTGAAGCGTTTTTGAGCGTTACGAGCCCCGCGACGCCCTCCGGCGTCTCTCCGAACTCATCAATCGTTGCAGTCATCGGATTCGTCCTCCGAATCGGCGGCGCCGGCGCGCCCTTCGAATTTGACAGTTTTACAACTGACGGCCGTTTCGAAATCCGCCCAGTCGCCCGCCAGGCGCAAGTCGCGCGACAAAACCGTTGGCTTAAAGCTTGCAGGGTTGACATGTATTGCCTCGCACGGACACAAAGCGGATAAGGTCGCTTCAGAACGAGCCGCATTCCAGTCAGCACCATAACAGCACGACGCGGTCGACAGCGTCGGTAGAGGCGACAGCGCGGGCAGAAAAAGCATTGGCGTCCACCAGTCCAGAACGGGCTCGGAACGGAGAGACGACATGTCGGTCAAGCTGCAATTCGCGGCGCTGGGGCAGGCCCTCGCTGACGACCTGCGCGCATTTTCACCCTACAAGATGGCGTCGATCGCCGGCTACGGGCGCGTCGGCGGATACGCGCCGGCCTATTCGGAGCTGCGGCGGGACGTTTTCGAGTTCCTGGACGTCTGCCGCAACGTGCTCGCCGACGGCGTCGATTTCGGCCGCGCCTTCGAACTCCCGCCGCTCGTGCGCAAGCGCATGATGGTGGAGCGCTTCTTCCTCGAAGAACGCGACGCGCTCGTCGGCGCCCTTTCGAACGTCGCGTCCGCCGCCCGCGCCGCCTCGGACGTCCGGCTGATGGCGCGTTTCGCCGCCGTCGACCCGATGCTCAAGGATCAGTTCGCCTATCTCCTGCGGCGCGCCGGCGTGAAGCTGGAGCCGACGAACGCGCGCCGCGACGCGACGCTCGGCGCCCGAAGCCGCCCGTCCGACGCGAGCGGCCGTCGCCCCGTCTACGTCTCCAACCGCGCGCAGCGCGTCGTCGAAGAGCGCGTCTCCGAGCGCCTCGTCGACGCGCGCCCCGCGCCGGCCGCCGAGCGCGGCCGCCGACGCTCGCTCTTCGACGTCCCGCTCGCCAACGACCTTCTCGCCCGCGCCGCGCTGGGCGTCGCCGGCGCGCCTCGTGACGACGCCGAAAGCGCGGCCGAGAGCGCGCGCGCGGAGGCGCCCGACACGCGCCGCGCCTCGAAACGCGACAATCCCGCGGCGCCGATCGAGCCCGCCGGAGCAGCGGCGCCGCTCGGCGGCTTGCTCGAGCTCTCGGCGGCGGAGCGTCAGCGCGCGTCTCAGATGCTGATGCTTTCCGCGCCCAGCGCCGCCGATCGCGCGTCCGCCAGCCTTGACGGTGGGCCCGTAGGCGGCGTTAAACGCGGCGCCATGGACGCCGGAGATGTTCGGCGATTGGAAAAGGCCGCGTCCGAGACGCTGAGGCAGCGTCGCTGAACGCGGCGCGCTGAGGGCGGAAACACGCGTGGAATTGATCGACAGCGGCGCCGCGAGCGCCGGCGTCTGGGTCCTGCTTCAGGCGGGATTGGTCGTCAGCCTCTTTCTGATCGTGCTGGCGCAACCCGGCTTCATGATGTTCGTCGCGGGCGCAGGCTCGCGCAAGAACGTCATCGCCGCGATCTACCGAAGCCTCGCCGGCGTCGGCGTCGCGACGATCAGTTTTCTGCTGGTCGGCCGCGACATCCAAAACGGCGTCGGCCCGATCGTCGTCGAGCTCAGCGGCGTCGGCCTGGCCGAGCCCGACGCGCTCGCGCCCGAGCCGACCGGACCGCGGCCGGGATCGGCCCTCGCGCCGTTGATCGAGACGGGCTCGGCGCTCATCGCTTACGCGATCGCGGCGACGGCGACGGCGGGCCGCGCGACGCCGCTCGCCTCGGCGCTCTTCGCGGCGCTCTTCGCCGGTCTCGTCTACCCGCTCATCGCCTTCGCGCTCGATCATCCCGGCGGCCTTCTCTACGGTCTGCTGCCGAACTTCGCCGGCGCCGCCAGCCTCCATGTCGTGGGCGCCGGCGCCGCGCTCGCCGGCGTGCTGATGCTCGGCCCGCGCCTCGGCTTCAACGGTTTCGACCCGATCAATCTCGGCCAGGACCGGCTGTTCCGCGTCGCCGCGAGCCACGCGCAGCATCACGCGCCGATGACGGCGCAGGGCGCGATGATGATCTGGCTCGGCCTGACCGGCGTCGCGATGGCGGCGCTCCTCGGCGAGCTCGCGCGCGAGACGCAGCTCTTCGGCGCCAAAGACGCCATAGCCTCCGCCCTCGCGGCCGAGGAGCGGCTCGCCGCGACCCTGGCCGCGCTCTTCCTCGCGCCGCTCGGCGGGCTTCTCGCGACGATCCTCGCTCAATGGCTCTTCCAGCGCGATCTCGAGCTGATGGATCTTCTCTTCGCGGCGATCGCCGGCCTTGCGGCGCTGGCGCCCGCCTCGGCCGTGGCGACGCCCGAAGCCGCGTTCGTCATCGGCGCCGCGGGCGCCGTCGCCGCCCGCCTCGTCCGCGCGCTGCTCGCCACGCTCTCCGTCGACGATCCGCTCGCCACGGTCTCGACCCACGGCGCCGCCGCCGTGACCGGCCTCGGCCTCGCCGGCTTCGCCGCCGGCCTCGACGACGTCTCGCCGATGGACGCCGCCGACGCCGGTCTGCGCGCCGGCTACGCCTTCGGGCTCTTCGTCGCCGCCTTCGTCGCGTCGATCGTCGTCTACAAGGCGACCGAGCTGCTCTGTAAGCTCATCGCCGTCGCGCTCCGGCGCGCGTCGCTGCGCGAGGCGCTGCGCGGCAATCAGCTCCGCATCGACTACGAGGCCGAGATCTTCGGGCTCGACGAGACGCGGCACGGCCAGGACGCCTACACCTTCCGGCCGCTGCGCTGAGCCGTCCGCCGCGATGACCGAGCGAGCAGCTCCGGCGGTCGGTTCCGCGCGCCTGGAGCGCGCCCGCGGCGCCGTCGTCGTCTCGGTCGCGCTCGACGACGCCGGCCGGACGCGGCTCCGCCGACTGCGCCAGGAAGGCGCGGCGAAATGCCTCCTGCCGAAGCTCCATCCGCCCGACGACGCGCTCGGCCCGCTCGCCGCGCTCGTCAACACCGCCGGCGGCCTCGCCGGCGGCGACCGCTTCGAGACGAGCGCCGAGGTCGCGGCCGGCGCGTCGCTCGCCGTCTCGACCCAGGCCGCCGAGCGCGTCTACCGCGCCGTCGACGCCGCGCCGGCCGAGATCGTCAATCGCCTGAGCGTCGGGTCCGGCGCCCGGCTCTTTTGGCTGCCGCAGGAGACGATCCTCTTCGACGGCGGCCGGCTCTCGCGCCGGCTCGAGGCGGAGATGGCGGGCGACGCGACGCTCCTCGCGATCGAGACCGTCACGCTCGGCCGCGGCGCCATGGGCGAGACGGTGCGAAACGGCGCGCTCCGCGATCGCTGGCGCGTTCGGCGCGGCGGGCGCCTGGTCTTCGCCGACGCGCTCCGGCTCGACGCGCCGATCGACGAAAGCCTCGCGCGGCCCGCCGCCGGCGACGGCGCGCGCGCCCTCGCGACGCTCCTCTACGCCGCGCCGGGCGCCGAGGACCGGCTCGATGCGGCGCGCGACGCCCTCGCCGCGAAAATTTTAACCGAATCAGGGCTCGACGCCGGCGCCTCGGCGTGGAACGGTCTGCTCGTTGTGCGCTGCGTCGCGAAGGATGCTGCGCCGCTCCGGCGGCTCGCGGCGGCGCTGGTCGAGGTTCTCAGCGGCGCGCCGCCGCCCAAGCTCTGGAGTCTCTGAGCGATGCGATTGACGCCGAGAGAGAAGGACAAGCTGCTCGTCGCCATGGCGGCCGAGGTCGCCCGCAAGCGCCTCGCCCGCGGCGTCAAGCTCAACCATCCCGAGGCGGTGGCGCTGATCACGGATTACGTCGTCGAAGGCGCCCGCGACGGCCGCACGGTCGCCGATCTGATGGAGGCCGGCGCCCATGTGATCGCGCGCGATCAGGTGATGGCGGGCGTGCCGGAGATGGTCCATGACGTCCAGGTGGAGGCGACGTTTCCGGACGGCGTGAAGCTCGTCACCGTCCACGAGCCGATCCGATGAACAGCCTCGAGACTCTGATCCAGCCGGCGCGCCCGTCGCCTGGCCCCGAGGGCTTGGCGACGCCGCTCGTCGGGCTGGTGGTGCTGGCGGCGGTGATCGCCTGGGCGCTGAAGCCGCGCCGACGCCGCGATTGGGAGGATGAGGAATGATCCCGGGAGAAGTCGTCGCCGCCGCCGGCGAGATCGAGCTCAACGCCGGCCAGCCGACCGTGACGCTCACCGTCGCCAACACCGGCGACCGGCCCGTTCAGGTCGGCAGCCACTATCATTTCTACGAGACCAATCCGGGCCTCTCCTTCGACCGCGAAAAAGCCCGCGGCATGCGGCTCGACATCCCGGCCGGCACGGCGGTGCGCTTCGAGCCCGGCCAGGAGCGCGACGTGACATTGGTCCCGTATCAGGGCGGAAGAACGGTGTTCGGCTTCAATCAAAAGGTGATGGGCGGCCTGTGAGCGACGCGGACGGCCGACGCCGGCGCCGCCTGCGTTCTTCGGCGAACGCTCCGAGCGCCGCCGGCGACGAAAGATCGGACGTGTTTCGCCCGGCTCGAAGCGGCGATCTCGGGACCGACCGAAAGCTGACGGGCCGGCCGTGATCGCGCGCGCCATCGCCCAGCTGATCAAAATGCGCGCGGCCGGTCCGCAGACGCGCCGACACTTGTGCGAAGGACCGACGGATCTCGGCCCGGCGCTCGCCGAGATCAAGCGGAGCTTCGACATCGATCTCGGCGACGTCGACATCGCGGCGCTGACGACGGTCGAGGAGCTGGAGAGCGCCGTCGTCGCCAGAGCGGCGCTCGGCTCAGGGCCGAGATGCGCCACGGCGATGGCGTTCTACCGCTTGCGGCGCGCGCTTCAGGACGCCGAGCCTGCGTCTCAGCCGGCGGCGTCGCCGAGACCGCCGGACCGCCTCGCCGAGAATTGGCGAACGTCGCCGAAATCGCTCGCGCGCTCGCTCGCCAAATCCTCCGGTCTCTCGCTGTCATACACCTCTGGTTTCTTGCGCATGAGCCCGAAATTCGAGCCGAGCCGGCTCGCCGCCGCGATGACCCTGGTCTACGCCCTATCGATCTTCCTCGTTCCGCTCGGCGGCGTCGTTCAGTCGGTCGCCGTGATGCTGATCGGCGTGGCGCTGACCGGCGGCGCGGCGTTGATCGTCTACTTGGATCCGGCGGCGTTCCGCCAAGAGACGACGCTGGGCGAGCTCTCGCGCGACCTCGTCGACGGCAATGTGAGCCGCCTGATCGGCGAGGGCGCGAGGATCGACGCGGAGCGCGCCCGCCTCGCCGTGCGCCGTCTCCTCGCGAAATGGCTCGGCGGGCCGGCCGAGACGATCATCGGCGCGACAAAGCTCTACTCCCATCCGCCGCGGCGGCGTCGCGCATGAATGCTGTCCGGCGCGCCTCGAAGGCCGCCGGCAAAGGTGGAAAACGGCGTTCGCCGCCCGGATTGAAGCAAAGGAGGCCTCGATGCCCGCCAGAATCTCCCGCGCCGCCTATGCGGACATGTACGGCCCGACCACCGGCGACAAGGTCCGGCTCGCGGACACGGAGCTTTTCATCGAGGTCGAGCGCGACTGCGCGACCTATGGCGACGAGGTCAAGTTCGGCGGCGGCAAGGTGATCCGCGACGGCATGGGCCAGAGCCAGGTCACCGTCGCGAACGGCGCCGTCGACACGGTGATCACCAACGCGCTGATCGTCGACTACACCGGGATCTACAAGGCGGATGTCGGCCTCAAGAACGGCCGCATCGCCGGCATCGGCAAGGCCGGCAACCCGCACACCCAGCCGGATGTCGACATCATCGTCGGCCCGGGCACGGCCGCGATCGCCGGCGAGGGCAAGAACCAGACCGCCGGCGGCAT
>CAZPTD010000121.1:0-11431 GCA_964588915.1 uncultured Neomegalonema sp. | reverse complement strand
ATCGGCGTCGACGGGTTGCGCCTCGCGGACAGCTCGATCTTTCCGCGGATCACCAACGGCAATCTCAACGCGCCCTCGATCATGGTCGGCGAGAAGGCGTCCGACCACATCCTCGGCCGCGATCCGCTTCCGCGCTCGAACCGGGAGCCCTGGATCAACCCGCGCTGGCGCGAGTCGGACCGATAGCGGCGGTGGGCCGATGGGGGCTCCTTCCGCTTCGGATCGGCGACGCGCCTCGAAAGCCGGCGCGGCGGATCGCCGGCATGGTCGCCTCGAATTCGATCGACCGACTTCGGCGAATCGCGCTATCGATCTCGCCGGTCGCCGGTTCGAAGCGCCTCTCGGCGGTGCGACGGCGAAGGGCGCTTTTCGGCGGCGCCGCCAAGAAAGGGAAGCAGAGATGGCCGGACAGTCGAAGGCGCGCCGCCGGATCGTCGGCGCGGCCGCCGTGTTCCTCGGGCTGGCCGCGGCGCCGGCCTCGGCCGAACCCGCGCTTTTCGGCGTCGCCGAGGGCGCCTACGCGCGGCTCGAATGCTCCGATGGGCGTTGGATGACCGGTTTCGTCGGGCGAGAAGGCGCCCTCGTCGATCAACTCGCCGTCGCCTGCGCGCATATCAATCTGCGCACGCTGTCGGCGATCCCGCCCGCCGCGATCGTCGGCCCGCATGGCGGCGGCGGCGGACGGCCGAAATCCGTCTGGTGCGACAACGGAACCTTGCCTGGCGGGCTCGACGGCTACTGGGATCCCGGAACGCGCGCGATCAAGAACGTTCAGTTGGCGTGCCTCCCTTACTCGTCGACGCGCGCGTCTCAGCGCCCGACGACGTCGGATGTCTGCGCGGGGTTCCGATGCCCGCGCTCGCGACGTCTCGGCGGACCTGACGAGAACGCGAGCTACGGCGTCTCGCGCTGCGACGTCGGACAGGCGATGGTCGGCGTCGAAGTCTGGGCGTCCCGATACGTCCACGGCGTTCGGCCGATTTGCCGCTAGCCGGCTTTTCGCCGCGGAAATTCCGGTTCGGCGTCCGGGGTCTCTGCGGACGCGCCGCGCGCTGGAGCGGCGCCGGCGGGCCTTGGCGGCGCCGACGCCCGCGAGCTGATCAAGGCTCGATCACGCCGATCTCGCGATAGTAGCGTGCGGCGCCGGGATGGAGCGCGGCCGAGCCGCGCTGGGCCGAGGCGTAGGCCGGGTCGAGCCCGGCGGCCCAGGGCGCGTCCGAGGTGATGCTGTCGAGGTTCTCCCAGAACGCCTTGGTGATCTGGTAGACGAGCTCCTCGTCGAGATCGGCGCGCACGCCGATGCCGACCGGCGTGTCCATCGACATCACCGGACCGTCATTGACCTGGTTCGCATAGAGCCCGGCCGGGATCTCGGCGCGCTCTCGGAACTGGCCGAGAAACGCGTCCACGGCCTCGCCTTCATGGCTTTCCGGGCCGATGAAGCGCACCGTCTCCGTCTCGGTGAATTGGATGAACTGCTGACACGGATCGAGGCAGCCATTGACGTACATGTCGATCTTGCCGTCGACGAAGGACTGATAGCCGGTCTGCCAGTTGGCGGTGATCGCGTCGTAGTCCTCGCCGGCGACGAGCCCGGTCGTCGCTTCGATCCAGCGCGAGGCGGCGTTGTAGGCGCCGCCGCCCTGCGGGCCGAGGAAGACCGTCGCGCCTTCGATGTCGTCGAGGAAGACGATGTCGCTGTCGCCGCGGACGGCGAAGTGGTACTGGCCGTAGGGGAACCACATCAGCAACCGCACGTTCTCCGAGAGCGCCGGCGCGTCGGGCTCGTTGGCGTACATCGCCCGGCCGCCTTTCATCAGCTCGTAGATCGTCGGCGAGATCATGTAGAAGTCGAGATTGCCGCGACCCGCTTCGAGCTGGTGCAAGGTGGCGGCGCCGCCGCTGCTGACCTCGATCGACACGCCGTCGAGATTGTCGGTCACGATGTTGGCGAAGGTCGCCATCGTGATCGCCTGGCCGAGGCTCGGCTCGATGGTCTGCATCTTGAGGGTGACGTCCTGGGCCAGTGACGGGCCGGCCCAGAGCGTCGCCGCCAAGGCGCCGATCGCGATGCGTTTCATGCAATCCTCCTGACTTTCAGTGTCGGCGTATCGGCTACGCCTGCTTCGCCACGCGCCGAACATACGCGTGGCGTCCGATGAGCAGCAATCCGGCGACGAGCGCCGGCGCGGCGATCTCGAGCTGAGGCGCGAGCATGACCAGCCCGAGCGCGGCGCGCGCCGCCCGCTCCAGCGGCCCGAGGCGGGCGCGGTCGTGGCCGGTCAGCGCCGAGGCGAGACACCACATCGCCAGGACGAAGGCGCCGACGATCCAGAAGAAGTCGCCCCAACCGACGCTGTCGATGTCGATCATCGCCGCGCTGTCGGGCTCGCCGGCGCCGAACCAGACGAAGAGGACCTGGAGCTTGTAGAGCACCGCCGGATGGAAGACGAAGACGAACGGGATCAGGAAGCCGGCGAGGCCGATCCGCGCCGCCTGGAAGCCGGTCCGGATCGGATCCGCGCCGGCGATCGGCGCCGCGGCGAAGGCGGCGAGCGCGACCGGCGGCGTCACCGTCGACATCACCGCGAAGAAGACGACGAAGAGATGCAAGGTCAGCGGCGGGACGCCGACCGCGTCGATGCCGGAGCTGAGGGCGATGACGATGATGAAGTAGGTCGCGCCGGGCGGCAGGCCCATGCCGAGCACGATCGCGCCGAGCGCCACCACGACGAGCACGATCGGAAGCGGCCCTTCGGCGAGCTGGGTCAGAAGGAGCGCGAGCCGCCCGGAGAAGCCGGAGACCTGGATCAGCCCGACGATGAGGCCGATCGCCGTCACGATCACCACGATCGACGCCGACATCCGCCCGGCGTTGACCAAGGCGCGCCAGATCCGCCGGCGCGAGCGGAACTCCGGAAAGAGCGCCAGCGCCGAGACGACGGCGGCGAGAAAGCCGTAGAAGCCCGCCTTCGGCACCGAGGGCTGCACGAAGAGAAAGTAGGTCAGCACGCTGAGCGGAAGGACGAAGACGAGGCACTGGACGAGCTCGCCGCGCGTGAGCTTCGGACGGGCCTCGGGCGGCAGCGCGCCGATCCCTTGCCGGCGCGCTTCGAAATAGACCGTCAGAAACGTGCCGAAATAGTAGAAGATCGCCGGCATGATCGCCGCGACGACGATGTAGCGGTATTCGAGCCCGATCTGGCCGGCGACGAAGAAGGCGACGACGCCGAGCACCGGCGGCATCACCTGTCCGCCCGTCGACGCCGCCGCCTCGACCGCGCCGGCGAAGGCCGGCCGGAAGCCCGATCTCTTGATCACCGGAATGGTCATCACGCCGGTCGAGACGACGTTGGAGATCGCCGCGCCCGAGAGCGTGCCGAAGAGCGCCGAGCTCGCGACGGCGGCGTGCGCGGCGCCGCCGACGAAGCCGCCGGTCAGCCGATTGGCGATCTTCATCAGGAGATCGCCCGCGCCCGAGGCCATCATCACCGCGCCGAAGACGATGAAGATGAGCACGGCGCCGGAGACGACCTGCAGCGGCTGGCCGAACATGCCGCCCGTCTGCGCCCAGAAGTTGAGCACCATCGCTCGGACGCTCTGCTCGACCGTCGACTCCGATCCGGCGAGGACGCCGGTCCATTCCGGCAGATAGCCGCGCAGGAAGAAGTAGACGATCCAGAAGAGGCAGAAAGCGACGATGAAGCCGCCGAAGAGGCGCCACACGAGATAGAGCGTGATCGCGGTCGCCAGCGGAAACATGACGAAGTCGATCGGATCGGCCGCCGGCAGCGCCCCGCCGTCGGTGGCGAAGATCTTGATCATCCACGAGACGAAGGCGGCGACCGCCGCGAGCGTCGTCGCCCAGTTGAGCCAGCGCCAACGCGGCGACTTGTGCAGCGTCAGAAGCGAGATCGCCAAGGCGAAGACGATCGGCAGGCCGAGGATCAGGCCGGTCGGCAGCAGGAAGGAGCGCTCGAAGGCGCGATAGCCGCCGCCGAGCCAATGCTCGCGAACGAGCGCGCGCTGGTCGCGGCGCGAGAGCTCCTCGAAATTGTCGGTCGTCGTCTCGATGAACCAACGGACGAAGTCGGTGATCGGGCCGGAGGCGGCGTAGATCAGGACGACGAGGGCGAAGAGAACGGAAAGGAGATCCGCCAGCCCTCTGTCGAAGCGCGGCGAGGCGGGACCCGAAGCGTCGGCGGCGTCGCTCATGTCACGCTTTGGCCTCGGGATCGTCCTTGGTGTGGTCTTGCGCGACCGGACCGCGATAGGCGCGCGTCAACTCTTCGGGAACCTCCGAGCCGTCTTTCATGAACGGCAGGATCCCGCGGCGGGCGCCGCTGCCGCGCATCCGCTCGAGGTCGGCCTCGG
Organism: uncultured Neomegalonema sp.; assembly: GCA_964588915.1. Classification (GTDB taxonomy): domain Bacteria; phylum Pseudomonadota; class Alphaproteobacteria; order Rhodobacterales; family Rhodobacteraceae; genus JALEGB01. Next base: position 7,057 of record CAZPTD010000121.1, on the reverse strand, counting down.
AGCGCGTCACGCGCTGCGACATGCGCCGGCCCCATTGGCCGAGACGCTCGTAGAGCCGCGCGATCTCGGCGCTATGGCGGTTGTCTCGGGCGAGATCGTGGAACTCGTCCGGGTCGGCCTCGAGATCGAAGAGCATCGGCGGAAAGCCGCCTTCGGCGTGGATGAGCTTGAAGCGGCCGTCGAAGACCATGAAGAGCCGCGCGTCGCGGGACGAGACGCCGAGCGCGCCGCGCGCGGGCGTGGTCGCGTAGTCGTACTCGCTGACCACGAAATCGCGCCAAGCGGGCGTCTCGCCGCGCAGCCAAGGCGCGAGGCTCCGGCCTTCGAGGATGTGGAAGGGCGGCTCGCCGCCGACCGCCTCGATGAAGGTCGGCGCGAGATCGATGGCCTCGACCAGGGCGTCGCAGGTCGTCCCGCGGGTCGCGTCGGCTTCGGCGCGCGGATCGTACACGATGAGCGGGATCTTCGCCGACGGCTCGTGGAAGAAATCCTTCTCGCCGAGCCAATGGTCGCCGAGATAGTCGCCGTGATCGGAGGTGAGCACGATCATCGTCTCGGCGAGGCGGCCCGTCGCCTCGAGATGATCGAGCAGCCGTCCGAGCTGGTCGTCGCACTGCTTGACGAGGCCCATATAGGCCGGGATCACCTTCTCGCGGACCGCGTCCTGTTGGAAGGCCCGCGAGACCTCGGCGTTCATGAAGGCGGCGTAGACCGGGTTCGGATCCGCGCGTTCGCGTTCGGCGCGCCGGGCGGGAAGGACGTGCTCGGGGCCGTAAAGCGCGTGATAGGGCGCCGGCGCGATATAGGGCCAATGCGGCTTGATGTAGCTGACATGCGCGCACCAGGGCGCCTCGGCGCCGTCGATGAAGCGGATCGCCTCGGAGGTCAGCCAGGGCGTCTCGCTGTCCTCCTCGCGGATGTTGGCCGGACGGTCGGTGTTGTCGAACATCCAACCGCTCGCCTTCTGGCCGTCGACGACGCCGGCGTTGGCGAAATCCGCCCAAGGGTTGTCGCCGGGATATCCGCGCGACTTCAGATAGGCGTTGTAAGGCGACGGCTTCGTGTCGTAGGCGCCGTCCGGCCCTTCGGCCCAGAGGCCGTCGTCCCGGATCCAGACGTCGAAGCCGCATTCCGCCTGGCGCGCGCCGATGACGCTGTCGGGCGAGAGGCCGAGCCGCGCCATGCCCTCGGCGTCGACGACCATATGCGTCTTGCCGATCAGCCAGCAGCCGACGCCCTCGGCGCGCAAATGGTCGCCGAGCGTGTGCTCGCCGACGCGCAGCGGATAGCCGTTCCGATGCGCGCCGTGAGACGAGACGTAGCGCCCGGTGTAGAAGCTCATGCGGCTCGAGCCGCAGATCGGCGACTGGACGTAGGCGTTGGTGAAGCGCACGCCCATTTTGGCGACGCGGTCGAAATTCGGCGTTTTCAGATGCGGATGACCGGCGCAGCTCAAATAATCGAAGCGCAATTGATCATACATAATGAACAGAATGTTCATCGTGCTCCTCCCGGGACGTCGCTCTTGCGGCGATCTCGGCCAGAGCTTAGGCCGAATCGGCGATAACCGGCAATTCATGAGAAGTCATGCCCATAACTCTCGGTTATGGGCGCGCCTGCCGCGCGACCGTTTCGCAGCCCGTCGTCACGCCGCGCCTACCGCGCGGCCTCCTGCGCGACGGCGCCGCGCACGCCGTGGGCGCGCTGGGCGCCGAACGCTCGGGCGACCGCGTCGCTCCAGCGCGGGTCCATCCGGAGCCGCTCGGGAAAACACGCGGCGGCGTCCATGATCGCTTCGGCGACGTCGCCGGGCGCGCCGCCGGTCGCCGCGGCGGCGCCGAGCGCGGCCTCTCTCGGGTCGCGGAGCGCGTAGGCGTCGCCGTCCTTCTCGCCGAGGCAGTAGGAGAGCCAGCAGGCGACGGCGAAGGCGAAGGGCCGGACGTCGCCGCCCGCCGCCAGCGTCTCGAGCGCCGGCGCGAGGATCCGCTGCGGCAGTTTCTCGGTCCCGTCCATCGCGATCTGATAGGTCTCATGCGCGATTGCCGGATTGGCGAAGCGCGCCAGCAGCTCGCGCTCGTAGACGCTGAAATCGATGCCTTGGAGCGGCGCCAAGGTCGCGGCGGCCGCGCGGATGTGGCGCGCGACGAGCGCCGCCAGGGCGTCGTCGGCCATGACGTCGCGGACATAGCGCCTGCCCGATAGAAAGCCGGCGTAGGCGAGCATCGAATGCGCGCCGTTGAGCATTCGGAGCTTCATCTTCTCGTAGGGCGCGACGTCGCGCGCGAAGAGCGCGCCGCCGGCCTCCCAGCCCGGCCGGCCGGACGGAAACCGGTCCTCGATCACCCATTGCGAGAAGGGCTCGCATTCGACGGCGGCGCGGTCGACGCGGCCGATCAGCCGCGCGGCGTCGGCGTAGGTGGCGTCGGTCGAGGCCGGCGTGATCCGGTCGACCATCGTCGAGGGAAAGGCGACGGCGTCCTCGATCCAGCGCGCGAGCTCGGGATCGGCGCGCCCGGCGAAGCCGAGGACGCCGGCGCGCAGCAGAGCGCCGTTCTCGGGAAGATTGTCGCAGCAGAGCGCGGTGAAGGGCGCGACGCCCGCCGCGCGGCGGCGCCGGAGCGCCTCGACGAGGACGCCGAGCACGCCCGCCGGTCTTCGCGGCGCAGCGAGATCGGCGGCGACGGCCGGATGCGCCGGATCGACCGTTCCGGCGCGGTCGACGCCATAGGCCTTCTCGGTGACCGTCAGGCTGACGATCCGAATCGCCGGGTCGGCGAGCGCGGCGAGGACCGCGTCGGCGCCGTCGCCGGGCTGGACCACCTTCTCGATCGCGCCGATCACCCGCGCCGCGACGCCCTCGGCGCCGCGCAAGAGCACGGTGTAGAGCCCGTTCTGCGGGTTGAGCGCCTCGGCCGCGCCGGCGCTTCGCAGGCTCACGCCGCGGATGCGCCAGTCGCCGCTCTCCGCGCCGAGCGCGCTGTCGGTGTAGACCGCCTGATGCGCCTTGTGAAACGCGCCGACGCCGATATGCGCGATCCCGACGCCGCGGGCGCCCGGATCATAGGCCGGCCGCTCGACCTCGGGCGGGACGTCCTCGAGCCGCTTCAGGAGCGGCGCGTCGTCTTCTTGCATCATTCGGCTCCGGCGCGTGCGATCTGTCCGATCGATTGAAACGGTTTGGCGCCGCCGCGCAACTCCGTCGGCGCGCGCTCGACCCGGCGACGCCGCCTTCTCATGCGGCCGGCGGCGCGATATGCCTTCTCTGCGTCGCGGCGCCTCTCTTCGGGCCCGGCGGAGATTTAGAGGAGCGAGGCGGTCATGTCGAACACGGGCGGATCCGACGCCTTCAACCATCCGGACCGGTTGTTTCCGGCCGATTCGGCGGTGCGGGCCGTCGCGCGCGATCTCTATGACGGCGTCCGCGATCTGCCGATCGTCAGCCCGCATGGCCACACCGATCCGGCCTGGTTCGCCGAGAACGCGCCCTTCGAGGACGCGGCCTCGCTGTTCCTGACGCCGGACCACTACGTCCTCAGACTCCTTCGCAGCCGCGGCGTCTCCTACGACGCGCTCGGCGTGCCCAGAAAGGATGGCGGTCCGGTCGCCGAGCCGCGCGCCGCCTGGCGCGTCTTCGCCGCGCATTACGCGCTCTTCGAGGGCACGCCGTCGCGGCTCTGGATCGACCACGCGATGCAATGGGCGTTCGAAATCGACGCGCCGCTCGGGCCGGAGAACGCCGACGCCTACTACGAGCGGATCACCGCGCGGCTCCGGGAGCCGGATCTTCGCCCGCGGGCGGTGCTCGACAAGGCCAATGTCGAGACCATCGCCACGACCGAGTTCGCGCTCGATCCGCTCCAGCATCACCAGAAGCTCGCCGAGGACGGGCTGATCGGCCGCGTCCGCACCACCTACCGTCCGGACGACGTCACCGATCCGGACAGGCCGACCTTCCGCGACGCGATCGCGCGTCTCGGCGAACTGACCGGTTGCGACGTCGAGCGCTGGGAGGGCATGATCGACGCCCATCGCGCGCGGCGGGCGTTCTTTCGCCGATACGGCGCGACGGCGACCGATCACGGCGTGCCGACGGCGCGCACGCTCGACCTGCCGCCGCCGGAGAAGCAGGCGCTCCTGACCCGGCTGCTGATGGGACCGCAAACGCCGGAGGACGCCGAGACCTTTCGCGCCCAGATGCTGACCGAGATGGCCGGGCTTTCCGTGGAGGACGGCATGGTCATGCAGATCCACGCCGGATCGCGGCGCAACGCCGACCCGGCGCTCTTCAGGGAACGCGGCGCCGACAAGGGCGCCGACATCCCGACCCGCGTCGACGTCGTCGGCGGGCTGACGCCGCTCCTGGCCAAATACGGCGCCGCCGAGGGCTTCCGGCTGATCTTCTTCTGCCTCGACGAGACCGTCTTCGCCCGCGAGCTCGCGCCGATGGCCGGCTACTGGCCGGCGCTGCATATCGGTCCGCCCTGGTGGTTCCACGACAGCCCGCGCGGGATCGCGCGCTATCTCGACAGCGTCGTCGAGACGGCCGGCTTCCACAATCTCGCCGGCTTCAACGACGACACGCGCGCGCTCCTCTCGATCCCGGCGCGTCACGACGTCTGGCGCCGCTGCGTCGTCGCCTTTCTCGCCGGGATGACGGCGGAGCATGCGATCTCGACGGCGACGGCGGCGGAGCTCGCGCGCTGGCTGGCCTACGACGCCGCCCGGGCCGCCTATGGCGTCGAGGGCGGCGCCCGAGCGCCGAATTGAGCCGTTCGAGGAGGTCTCGCAGCCGGAGGCGACGAGCTGCTCTTGCGCCGCCGGCGAGGACCGTCTCCGCGCAATTGGCGCGCCTTTCAGCGTGTTCCGGCCCGGCGTCTACGCGTCCCGCATCGTCGTCCGGCGTCCGGCCGATCTCTTCACGATCGGCGGCCTCTCTCTCGGCGTCGTCACGCCGTCCGAAGGCGCGGCCGTCGGCGCCGTCGCGATGGAGATTTTGATCGTCGTCGGCGCGACGCTCCTCGCCTTCTTGATGTCCTTCTCCGGTCCGCCGCGCGTCTTCGCCGGAGAGGCGACGCGTCGGGCGGCGCGGGCGCCCGCCGTCTCCAGCCGGCCGTCCCGCGCCAGTGTCTTGAGAGCCCGCCGCGTCCGCCCATTGCGCAGCGGGGCGGCGCGAGCCGACTGGTCGAGGCGCTCTCGTGGCGCCGCCGTCATCGGCCGCCCGAGAGGCGAAGAGCCGCCACGCCGTCGCGCGGCGGCCCCGCTTGCAGGCGCCGAAAGGCTCGCGGCCGAGGGCGACGATATGGCCGCCGCAGACGCCTTAGTCGAGACGCGTGACCCGGCCCTCGACCGCCGGCGCGACCGCGCCCGCCGCCTCGATGTATCGGATCACCTGGCTCGCCATCAGCTCGCCGGCGTTCTCGTCGATCAGACGCGGCGCGTCGACGAACATGGCGTAGCCGTCGCCGCCGCCGCCCATATAGTCGTTGGTCGCAAGCCGATAGGTCCGCTCGAGTTCGATCGGCGCGCCGCCGACCATCACCTCGGAGACCCGCTCGCCCGCCGGCTTGGAGCCGTCGAAGGCGAAGCTCATGCCGGCGACATGCGGATAGCGGCCGGCGCCTTCCTCGATCTGGCTCACGCCGTTCTCGAGCGCGGCGACGATGTCCGCGCCGGTGACTTCGATCAGGATGGTCTTGTTGCCGAAGGGCAGCTCCGAAAGGATGTCGCGGCGCGTCAGAACCGCGCCGGCGTCGTAGATCCGGTCGGCGCGGATGCCGCCGCCATTGGTGATCGCGACGTCGCCGCCCGAAGCGCCGAGCATGGCGTCGACGACGAGGTTGCCGAAGCCGGTCTCCATGCTCCGCACAGTCGCGCGGCGCGTGTCGAGCTCGACCTCGGTCGCGCCGATCTCGATGTCGAGCTCGGCCGAGAGCAGCGCCTCGTATTCCGCGACCGCGGCGGCGACGTCGCTCGCCGGTTCGACGGATCCGGTGTGCATCTGCTGGATCGACGGCGTCCAGACGAAGCGCGGACCGCTGCGGCCTTCGACCGTCTCCATCGTCACGGTGACGATCGTCGCGTATTCGGCCTGCGAGCCCGACTCGACCAGCAGAACGCCGCCATTGTAGTTCACGCGCAGATCGTGATCGTCGCCGGAGAGCACGATGTCGACCTGCGCCGCGCGGATGAGTTCGACGTCTTCGCCGAGATCGGTGTGCGAGAGCGCGATGACCAGGTCGGCGCCGGCCTCGCGCAGCTCAGCGCTCATCGCCGCCGCGACCTCCACGGCGTCCGTCAGGTCGACGGGCGCCGGCGAGGATTTCTGCTCGGTGCTCTCGGTGGTCAGGCCGAACATGCCGACCTTGTAGTCGCCGAACTCGAACATCAGCGACTCCTCGACGCCGTCGATCAGCGTGCCGTCCGGCTCGATCGCGTTGTTCGAGAGAACCGGAAAATCGGCTTCGGCGACGCGCTGCGCCGCGACCTCCGGGCCGAAATCGAACTCGTGGTTGCCGAGGGCCATGGCGTCGAAGCCGACCATGTTGAAGAGCTCGATCATATGCGCGCCGCCGTCGAATCCCGACAGGATCGAGGGCGAGATCGCGTCGCCGCCATTGGTGACGAGCACATGCTCGTTCTCGGCGCGCAATGCGCGCGCGAGCGTCGCGACGCGAGCCGGACCGCCGGCCTCGCCGGTTCCGTCCATCTGGTCGAGATCGTTGATGTGCAAAATGGTGAGCGTCACGGCCTCTTGGGCCGAAGCCGGCGCCGCCGCGCCGAGCGCAGCGCTCGCCAACAGGGCGGCTGCAAACCTTTTCATCATCGCCTCCAACACGTTGTGGCGCGGACGTCGTCCGCAGGCGGAACCCGGTAGCAAATGCCTATGACAGTATTGCTACAGCGCCGCCCTTCGCCGGCCGCGCGTCGGCGATTCTCGGGCCGCCCTGAAGGACGGCGTGGACGCTTAGCGGCGCTTCGCGGAACGCTCGAGCGCGCATTTTCTGTGTGATCCGGAGACATGGTTTCACTCTGGCCGTCGTTTCGGCCATCCGTCCCG
>CAZPTD010000120.1:0-11541 GCA_964588915.1 uncultured Neomegalonema sp. | reverse complement strand
TCATGCTCTCCATGCCGCCGGCGACGACGATCTCGGCGTTCCACGCGGCGATGCCGTCATGGCCGAGCATCGCCGCCTTCATGCCCGAGCCGCAGACCTTGTTGAGCGTCGCGCACGGGACGCCGAGCGGCAGCCCGGCCCCGAGCGCCGCCTGGCGCGCCGGCGCCTGGCCGAGCCCGGCCGGCAGCACGCAGCCGATGATCGCCTCGTCCGCCTTCTCCGGCGCGAGCCCGGCGCGCTCGAGCGCCGCCGAGATGGCTGCGGAGCCGAGCTCGGGCGCCGACTTGCCCTTGAGCGCGCCCAGAAAGCCGCCCATCGGCGTCCGCGCCGCGCCGACGATCACGATCGGATCCGTCTTTTCCGCCATCTGGTCGATCCTTCCTGCTGCGCGGTCCCGTCAACGCGCTAATCTCCCGCTCACCTATCCGGCCCGCTCGGGCCTCGCAACGGATCGAGGCAATCGCCATGAATCTCTCGCAACCCGGCGTCTCGGTGCTCGCCGCGCTCGTTTCGCTCTTCGCGATGGTGAACACGATGTACATCTCCGTCATCGACATAAAGAGCGAGAACATGCCGACGCTCTCCATCCGCCAGAACGGCGACGATTGGTTCGTCGAGAATATCGGCTCCGGCCCGGCGCTCGACCCGGTCGTGACCTATCAGATGGGCGCGGATCCCGAATGGCGGCGCGGGCAGATTCTCTACCCGATGTCCGCGGGCGAGCAGATCATCGCGCGGAGCGTGCCGAAGGATCCGCGCGGCATCCGCGTCGAGTATCGCGACATTTACGGCAACGAATACACGTCGATTCTGACCGGCGGGCGGCTCAGCGTCGATGTCGATCTGCCGTTTCTGCTGACGCTGATCTGACCGCAAGATTTCATCATTGGATCGAGGTCGGAAACGGTAAGGCGCCGCGCCGCGCCTTTTCGAGCGGACGCCGAGCGATCATCTTGTGGCGCGACACGCACTGCGAGACAGCGAGGTCCGCCATGATCAAGAACATCCTCGGCCTGCACCACGTCACCGCGATGGCGGGCGACGCGGCCGCGAACAACCGCTTCTTCACCAAGACGCTCGGTCTGCGCCGGGTGAAGAAGACCGTCAATTTCGACGCGCCCGAGGTCTATCACCTCTATTACGGCGACGAGACCGGCGCGCCCGGCACCATCATGACCTATTTTCCGTTCCCGAACATGCGCCGCGGCCGGCCCGGAACGGGCGAGGTCGGAACCACCGTCTTCGCGGTTCCCGAGGGCGCGCTCGGCTATTGGCGCGAACGGCTCGAGGCGGCCGGCGTCGACGGGCTCAAGGAAGACGTCGCCTTCGGCGCGAAGCGGCTCCTCTTCGCCGGGCCCGACGGCGACGGGCTCGCGATCGTCGAGGACGCCGAGGACAAGCGGCCGGGCTGGGCGTCGGAGACGCCGGCGGACGTCGCCATCCGCGGCTTCCATTCGGCCAGCATGCGTCTGCGCGATCCGGGCGCCATGGCCGAGCTCCTGAGCTTCATGGGCTACGAGAAGATCGACGAGGCCGACGGCGTCCAGCGCTTTCGCGCGTCCGGCGAGGCCGGCGCGCAAGTGATCGACGTCGAGGCGGCGCCGAACATCGCGACGGCCGGCCAGGGCGCGGGCTCGGTCCACCACATCGCCTTCGCCGTGCCGGCCCGCGCGGCGCAGCTCGAGGCGCGCCAGCCGCTGCTCGACACCGGGTATCAGGTCACGCCGGTGATAGACCGCGATTACTTCTGGGCGATCTATTTCCGCACGCCGGGCGGCGTGCTCTTCGAGGTCGCCACCAACGAGCCCGGCTTCGACCGCGACGAGGACCGCGCCCATCTCGGCGAGGCGCTCAAGCTGCCGACGCAGCACGAGCATCTGCGGCCGTTCCTCGAGCAGCATCTCCAGCCGATCGAGCCCGAGGCGTCCGCATGAGCAAAGACGCTTACGTCCACGCGCATCGGCCCGGCGCGCCCGGCGCGCCGCTCTTCTTCGTCCACCACGGCACAGGCGGCGACGAGCGGCAGTTCTTCGATCTCGCCGAGTAGCTCTCGCCGGGCTCGGAGGTCGTCGCGCCGCGCGGCGACGTCTCCGAGCGCGGCGCGGCGCGGTTTTTCCGGCGGCGCGCCGAGGGCGTCTACGACATGGACGACCTCGCCCGCGCCGTCGCGCAGATGGCGGGCTTCGTCCGCGCCTGGCGGGCGGACGCGCCCGATCGTCCGGTCGTCGGGCTCGGCTATTCGAACGGCGCCAACATCCTCGCGGCGACGCTCTTCGAGCATGCGGATCTCTTCGACGCGGTCGCGCTGATGCATCCGCTCATTCCGTGGACGCCGGCGCCCGACCCGGCGCTCTTCGGCAAGCGGGCGCTCGTCACCTCGGGCGCGCGGGACCCGATCTGCCCGCCGGAGACGACCGACGCGCTCATCGGCTATCTCGAAGGCCAGGGCGTCGAGACGACGGCCGAAAGGCATTCGGGCGGGCACGAGGTTCGCCCCGAAGAACTTGTCGCGGCCCGACATTTTCTCGCAAAGCGATAAAATCGGCGCCGAGCGCAAGCGAGGTCGTGCGCTCGGCCGCTCACAGACGCTTAGCTGGCTCGGCGATGTGACGCCTTGATGAAAGGAGCCGGCGATGGCGGTGACGGACGAGCCCTTGACGACGGAGCGCGGCGCGGAAGGCGACGCTTCTCGAAGGGCGGCGCCCGACGCGGTCATCTCGGTGCGGGGCCTGCGCAAGCGCTTCGGGGCGCTCGAGGTTCTGAAGGGAATCTCGCTCGAGGCGCGCGAGCACGAGGTCATCGCGCTCATCGGATCCTCCGGCTCCGGCAAATCCACGCTCCTGCGCTGCGTCAACCTGCTGGAGACGCCCGAGGAGGGCGAGATCCTCTTCAAGGGCGAGCCGATCGCCTGGCGGCTGCGCGGTCGCGGGCGCGTCGCCGCCGATCCGGCGCAGTTGAGGCGCATCCGCACCAATCTCTCGATGGTGTTCCAGCAGTTCAATCTCTGGGCGCATATGACCGTGCTCGAGAACGTCGTCGAGGCGCCGGTCACGGTGCTCGGGCGCTCGCGCGAGGACGCCGTCGCCCGCGCCGAGGAGATCTTGGCCAAGGTCGGCATCGCCGACAAGGCGCCGGCCTATCCGGCGCAGCTCTCCGGCGGCCAGCAGCAGCGCGCCGCGATCGCGCGCGCGCTGGCGATGGATCCCGCGGCGATGCTTTTCGACGAGCCGACGAGCGCGCTCGATCCGGAGCTCGAGCAGGAGGTGATCCGCGTCATCCGCGGCCTCGCCGAGGAGGGCCGCACGATGATCCTCGTGACCCACGACATGAACATGGCCCGCGACCTTGCGAGCCGCGTCGTCTTCCTCCATCAGGGCAAGATCGAGGAGGAAGGGCCGCCATCGGCGGTGTTCGGGGCGCCGCGCTCCGAGCGTCTGAAGAAGTTCCTGGAGGCGGGGTCGCATTGACGCCTCGCCGCCGAAGCGCGGCCCGCAAGGGCCGAGAGTGGAAGGGAAAATCATGAAGAAATTTCTGATCGCCGCGCTGGTCGCGGCCGGCGCGGTCGGCGCGGCCGATGCGCAGACGGTCCGTCTCGCGACCGAGGGCGCCTATCCGCCGTTCAATTTGGTCAACGACGACGGCGAGGTCGACGGCTTCGAGCGCGAACTCGGCGATCGTCTCTGCGAGATCGCCGAGCTCGAATGCGTCTGGGTCACGACGGATTGGGACGGCATCATCCCGAACCTCGTCTCCGGCAACTACGACGCGATCATCGCCGGGATGAGCATCACCGCCGAGCGGGATGAAGTCATCGACTTCACGCAGGCCTATTTCCCGCCGGATCCGAGCGCCTACATCGCGCTTTCGGGCGCGGACGAGAGCGCGACCGCCGCGCTCGTCGCCGCGCAGACCGGCACGCTCCAGGCCGATCATGTCGCGGCGAGCGGCGCGACGCTGCTCGAATTCGCGACCGCCGACGACGCCATCGCGGCGGTGAGAGCGGGCGAGGCCGACTCGGCGCTGGTCGACAAATCGGTGATCGAGCCGATCGTGGCGGAATCGGGGGGCGAGGTCGTCTTCGTCGGCGAGGACGTCATGCTCGGCGACGGCATCGGCATGGGCTTCCGCGAGAGCGACGCCGAGCTCCGCGAGACCTTCGACACGGCGATCGCGGCGATGAAGGCCGACGGCTCGCTGCAGGAGCTGATCGCCAAGTGGTTCGACGGCCGCGAAGCGGGCGACTTCTGAGCCGACCGCGCGACGGCGTCCGGCCGTTCGGGCCGGACGACCGTCATGAGCGGCGCTCGGGCGCTCTCGCCTCGGGGTTCTGAATGGATTGCTCAACGCCGAGCGCGCTGGAAGGCGCCGAGTGGCTGCTCTGCTACCTGACCACGCCGAAGCATCAGGCGTTTTACTGGAGCTTCGGCACCGTTCTTCTGCTCCTAGCGGTCGCGGCGCCGTTGATCCTGCTCTTCGGCTTCGGCGGCGCCTTGGCGAAGCGCTCGCGCGTCCCGCCGCTGCGCTGGTTCGGTCATGGCTACGCCGCCATGGTTCGCGGCATACCGGACATCGTCTTCTTCCTCTTCGTGCCGCTCGCGCTCGATCAGCTGATCGAGGCGACGCAGCATTATCTGCTCTGTCCGGACTGGACCGAGCCGATCTATCGCGGCACCGAGTTCGTGGTTTGCGCCGAGGCCAAGACGCCGCTGACGACGGCGCCCGAATATCTCCACGAGATCTACGCCTTCACGCTCGCGCTCCTCGCTTTCTCGATCGTCTTCGGCGCCTTCGCCGCCAACGTCATCGACGGCGCCTTGCGATCGGTGCCGCGGGCCCAGCTCGAGACGGCCGAAGCCTACGGCATGACGCCGCGCCAGGTGTTCCGGCGCGTGCATCTGCCGCAGATGTGGGTCTACGCGCTGCCCGGCCTCTCCAATCTCTGGCAGATCCTGGTGAAGGCGACGCCGCTGCTGTTCCTGCTCGGCATCGAGGATATCGTCTACTGGGCGCGCGAGCTCGGCGGGTTCAAATCGAACGCCTATGACTATCCGCATCCCGATTGGCGGATCTGGTACTTCATCGGACTCCTCGTCTTCTATCTCGGGCTGACCTGGGTCAGCGAGATCGCATTCGCCCGGCTGACCGAGCGGGCGGCGCGCGGACAGGCGACGGCGGCCGGCGCCGCCGGGCGGCGGCGGGAGCGCGCGGACCGTCGCGCCGAGAGGCGCGCCTGATGCGCAGCTGCTGGGAAAGTTTCGACGCCTACGGGCTGCGGTCGATCGGCTTCGGCGAGCGACGCCTGCCGACCGCGGACATCACCATCTGCGATCAGGTGGCGCTGATCGGCGGCGGCATGCTCTGGAACTTCTATTTCGCCGCGATCGCGGTGATCCTCGGCTTTCTCTTCGCCTGCCTGCTGGCGGTGATGAAGGCGAGCGACAACCGCCTCGCCTCGATCCCGGCGAAGACGTTCATCTTCGTCTTCCGCGGCTCGCCGCTCTTCATTCAGTTCTTCTTCTTCTACTATCTCTTCGTCGCGCTGCCGAAGGCGGCCGGCGCGATCGATCTCGGCTTCGTCGAGCTCGGCGTCGACACCGGCTGGCTGACGCGGGCCTGGCTCGGCGCGCTGGTGGTGCTGTTCCTCAACACCAGCGCCTACTCGGCCGAGATCTTCTACGGCGCGCTGCGCTCCTGTCCGCGCGGCGAGCTCGAGGCGGCGGACGCCTACGGCCTGTCGCCCTGGAAGCGCTTCCGACGCGTGCAATGGCCGACGATGCTGCGCCTCGCTTGGCCGTCCTACACCAACGAGGCGGTCTTTCTCTTCCACGCGACCACGCTGGTGTTCTTCTCGAGCTTCCCGGCGCGGCAACAAGCGGGCGACGCGCTCTATTACGCGAACTACCTGGTCGAGAAGACGTTCAACCCGTTCATTCCCTATCCGCTGGTGGCGGGCTTCTATATTGTCGGCACGCTCTTGATTCTGTTCGTCTTCGGCCGCGTCAACAGGCGGCTCAACCGTCATCTCCCGCGGGCGCGATGAGGGCCCGTCATCGGCCTTAGGAGGGCGCCATGCTGTTTCTCGTTCGGATCGACGTCGGTCTGCCGCCGGACATGCCGGCCGAAGAGGTCGCCGACCTCCGCGCCCGCGAGTTCGCCTATGAGCGGCAGTTCATGGCGAGCGGCGAATGGCTGCATATCTGGCGCGTCGCCGGCGAGAAGGCGAATTACAGCGTCCTCGACGTCGCCTCCAACGATCGGCTGCACGAGATCCTCTCCGGCTTGCCGATGTTCCCTTGGCTCGACATGCTGGTCACGCCGCTCGCCAAGCATCCGGCGGCGCTGGCGTAGGCGGCTCGCTCATCGAGGCTCTTCGCCTCTCTTCGCGGCGCCGCGGCGAGACGCTCGGTCTTCGCCCGGCGGACAGGGCGGACGCAGGGCGCCTCGCTTGAGCGTCAGGAGCGGGTCGAGATCCGGTTGCGGCCGATGAGCGGATACTGCTCGAGTTCGTAGACCTGGCCGTTGGCCGGCGCGCTCCGATCCGAGAGCCAGAAGACGGCGTGGCTCGCCACTTCCTCCGGCCTCAGGATCATGCCGCGCGGCGCGAATTCGGGCGGCAGCCGGTCGAGCCAGTCCTCGGGCTGGCCTTCGGAGCGCTGCAGCTTGATCTCGCCTTCGGTGAGCGTCCAGCCGACATTGATCTGATTGATCCGGAAATTGCGGCCCAATAGCCCGTCGGCGATGTTGCGCGTCGCCGTCATCATCGCCGATTTGCTCGCCGAATAGGCGAGAAGGTTCGGCGCGCCGCAATGGGCGTTGATCGAGCCGATATTGACGACCGTTCCGCCCTCTGGGCGCGCCTCGAGATGCGGCAGCGCCGCCTGGATCAGGAGGAGCGGCGCGCGGAAATTGACCGCCATCATGGCGTCGAGATGATCGGCGGTCGCGTCCTCGAGGGTCGAGCGCGTGAGCATCGCCGCGTTGTTGACGAGACCGTCGAGCCCGCCGAGCTTCTCGGCCGCCTCCGCGACGATCCGAGCCGGCGCGTCCGGCGCGGTGATGTCGCCGAGCACCGTCGCGACCGGCCCGCCGAAGCGCCGCTCCGCCGCGTCGAGATCGGTCGCCTTGCGCGCGTGGATCGCGACCTCCGCGCCCGCCGCCGCAGCGGCCTCGGCGATCGCGAAGCCGATGCCCGCATGGCTTCCCGTGATCAGTATCTTGCGCCCGTCGAGCATGCGCCGCCTCCAATTCTTGATGTTTCCGCCGCGCGCGGCGGTCGGCCTCTCCCTAGCGCACTTCGCCGCGCGCGGTTAACGATGCGTCGAGGATCGAGCAAAAGCAGGCGCCTCGGCCCGGCGTCAAGCCGGGCGGCGCCGGAGGGAGGGACGGGCGATGTCGAACGCGGAGGCGCCGAGGGTCGCTGCGAGCGGGTGCGAACTCGGAGAGGGGCCGGTCTGGCTGCCGGAGGCGCGCGCGCTCCTCTTCACCGACATCATCGGGCGGCGGCTGCTGCGCTGGTCGGAGGCGGACGGGCTCCAGCGGATCGAGATCGGCGCGCGCGTCGGCTGCTTCGCGCCGATGGACCGGGCGGGCCGGCGGATCCTCGCCGCGGTCGAGCAGGGGCTCGAGGAGATCGCGCTCGATTTCGCCGCCGGACGGGCCGAGCGCGCGCCGGTCGCCGCGGCGCCCAGCGTCTCCGAGGCCGAGATCATGAATGACGGAAAGACCGACCCTGCCGGCCGCTTCGTCTTCGGCTCGAAGGCGCTGAGCGAGGCCGATCCGATCGCCTCGCTGATGGCGTTCGACGGCGCGGCCGGCAAGACGCTGCTCCGCGACGTGACGATCTGGAACGGACCCGCCTTCAGCCCGGCCGGCGACCGGATCTATTTCGCCGACTCGCCGACGCGCAAGATCTTCTCGGCGCCCTACGACGTCGCCTCCTGCGCGCTCGGCGAGGTCTCGGTCTTCGCGGAGCTCGTCGGCGACGAAGGCTACCCGGACGGCATGGCCGCCGACGCCGAAGGCGGGCTCTGGAACGCGCATTGGGACGGCGGGCGTCTCACCCGCTATCTTCCCGACGGAACGGTCGACCGCGTCGTCGGGACGCCGGCGCGGCGGCCGACCTCGATCGCCTTCGGCGGCCCGGAGATGCGGACGCTCTTCGTCACCTCGGCCAAGCGCGGCCGCGACGATGCGGAGCCGCTGACGGACGCGGGCGCCGGCGATCTCTACGCCGTCGAGGTCGACATTCCCGGCGCGCCGATCCCGGCGCTGAAACTCGGCTAAGGAGAGACCCATGTCGCTGTCGCTCGCGGACGCTCTGAAGGAGACGCCGGTCCTCGCGGTTCTCCGTGGGATTTCGCCGGACGAGATCGGGCCGATCGGCGCCGCGCTCGTCGAGGCCGGCGTGCGCGCGCTCGAGGTGACGCTCGACAGTCCGGAGCCGTACCGGTCGCTCGCGGCGCTCGCTTCGGCGCATCAGGGCCGCGCCGCGATCTGCGCCGGGACGGTTCTGAGGCCGGAGCAGGTCGGGCGCGCGGCGGAGGCGGGCGCGGCGACGATCGTGTCGCCGAACTTCTCGCCCGCGGTCGTCGCGGAGACGGTCCGGCGCGGGCTGGTCGCGGCGCCGGGCGTGATGACGCCGAGCGAGGGCTTCGCGGCGATCGAGGCCGGCGCGTCGATGCTGAAGCTCTTTCCGGGCGACGTCTTACAGCCCGCGGCGGTGAAGTCGATTCGCGCGGTGACGCCGAAAGAGATCCCGCTCGTGGTGACGGGCGGCGTCGGGCTCGACACGATCGGCGCGTTTCTGAAGGCGGGCGCCGTCGGCGTCGGGATCGGCGGCGCGCTCTACAAGCCGGGCAAGAGCGCCGAGGCGGTGGGCGCCGACGCCGCCCGTTTCGCGGCGGCGGCGAGGGCCGCGTAGCCTCCGCGGCGGCGTCTCCGCCCTCGCGGCGGGTGTGTCGAAAACAAACGCCGCGCGAGCGCGCTGATGTCAATGCGCCACGCTTTTCGCCGGATTCCGCGCGCGAAAGTGCTCCTCGCGCATCGGCGCCTAGCGCGTCGCGCGTGTTTGAAGGACCAACGTCTTAAGGGCGACAGCCCTACCTTCAGGCGTATCGGCGGGACGGGCCTCCCCGTCACGCAAATGCATCGCCGCATGGCGACGAGGTTCGTAACTGTCCGCCGCTTCGCCGGCGCGCAGCTCTCCCCAAGGGCTGCGCGCATCTTCCCGCTCGCGGCCATGCGCGTCGTCGGCGACGCGCATGATCGCCGGCTGAAAAAACGCAGTAGATTCGACCCAGCCCGGATGCGATAGGGCGATGCGGCGCGCGGCGGGCGCGCCGGGGCGAGGGAGCGGGCCGCGCAATGGCGGAACTTTTCGACTGGTTCGCCGGCGTGGTCTCGACCGAGGGCGTCGACATCGCGTTCGGCCTCCTGGTGACCGCGCTCGGCTTCTACTTCAACCAGATGATTCTCACCGAGAAGAGCCGCGAGGAGCTCGCCGAGGCGCTCGAGGAGAACTCGCCCATCAACCGCTATCGCGCGGTGCTCGAGCGCGCGCTCGATTGGATCGACCGCAAGTTCGCGCGCCGTTGGGGCCAGATCGACGAGCCGAACGAGGAGGCGGTGCGCCAGGAGCGCCTGCGGCCCTTCAGCACGCGGCTCTTCGAGCTGTCGCTGACCTTGGCGCTGCTTTATCCCGCCGCGCTCATTCTCGGGCTCTGGGCGCTCAATGTCAGCGAAGCGCGCGTCGGCGTCGATTTCGTCATCCTCGAGGCGGGAGCGGAGGAGGGGCGGCGGCTGTTGGCGCTCTTGGCGCTCGTCGTCACGCTGATCCTCACGTTGATGGCGCGCTCGCAGAGGAGCCGTCCGGGGCGGGAATGGCGCGAGTTCGGCTGGCTTCTCGTCGCGGTCTTCGTCGTCACGACCGGCGTCTTCGCCATCATCGAGGCCAACGCCACCGCCCAGGAGACCACGACCGGCCGGCGCGAGCTCCTGTCGACGGCGGTGATCACCAGCCTCGCCGCCGCCGTCACGGTCGCGGCGGCCGGCGCGCTGCGCGGCGCGACGGCGCTCGCGGTCGGGCTCTTCGTGGCGATCGCCTCGGTGCTGGTCTGGGACGCCTACACGACCGCCGCCGGCGGCGAGACCAGCGGCGACCGCGTCGCGGAGCTCGTCGGCGAGATCAGCTTGCGGATCGGCCTGCCGGAGACCTTCTTCGAGACGCTCGGCTTCGCGCCGATCGCCGCCGTCGGCGTCGTGCTGGCGCTGCTTCTGGCCTATGCGGTCTGGGCGCCGCCGGTGAAGAACGGCCGGGTCTTCTGGCCGAAGGGCGCCATCCTCAGGGCCTTCGCCTTCATGATCGGCAGCGGCGTCGGCGCGGTCGTCGGCGTGCTCGCGCTCGGCGGCGTCGTGGATTACGGCGTCGCCGCGGGCTACGGCCTCGCGCTCTTCGTCGTCATCGTCGTCGCGCAGGCGGCGTCGGGCGGCGTGCGCGCGCTCTCGGACGCCGCCCGCTCGCCCGTCGTCTCCTTTCTGCTCTTCGCCGCCTACCTCGCCGTCGCCTGCGTCGGCTTCGCCTGGTTCGCGGGCGAGCGGTCGGTCGACGTCAATCTCAGGATGTATTTCGTCATCTTCGCGTTTCTGCCGACGCTGAACGTCGCTTTCGACTTTCTGACTGCCGGCGCGACGCGCTTTGCGCTCCGGCGCGGCCTCGCCGGCGATCGAACCCATTTCCCGTTCTTCTGGACGGCGGTCGACGTCCTGATCGCGCTCACGCTCTTCGTGCTTCTCGGGCTGGCGATGGCGGCCGCGGGCGGTTATGTGCGCATGACGGAGGATCAGCCGGTCTTCGACGCGGTCGCCGTCGTTCAGGATGTGCGCAGCGACGTCGGCGCCTACGCCTGGCTTCTGGTCGCGATGTTCTCGACCTTGGCGCCGACGCTCGCGCATCTCGCGATCGCGATCTTCAGCCTGGTGCTCATGGTTTGGGGCCGGCTCTCGTCGCGGATCGCGCGGCTGGTGCGCGCCGGCGGCGAGCATGGCGGCTCGCGGGCGATCGCCGCGATGCTCATGACCGGCTTCACCATCGCCTCCGTGGTGATCCCGCCGCTGTTGATCGTGCTCCTGATCGCCTATCTCGGACCGCAGGCGAGCGCGATCGGCGAGGCGTATCTCGATCTTCTGGAGAAGTTCGCGGCCTGGATCTCGCCGATGCTGGTCGCCGGTGGATAACACTGTGGATCGATGGGCTGATATGCGCGAAAGTCGCGTTTCCGCCCCAAATTAGGCCGTGCGCGCCGGCATCTTGTGTGTCGCTCGAGAAAGCGTTACCAGATAAGCGACATCAGATGTGAGGCAATGGAATGGCGCGCGCATTGAGACGAATGAGCGAGGACGAGATGGTGTCCGATAGAGGGGCGGCGCGCGCGACCGCCGCCGCGCCGAGCGACTACACCGCGGCGCAGATCGAGGTCCTCGAGGGGCTCGAGCCGGTGCGCAAGCGGCCGGGCATGTATATCGGCGGCACCGACGAACGGGCGC
>CAZPTD010000119.1:5747-11548 GCA_964588915.1 uncultured Neomegalonema sp. | reverse complement strand
TGGGCGGCTTCGCGACCAACGGCGTCAACATGGTCAAGCTCGAGAGCTACATGCTGAACGGCGAGTTCACCGCGACGCAGTTCTACGCCGACATCGAGGGCCATCCGGACGAGCCGGCGGTCGCGCGCGCCTTGGAGGAGCTGCAATTCTTCTCGAGCTATCTCAAGATTTTGGGCGTGTATCCGGCGGCGCCGGACCGGCGGACCTGACCGAGAGGACGGCGCGAGGCGGCGATGTTCGAGAAATGCCCCTGCGGCGTCGGCGCGAGCTATCTCGCCTGCTGCGCGCCCCTGCATCTCGGCCAGCGCGCCGCCGAGACGCCCGAGCAGCTCATGCGCTCGCGCTACAGCGCCTTCGCGCGCGGCGACGCGGCCTATCTCCTCCGGACCTGGGCGCCCGAGACGCGGCCCGTCGATCTCGGCGATCTCGGCCGGCGCGAATGGACCGGCCTCGACATCCACGAGCACGGTCTCGACGGGCCTGACGACGGGTTCGTGCGCTTCACCGCGCGCTATCGGCAAGGCGACCGCAAAAGCGCGCTCCGCGAGCGCAGCCGCTTCCGCCGCGAGGCCGGCGCTTGGGTCTATGTGGACGGCGACGCGCACTGACCGAAGACGCTCTCAGCACGGCTTCCCGATAGAAGATCCTGAGCCAACGTCGCGCGACGCCCGAGAACGCCGAAATGACACCAGAGCGCCTTCGAACCCTTCGGAGCCGAAACGCTGGAGCGGAGCGGCGGCCGACAAGCGGGCGGAAGCGCGAGCGTTCCACCGTCGTGGTCGCACGGCGACCGCCCAGGGCGCGGGGCGGTCGCCAGCCGCTGGCGTCACCAACCGCCGAGGTCGGAACTTGTAGCTTCGCTGGCGGAAATAGCGCATAGCCGCGGTTCGCGTGTCGAGTGGTCAGCGAACATCGTGCGCCGCGCAGACGGTCGCCCGATTGTCTCTGCAAACCAGCCTCCTATCTCTGCGCTGGCTCGAAACATCAAACGGACGAGAAGAATGGGCGACGCTCGGAATACGGTCATCGGCATCGTGGAGCATCCGCGCTTCGTCGCGGCGATCACGGCCTTGATCCTCATCAACGCCGTCACGCTCGGGCTCGAGACCAGCGACAGCGTCTCGGCCGCGATCGGGCCGCTGCTCCGGACGATCGACACGCTGATCCTCGTCGTCTTCACGATCGAGGTGTCCGCCAAGATCTTCGCCTACCGCGCCGACTTTTTCCGCTCCGGCTGGAACCTGTTCGACCTCGCGATCGTCTCGATCGCTTGGGCGCCGGCGAGCGGCCCGGCGGCGGTCCTCCGGGCGCTGCGCATCCTGCGCGTCCTGCGGCTCCTCTCCGTCTCGCCGCAGCTTCGGCGCGTCATCGCCGCCGTCGGCCACTCCATTCCCGGCATGATGTCGGTCGTCGGCGTGCTGACCATCGTCTTCTACGTCTCGGCCGTGCTGGCGACGAAGCTCTTCGGCCAGCATCCCTCGCCGGAGATGCAGGAGTGGTTCGGCACCATCGGCGCCTCCGCCTACACGCTCTTCCAGATCATGACCCTCGAGAGCTGGTCGATGGGCGTCGTCCGGCCGACCATGGAGATCTACCCTTGGGCCTGGGTCTTCTTCGTGCCGTTCATCTTCATCACGACCTTCGCGGTCCTCAACCTCTTCATCGGCATTATCGTCGACGCCATGCAATCGTCGCATGAGAGCGACGACAAAGAGGATCGAGAGCGCCGCGCCCAGGACCTCGCCGCCCAGCTCGCGGCGCTGCACGCCCGCTTCGACGTGTTGGAGCGCAAGCTCGAACGTCGAGACGAGCAAGCCGAGAGCCGCTCTCGCGAGCCCGGCTGATCGGCTCGATGGGCGCGGCTCAGCCGCGCTCCGGCCCCGCCACGCCGTCGAGCCTTCCCTCGACCCAGGCCTCGATGAGCACCCGCGCGATGGCGTCGACCCTGGGCGCGAACCAGTCGCCGCGGCCGAGGCGCGCGCCGTCGCCGGCGAGCACCGTCCGCATCTCCGCCCGCGTCGCCCAGCGGCAGTCCTCCAACTCGTCGAGATCCGGCTGGAGATCGTCCGAGAGCGCCTCGGTCCAGACGCCGAGCATCAGGGTCGACGGAAAAGGCCAGGGCTGCGAGGCGAGATAGACGACCTCGCCGCAAGCGACGCCGCTCTCCTCCTCGGCCTCGCGCCGCGCCGCCTCCTCGATCGTCTCGCCCGGCTCGACATAGCCGGCGAGCAGCGAATACATGCCCTGCGGCCAGACCGCCTGACGGCCGAGCACGACCCGATCGAGCCCGTCCGGCCCGCGTCGCGTCATCAGCATGATCACGACCGGATCTGTGCGCGGGAAGTGCTTGGCGCCGCATTCGGCGCAATCGGCGCGCCAGCCGCCCTGCGCCATCGCCGTCGGCGCGCCGCATTTGGCGCAGAACCGATGCGCCGAGCGCCAGTCGGTCAGCGACTTCGCCTCGGCGACGATCGCCGCCTCGGCCGAGGCCAGGTCCTTGGCGATCGTCCTGAGGTCGATGAACCGCGTCGCCTCCGCGGACCCGACCAGCGCCAGCGCCGCCGCCTCGTCTTCGGCGAGCGCCGTCACCGTCTCGGCGAAGCAGGGCGCCGCGCCGTCGAAGCCGAGAAAGATCGTCTCGTCGGTCGCCGGGCGCATCGGGCGCCAGCCGAGCCGCGCCGGCGTCGGCGCGTCCGGCGTGAGATCGATCAGCGGCTTGCCGGACCAGAGGGCCAGCAGCTTCGCGTCCGGCCGCGTCTTCAGCGCCGTCAACGCCTCCGCGTCGCCGCGCAGATTGTCGGCGCGATTGAGCGGAGCGCCGCTCAGCGGTATCGCGAGCCGCGGCGCAAGCGAACGGACCGGCGACGACGACGCGTCCGACATGAAAGCCCTCCCGAGACCGCCCGAGCCCGCTCCGGCGCGGGCGCGCCCGGTTGATAGCGAGCCTCGCCGCCCTGCGCCAGAAGCTTGGCGTTCATTCGCTCGGGAACGCCGCCTAGCGCCGGGCGCAGGCGACCCGAAAGGGCGCGGCGCCGCGCACGCCGGTGAAACCCTTGGGCCGCGGCGGCGGGCCGACGATCTCGAGCCCGGGCGCCCTTTGCGTCAGCGCGACGAGCGCCTCCTCGAGCTCGGCGCGCGCCAAGGCCTCGCCGAGGCAGCGATGCGCGCCCATCCCGAAGCTGACGCTCCATTTCGGATGGTCGCTCCGCGCGACGTCGAAGCTCTGCGGATCGCGATAGACCGCCTCGTCCCGCTGCGCCGAGAGGATCGATAGACCGATGACGGCGCCCGGCTCGAAGGCGACCCCGTCCACCGAGACCGGCTCGACGGCGACCCGAGCGATCGAGCCGACCGGCGGCTCGAAGCGCACCGCCTCGAGCGCCGCGCCGGGCGCGAGCGCCGGATCGGCGACGACCGCGTCCCACTGCTCGCGGCGCTGCAGGAGCTCGGCGACGAGCGTGCTGAGCGCCAGCCGGGTCGTGTCGCTGCCGGCGAGGATGATGGCGACGATCTGGATCACGGTCTCGATCTCGGTCATCGGATCGCCCTCGGCGACCTTGGCGAGATAGTCCGAGAGGAAGTCCTCGCGCGGCGCGGCGCGGCGCGCCTCCAGGAGCCGGGCGACATAGTCGATCAGGCGCTCCGCCGCCGCCTCGATCCTCGGCAGATCCTCGGGCCGAAAGCCGCCGAGGCCGCGCGACATCGCGTAGACATGCTCGCGAAAGACCGACGCGTCCTCTTCCGGCGCGCCGACGATCTCGCCGATGAGGCGCGACGGCAGCGGCGCGGCCAGCGCCTCGACGAAATCCGCCTCGCGTCCGTCCTCGCCCGCCATCATCGCCTCGATCATCTCGCCGACCAGAGCGCGGATGCGCGGCCGCCAGGCCTGGATCATCTTATGGGCGAAGGCGCGCGCGGCCGGCCGCCGCCGCCGCGGATGCGCGGGCGGGTTCGAGGTCAGCATGCTGTTCTCGTAGAAGCGCCGGAGCGCGCCCGTCGTCACGCCGGCGAGATCGAGCGACTCCGTCTCCAACTGGCGCGTCCTCGGGTCGTTCATGAGCCCGGCGACGTCCTTGTGGCGGATCGCCTGCGGCACGTCGCGACCGAAATCGACCACGGAAGCGAGCGGCCGGAGCCGCGCGAACGCCGCATGCGGATCGGGCCGAAACATCTCCGGCGCCGCCGCCAACGGCGCCGCGACCGAGCGCGCGGCAGAGTCCGTCATCCTCGCCTCCATCGCCTGCGCGAATGCGCTAACCGACCGGATCATAACAGGTTCGGAACTTGAATTGAATTCAATTCAATACTATGCCACCCGAGCGGATCGGCTCGGGCCGAGGAGACGACGGAGAGGGCGAGTGAAAGGATCGCGCGACGCGAAGTCGGCCATTCTCGCGGCCGCGGCGGACGCCTTCGTCGCCGGGCGCGGCGATCTCGAGATGAACGACGTCGCCAAGCGCGCGGGCGTCTCGGTCGGCCTCGCCTATCACTATTTCCGCTCCAAGGCCGGGCTGGTCTCGGCCCTGATCACCGACTTCTACGACCGCTACGACGCGGTGGTGAACCGACGCTTCGAGCCCGGCCTCAGCTGGAGCGCGCGCGAGAGCCGGCGGCTCCTCGACGTGGTGGAGTTCCTCTTCTCCGACCCGCTGGCGCCGGCGATCCTCGGCAGCCTGCGCGGCGACGCCGAGATCGCGGCCGTCGAGACGGCGCGGCGCAGCGTCATCATCGAGCTCGCAGCCGAGAACATCCGCCGCGGTCAGTCCCGCGGCGAGATCAACCCGGAGATCGACCCGGAGATCGCGGCGGCGATCATCAATGGCGGCCTGCGCGAGGCGGTCGCGGTCGCGCTCGCCGATCCCTGCGGCCGCGACGCGCGCGACTTCGCCCGCCAGAGCTGGGCGCTCATCGAAGGCGCGCTCGGTCTCGGCGCCGCGCCCGCCGCCTCGCCGCTCGCCCATCGCGTCCACTGAGCGCGCCGATTGCGCGGCGCGCGCGGGCCCGCTATCGGCTGACCGGCCGAGCAAGGAGGCGCGCGATGGCGGATGCGACGGAGAAGGGCGACCAGGCGTTCCGCGCGAGCGGCGCGACCGAGCGCTGGCCCGAGATGACCTATGGCGGCGCGCTCAGCTTCCTGCGCCGACGCTACGCGCGCGAGCTCGCCGGCGGCGACGTCGTGGTGAGCGGCGTCCCGTTCGACGCGGCGACGACGCATCGGCCGGGCTGCCGCCTCGGCCCGCAGGCGATCCGCGCCGCCTCGGTCCAGCTCGCCGAGCTCAAGGCCTTTCCCTTCGGCTTCGACCCGTTCCAACGCCTCGCCGTGGTCGACTACGGCGATTGCTTCGTCGATCCGCATCATCCCGAGACCGTCGCGCCGACGATCGAGGCGCATGCCGACGCGATCCTCGCGGCGGGCGCGCGCATGCTGACCTTCGGCGGCGATCATTTCGTCGCCTATCCGCTGCTCAAGGCGCACGCCAAGCGCTTCGGTCCGATCGCGCTCCTTCAGTTCGACGCCCATTGCGACACCTGGGCGGATGACGGAAGTCGGCTCGATCACGGCACGATGTTCGCCCGCGCCGCCTCCGAAGGCGTGATCGACGTCGCCCGCTCGACCCAGATCGGCCTCAGGACCTTCAACGACGCCGATTTCGGCTTCGAGATCCTGACCGCGCCCTGGCTCCATCGGAACGGCGTCGACGCCGCCCTCGACATCGTCCGCGCGCGCGCCGGCGACGCGCCGCTCTACGTCTCCTTCGACGTCGACGGCCTCGACCCGGCCTACGCCCCCGGCACCGGCA
>CAZPTD010000119.1:471-5737 GCA_964588915.1 uncultured Neomegalonema sp. | reverse complement strand
CGGTCATGGGCGGCCTCGCCTCCTGGCAGGCGCTCGAGCTCGTCCGCGGGCTCGAGGGCCTCACGCTCGTCGGCATGGACGTCGTGGAGGTGTCGCCGCCTTTCGACCACGCCGAGATCACCGCGCTCGCGGCGGCGACGGTCGGACATGACTGGCTCTGCCTCCTCGCCGAAGAAAAGGGCGCCGAGCGCAAGACCGTCGGTCGTCTTTGACCGACCTTCGGAGCCGCGCGCCGGGCCGCCAGGCGCCGCCTCCGGGTTCGTTCTGCTTGGCGAGACCGAGCGTCAAGTGCGGCGGTTTCGAAATTCGCCGCATTCATCCGCAAGCGCCGGAGCGCATTTCGAAACCGAAACCACACGAGCGGCTTATTGCATCTCGTGTCCTCCAAGGATCTGAATTTCGCAACGCCCTCGGCCGCGATGATGAAGCGAATTTCAGATCCAGGACACGAGCCGCCCGCAGCGAAGAGACGCGCGAGCGTCGATGAGCAGGCCGCTCAGAGCCCGAGCCGCCCGCCCGCCTCCTCCTCGGCCAAGACCGCCGTCAGCCCTTCGCGATAGGTCGGATAGGCGAGCGCGACGCCGAGCTCCTCCTTGATCCGCCGGTTCGAGACCCGCTTCGATTCGGCGTAGAAGGACGCCGCCATCTCCGACATCGCGGCGCGCGCCGTCTCGAAAGGCTCCTCGGGCGGCGGCTCGAGCCCGAGCAGCGCCGCCGCGTAGGCGATCACCTCGGAGGGCGGCGCCGGCGCGTCGTCGCAGACATTGTAGGCGCGGCCGGCGGCCGGCGCCGCCATCGACGCTTCGAGCACGCTGGCGATGTCGTCGACATGAATGCGCGAGAAGACCTGGCCCGGCTTCACGATCCGCCGCGCCGCGCCGTTTCTCAGCTTCGCGAACGGCCCGCGGCCCGGACCGTAGATGCCCGCGAGCCGAAAGATCTGAGTCGGCGCGCCGATCTCGGCGCCGAAGTCGAGCCAGGCGTCCTCGGCCGCCGCGCGCTGGCGCCCGCGCTCCGTCGCCGGACGCCGCTCCGCCGCCTCGTCGACCCAGCCGCCGGCGCGGTCGCCATAGACCGCCGTCGTCGACAGATAGCCGATCCAACGAAGCCCGCCCGCCGCGCGCCGGAGCGCGTCTCCATGGCGCGCGAGGGTCGGATCGCCCGCCGCGCCCGGCGCCGACGAGACGAGCGCGCAGTCCGAGAGGGCGAGCGCGGCGGCGACGGCGCCGAGATCGTCGTCAATCAGCGCTTCGACGCCCGTCTGCGCGACGCGGTCGCGCTTCTCCGGCGATCGCGTGGTGCCGAAGACGCGCCAGCCGCGCTCGATCAGATCCCGGCCGAGCGCCTCGGCGCTATAGCCGTAGCCGAAGCAAAAGAGCGTGCGCGGCGCGGCGTCCGTCGATGTCGTCGAGCCCGCGGCGTCCTCACGACCGCTTGCGGCGCCTGTCGCCTGACTCATTTTTCTGCTTTCACCTTTCGCGCCGCGCGCCCGTTCGGCGCGCTCGACCTCGCGGAGATAGACATGCTCGCCGCCTCACTGTTTCGCATCGGCGCCCGCCACGCGCCCTGGCGTTTCGCCGCAGCCCTGGCCCGCGCCGCCGGCCTTGTCGTTTGCCTCTCGGCGTCGCTCGATCGCGCGGCGGCGCAAGAGACGACCGCGCCGCTCGACGACGACGCCCGCTATGCGCGCTGCATGGCGCTCGCGAACGCCGAGCCGGAAAGAGCGCTCGAGTTCGCCGCGCAATGGCGCGCGCTCGGCGGCGGCGGGCTCGCGCGCCATTGCGGCGCGATCGCCATGATCGCCGTCGGCGCCGAGGCGAACGCCGCGACCGAGCTGACCGCCGTCGGCGTCGACGGCGCCGGCCTCACGGACGACGACCGCCGCGGCGCGCTCGTTCTCGCCGGCGAGCTGTGGCTGCGTCTCGAGCAGCCCGAGCTCGCGCGGCGCGCGTTCACCGCCGCGATCGAGATCGGCGGCGCCTCGCGGCGGATCGGCGTCGGCTGGGCGCGGGCCGAAGCGATGGAGGGCGACTGGGCCGACGCGGCCGCCGCGCTGGATCCGGTGATCGCGTCGGATCCCTCCGACGTCGAGGCGCTGATCCTGCGCGCCGCCGCAAGGCGCTCGGCCGGCGACGCCGACGGCGCCCTCGCCGACGCGACGCGCGCCGTCCAATACGCGCCGGAGCTCGCCCTCGCCTGGTTCGAGAAAGGCGCCGCGGAGCGCGCGCTCGGCGACGTCGAATCGTCCCGCGCGAGCTGGCTCGAGGCCTCGCGTCTCGATCCCGAAGGCCCGAACGGCGAGCCGGGCGGATTCGCCGGCGAGATGGCGCGGCGGAACCTCGAGCGCGACGCGCTCGGCGAGTAGCGCCAGAGCGGGCTCGCCGCCCTCGGCGCTGGCGGCGAGCCCCGAAACATCCGCTGCGGCTTCAATCTTTCTATCGCCCAAGCTTCGCCACACAGGCGACGAGAAAATGGCGACGCGATTAAAAATACATTTACCGTCGCAAAATATAAGCGCGAATGGCGGCGAACGACCTAGATATAGAAACCGCCGACGCCCATAATGTTAAAAATCTAAACCGAAAATTGTGCGTTTTATACTTCGTTCACCATACCTCTAAGACCTTTTGAAACCCGGAAGCGGCAATTTCCGAGCTAACGAACACTAAAAAAATCGGCTTAATGAAGGGCTCAACCATGACTCGGCACTTGCTGACCGCGGCCGCGCTCGGCGCCGCGGCGTTCTTCGCCTTCGCGCCGTCGGCGCATGATCTGCGGCTCTCGCCGGCGGCGCGGACCCCGTCGGCGCTGATCGAAACAGAAGCCGTCGAGGCGCCCTACGCCTATCGCCGGCTCTGCGCCGAAGCGCCGGAGATCTGCCCGGCGACCCACGCCGCGCAGGCGCTGGCGCCGATCGAGGCGGCGATGGAGAAGGCCTATGGAAGCGACGCGCTCCGTCCGGCTTCCGTCGTGATGACCGAGGAGCGCCGCCGGCAGCTCGACCGCGTCAACAGCGTCGTCAACGCGGCCATCGAGCCGCGCGTCGATGTCGGCGGCGACGTCTGGAGCCTCGGCTTTCAGTTCGGCGACTGCGAGGAGTACGTCCTGGCCAAGCGCGAGCTCCTGATCCGCCTCGGCTGGCCGCGCTCGGCGCTGCGGATCACCGTCGTCCATGACGGAATCGGCTATCACGCGGTGCTGGTGGTGGCGACGGACGCTGGCGAGTTCGTGCTCGACAATCTCGTCGGCTACGTCTCGCGCGTCGAGAACTCGCCCTACGAATTCATCGTCGCCGAATCGCTCGACCGGCCGGGCGCCTGGGTGCGGATCGTCCGCGCCGAGCCGTGATCGCCGCGCCGCGCCCGGGCGCGCAAGCGAGGCCGAACCGTCGATGCGCGTTCCGGAAGCGGCGCTCGGCGCTTACGATGGCTCGAGGCCGCGAACGGAGCGGCGAACGACAAAGGGCGGGTTCGCATGCGCCGATCGACCATGGCGGTCCGAGCTCCGGTTCGGACCGCCGCCGTCGCGCTTCTCGCCGCGGCGCTTCTCTCCGGTTGCGGCGTCCTGCGCGCCGACGCGCCGGCCGAAACGCGTTCCGCCCCGGCCGCCGCCGCGCGCGCGGCGCCCGGCGATTGGGGCGCCTATGACCGCTACGAAGACGCCGCGCTCGAGGCCTATGTTCTCGGCGTCGCCGAGAAGATCGCCGCGCACGCCGAGCTCGGCGACGCGCCGCTCCGGATCGTCATCGTCGACGCGCCGGCGCCCAACGCCGCCGCCGGATCCGACGGCGAGATCGCGATCACGCTCGGGCTGATCGCGCTCCTGGCGGACGAGGCGGAGCTCGCCTGGGTCCTCTCGCACGAGATCGCGCATCTCGAGCGCGGCCATCCCGAGCTTCTCGCGGAACTGACGCGGGCGCCCGATCGCGACGGGTATGCGCGCCGCTCGGCGCTGCGTCGCCGGTTCGAGACCGAGGCCGACGCGCGCGGCGTCGAGCTGATGACGGCCGCCGGCTACGACGTCTCGGCGGCGCGCCGCGTGACGCGGGTTCTCGGCGCCAGCCGCCGCGCCGACTCCGATCTCGCGTCGCATCCGGGCGCCGAGGAGCGTCTCGACGCTCTGCCGGCGGAGTCCGCCGCCGGCGGCGTCCGCAACGCCGACGCCTTCCTCGACGCGATCGAAGGCCTCGGCTTCGCCTTTCCGGGCCGGTTGACCGCGCTTCTGCGCGAGGGCGTCCTCGTCGCGCCGTCGCTCGACCTCGTTCTCGTTCCGCCGCTCGGATACGAGCTGATCGACAAAGGCGACGCGATCGAGTTCGCGAGCGCGGACGGCGAGATCCGGCTGCGCTTGAAGCCGGCGCCGCCGAGCGCGGAGGGCCTCGAGGCGAGTCTGCGCGACGGGCTCCATCGCTCGATCGCGTCGACCTCGGGCGCCGGGCCGCTCTTCGACGTCCGGCCCTACCGCACCTTCGGCGGCCTGTCGGCGATCGCCGGCCGCGCCGCGACATCCTTCGGCGGCGTCGAGTCGGAGGCGCGTCTCGCGGTCATCGAGGACTCGCGCCGCCGCTACGCGCTCGCCGCCTACTACCCGACGGCGCGCCGCGACGAGGCCGAGCGCGCCGCCCGCGCCCTCGAGAGCGGAATCGGACCGGTCGGCCCGGACGACGCGGTGCTGCTCGACCGTTACGTCGTCGCCACCGCTCTCGTCGGTCCCGGCGAGGATTTCGAGGCGCTGCGGCGCCGCATCGACGGTCCGGGCGTCCGCGAGGCGTTCTTCTTCTTCTTCAACGGCCTCGATCCCGAGGCGCCGATCCCGGCCGGGCGGCGCGTCAAGGTCGTCGTCTATCGCTGATCGCCGCGCCATTCGGCGCGCACGGTCGGATCGGGCTCCGCGTCCGCGCGCCGCTCGCGCTCCTTCTCGAATCGCTCGGGATCGAGCCGCGCGAGCGCCCAGACCGCCGCGCCGCGCACGAGCGGGTCGTCGTCGCCCATCCGCCGCGCGGCCGCTTCCGCGAGCCGCGGCGCGCCTGAATTTCCGATCGCGATCAAGACGTTGCGCAAAAACCGGCTCCGCCCGATCCGCTTGATCGGCGAGCCCGAGAACACCGCGCGAAAACCCGCCTCGTCGAGCCCGGCGAGATCCTCCAGGCGCGGCGCGCGCAGCTCGACGCGCGCCCAATAGGCGGCGTCGCTCGCGGTCCGCGCGAATTTTTTCCACGGGCAGACCGCGAGGCAATCGTCGCATCCATAGATCCGGTTGCCGATCG
>CAZPTD010000119.1:0-461 GCA_964588915.1 uncultured Neomegalonema sp. | reverse complement strand
CGGGATCGGGCCCTTGTGCTCGATCGTGAGATACGAGACGCAGCGCCGCGCGTCGAGCTGGTAGGGCGCCGGAAAGGCGGCGGTCGGACAGATGTCGAGGCAGCGCCGGCAGGAGCCGCAATGGTCGATCTCGGGCGGATCGGGCGGCAGCGCGAGCGTCGTGAAGAGCGCGCCGAGAAAGAGCCAGGAGCCCTCCTCGCGGCTGACGAGATTGGCGTGCTTGCCGACCCAGCCGACGCCCGCCGCCTCGGCGAGCGGCTTCTCCATCACCGGCGCCGTGTCGACGAAGACCTTGATCTCGGGCGCCGCGCCGGTGATCCGCTCCGCGTCCTCGATGAAGGCGCGGCCGAGCCGCTTGAGCTTCTTGTTGAGCACGTCGTGATAGTAGCGGTTGCGCGCATAGACGGAGATCGTCGCCCGCTAGCCCCGCGCGCCCGGCGCGCCCCGCTCCTCCTCCGGGC
>CAZPTD010000118.1:0-11549 GCA_964588915.1 uncultured Neomegalonema sp. | reverse complement strand
CGGCGGCGTGCGGGCCGACCTGCTTGCCCTCGAAGACTACGTTCGGGCGGCCATGCAGCAGCGGCGCGTAGACGATGTAGGAGTGGCCGACGACCCAGCCGACATCGGAGGCCGCCCAATAGGTCTCGCCGGGCCGGACGTCATAGATGTTGGGCATCGACCATTTGAGCGCCACCATGTGCCCGCCGGCATGGCGGACCACGCCCTTGGGCTGACCGGTCGTGCCCGAGGTGTAGAGAATATAGGCCGGATCCGCCCCGCCGATCGGCTCGCAGGAAGCGGGCGCGACGCCGGACTGCGCCTCCCACCATTCGAGATCCCGGCCGAGCGTCAGCTCGGCGAGCCGTTCGTCGCGCTGATAGACGATCACCGTCTCCGGCTTGTGCGCCGCCATGTCGATCGCGGCGTCGAGCAGCGGCTTATAGGCGACGGTGCGGCCGGGCTCGAGCCCGCAGGACGCCGCGAGCACCGCTTTCGGTTTGGCGTCGTCGATCCTGACCGCGAGCTCCTTGGCCGCGAAGCCGCCGAAGACGACCGAATGGACGGCGCCGATCCGCGCGCAGGCCAGCATGGCGACCACCGCCTCCGGGATCATCGGCATGTAGACGACGACGCGGTCGCCCTTGACGACGCCGCGCGCCTTCAAGGCGCCGCCGAGACGCGCCGTCAGCTCCTGGAGCTCGGCGTAGGAGATCGTGCGCTTCTGGCCGGAGATCGGGCTGTCGTAGATGATCGCGGTCTGAGCGCCGCGGCCGGCGGCGACGTGACGGTCGACGCAGTTCCAGCACGTGTTGCAGGTCGCGTCCGAAAACCAGCGATAGAAGGGCGCGTTCGAGGCGTCGAGCGCGCGCTCCGGCGGCCGCACCCAGTCGACGTCCTTCGCCGCCTCGAGCCAGAAGCCCTCCGGATCGGCGCGCCAGCGCTCGTAAGCTTCGCGATATGTCGTCATGCCGACCTCCCGTCTTCGTCTTTCCGCCGTCGTCTTGTTTTGGTCACGTTGACCGCAGAGAGCGGGATTGGCAACGCGCGGCGTCGCGTCGCCGCGTGCGGCGCATCGTCAGCTTTCATTGGACAGCGCCGTCGCGTTTTCGGAGCATCACGCGCCGAGCGTCATTCCCTCAACTCCGAACGAGGTCGATCATGCCCCTCTCCCAAGGCCGCAAGCTCCTCGCGATCCCGGGGCCGACCACGCTGCCGGACGAGGTGCTGGAGGCGATGCACCGCCAGCCGCGGGACATCTATGACGAGCGGCTGACCGAGGTCACGCTCAGCATCCTCGCCGACATGAAGAAGATCTTCCGCACCGAGACGGCGGAGAGCTTCGTCTACATCTCGAACGGCCATGGCGGCTGGGAGGCGGCGCTCGCGAACACGCTGTCGCGCGGCGATCGCGTGCTCGCGCTCGAGAACGGCTTCTTCGCCATAGGCTGGGGCGAGATGGCCTCGGCGATGGGATGCGAGGTCGAGGTCCTGGAGGGGCGCTCGGGGCGCGCGGTCGACCCGAACGCGCTGGAGGAGCGGCTGCGGCGGGACGGGCGCGGCGAGATCAAGGCGATCCTCGCGACGCAGATCGACACCTCGACGAGCACGGTCAATCATATCCCGGATCTGCGCGCCGCCATCGACGCGGCCGGACATCCGGCGCTCCTCTATGTCGACGGCGTCGCGTCGATCGGCTGCATGCCGTTCGAGATGGACGCATGGGGCGTCGACCTCGCGGTCACCGGCTCGCAGAAGGGACTGATGGCGCCCGCCGGCCTCGCCTTCGTCGCCGCCGGCCCACGCGCCTTCGAGGCGCGCAAGACGGCGGATCTGCGCACCAGATACTGGGACTGGGAGTATCGGCTCAGCCCGATCCACTGGCACAAATACTGCGGCACGCCGCCCTTCCCGATGCTGTTCGGCCTGCGCAAGGCGCTCGACATGATCCTGAAGGAGGAAGGGCTCGAAGCGGTCTGGCTCCGCCATCGCCGGCTCGCGGAGGCGGTGCGCGCCGCCGTCGCGCATTGGGCGAGCCAGGGCGGCGTCGCGTTCCATGTCAGCGCGCCGGCGGAGCGCGCCGATACCGTGACCACGGTCGTCGCGCCCGACGGCTGCAGCGAGAGCGCGCTGCGCGAATTCGCGCTCGAGACCTGCGGCGTCTCCTTCGGGATCTCCTTCGACGGGATCACGCCGCCGGGCCGCGGCTTCCGCATCGCGCATATGGGCCACAACAACGCGCCGACGACCCTCGGCGCGCTCGGGACGCTGGAGCTCGCCATGACCGCGCTCGGCTGGCCGGGCGCCGCCGGCGGCGTCTCGGCGGCGGCGGCGTCCTTGGGCCGCGCGGTCGCGGTCGGCTGAGCCGCCTCAGGGCTTCATCGGATCCTCTTCGTCATCGTCGCTCCCGCCGCCCGCGGGCAGGTTGAAAAGCGCGTCCGGATCGATCTCCTCGGGCTCCCGCCGCTTCTCTTCCTCTTCCGCCGGCGTCGGCGCGTCGCCGAAGGGATTGGGCGCCGTCGGCGTCGGCTCCTCGGCCGCGGACGCCGCGGTGAGCGATTCCTCGACCGGCATCAGGCCGCCGCCCGCCGGCGGCAGCTTGCCGCTCGCCGCCTCGATCGCGCGGCGCTTTTCGGCCGCCGCCGAGACGGCCGCGTCGAGATCGATCTGCCGGCAGAGCCCGAGCGCGACCGGATCGACCGGCTGGATCGAGTTCGAGTTCCAATGCGTCTTGTTGCGGATCGCCTCGATCGTCTGCTTGGTCGTCCCGAGCAGCTTGCAGATCTGGGCGTCGGCGAGCTCGGGATGGTTGCGCACGAGCCAGGCGATCGCCGCCGGCCGCTCCTGGCGCTTCGAGAGCGGCGTGTAGCGCGGCGGCTTCTTCTTCGGCTTCGGCGCCTGCACCGGCGTGCGCAGCTTGAGCCGCGCGGACGGATTCTTCTCGCAGCGCTCGATCTCCTCGCGCGCCAGCTGGTTGTGGGCGATCGGATCGAACCCCTTGATGCCCACCGCGACCTCGCCGTCGGCGATGCCGGCGATCTCGAGCGGATGCAGTCCGACGAACTCCGAGATCTGATCGAAGGTCAGCGTGGTGTTGTCGACCAGCCAAACGGCGGTGGCTTTCGGCATCAATGGCTGCACAGGCAGACTCCTTTATCATGACCGCGCCGCGGCGCGCGGCCCGGCGGCGCGCAAGCGGCGCGACGGCGGCGCTTCTTGTGCGGAGGCGGTTGGCGGCGCGGGCGGGTTCTCGACGGAGCGAGAGCCCGCGGCGCGCCGGAGCGCGCTGCGCCGCCGGAGATCGATCTCCACGCTGGAGACCGTTCGGCACTCATGAAATAAAGCGGCGACGGGCGAAGACGCAAGGGCGTCGATGTGAAGAAGCCCGCCGAAGATGGAGCCTCGTCATGGCAAGGAACCGCGATCGAGACCAAGGATCGGGCTTCGCCGTTCGCCGCTCGGGCGCGCGGCGCTATCAGGACGCCGGCGCGCCGATCTCACGGCGGCGCGATGAGGACCGGCCGCGCAAGAGCGTCGTCTCCTATTGGCCGGTCGCCGCGGCCGTCGGCGCCGGCCTCGCGCTCTTCGCGAGCTTCTTCGAACCGGGATCGGAGGAGGCCGTCCCGACGCCGGGCGGCGACGTCGCGGCCGCCCAGCCGGCGAGCGAGGCGCCGTTCGACTACTACGTGCTCGCCCTCAGTTGGTCTCCGGCCTACTGCCGCGAAAACCCGCGCGGCGATCAATGCGGCCAAGGGCGCCGCTTCATCCTGCACGGCCTCTGGCCGCAATTCGAGGAAGGCTGGCCGCAGGACTGCGCCAGCGCCTACGCCGAGCCGAGCGGCGCGCTCCTCCGGCGCTACGTCGGACTCGCCGGCAGCGAGGGCCTGCTCGCCTATCAGTGGCGCAAGCACGGCGCCTGCTCCGGTCTCTCGCCCGAGGCCTATTTCGAGACGGCCGAGCGGGCGGTCGCCGGCATCGAGGTTCCGGCCGCCTTCGAACGGCTCCGTCAGGACAGGGTCGTCAATCCGCGCGCGATCGAGACCGAGTTCATCGGAGCCAATCCCGAGCTCACGCGCGACAGCGTCACGATCAAATGCGCCAACAACCAGTTCTCGGAAGTGCGGATTTGTCTGACCCTGGCGCTCGAGCCGCGGCGTTGCGGGCGGGACGTCGTCCGCGACTGCGCCGCGCGAGGCGTCGATCTGCCGGCGCCGCGCTGACGACGTCGCGTCAGAGCGTCCCGATCGTCAGAGCGTTCTCGCGACGACGAAATCGGCGACGTCTTCGAGCGCCCGGCGCATCGGCGAGGCCGGAAACGCGGCGAGCGCCGACTTCGCCTCGGCCACATGCGCCCGCGCCCGCGCCGCCGTCTCGGAGAGCGCGCCGGTCGCGGCGATGAGGCCGAGCGCCGTCTCGAGATCCTCCGGCGTCTGGGAGCGCTTGACGATCACGCGCCGCCAGAAGGCCCGCGCCTCCTCGTCGCCGCGGCCATAGGCGATGAGCGCCGGCAGCGTCGCCTTGCCCTCGCGGAAATCGTCGCCGACGGATTTGCCGATCCGCGCCTCCGAGCCGCCATAGTCGAGCGCGTCGTCGACGAGCTGGAAGGCGACGCCGAGCTCGTCGCCGAAGCGCGCGAGCGCCGCCTCCTCCGCGCCGCCGACCCCGGCGACGACGCCGCCGACCCGCGTCGCCGCTTCGAAAAGCGCCGCGGTCTTGGCGCGGATGACGCGCATATAGGTCGCGTCGTCGTCGGAGAGCGTGTTGACGCTGGCGAGCTGCAGGACCTCGCCCTCGGCGATCACCGAAGAGGCGCTCGAAAGGATCTCGAGCACGCGCAGCGAGCCCGTCTCGACCATGAGCTCGAAGGCGCGGCTGAAGAGGAAATCGCCGACCAGCACGCTCGGCTTGTTGCCCCAAAGAATATTGGCCGACGCCTTGCCGCGCCGGCGCGCGCTCTGGTCGACGACGTCGTCATGGAGCAGCGTCGCCGTGTGGATGAACTCGACCGTGGTCGCGAGCAGCCGGTGCTGGACGCCCTCGTAGCCGCAGAGCCGAGCCGCCGCGAGCGTCAGGATCGGCCGCAGGCGCTTGCCGCCGGCCTCGATGAGATGCGCCGCCAGCTCCGCGATCAGCGGCGCCTGCTCCGAGACCATGCGCTCGCGAATGAGAGCGTTGACGGCTTCGAGGTCCTCTGCGACCAAGTCGCGCAGGCGTTCATAGGCCCCGTCCGCGCCGCCCGCGCCCTCGGCGGCGTTCGGATCGCCCGGCGCCGTCTCCGCGCGCGACTTCTGGGCGCCGTCTCGGGCGTTTCGGCTGTCGGCGGCCTCGGACAAAGCGCGTCTCCGTTTGTCGCGCGCGGGCGTGTCCGCGCGACGCGGCGTCGGGGCGAAGGAGGATCGATGGAAGAAGTCTTCAGATCCAACAATCCGGTAGATCTCAGCTTCGCGACGGCGCTGCTCTCAGGCGAGGATATAGAGTCCGTGATTTTCGACGTCCATACGAGCGTGATCGAGGGCTCGATCGGCATATTGCCGCGTCGGGTGATGGTCGCCGCCGACGACGCGTCGGAGGCGCGCGCGATCCTGCGCGCCAACGGCCTCCTCGAGGGCTGAGGCGGCGCATGGAGCCCGAAGCGCTCGCGCCGCGCGAAACCGCGTCGGGCGCCGAAGACGTGACCGACGACGGGTTTCTCGGCGGCCGCGTGCGGCTCCTGCAGCCGCGCGCGGGCTATCGCGCCGCGGCCGACCCGGTGCTGCTCGCCGCCGCCTGCCCGGCCGAGCCGGGCGCGCGCCTGCTCGATGTCGGCTGCGGCGTCGGCGCCGCCGCTTTCTGCCTCCACGCGCGGCGGCCCGGTCTGTCGCTCGAGGGCGTCGAGGCGGCGGCGGAGGCGGCGGCGCTCTCGGTCCGCAACGCCGAGCGGAACGGCGCGCGCTGGCGCGTCCATGTCTGCGATCTGCGCGCGCCGGCGCCCGAGCTCAAGGCGACGAGCTTCGACGGCGTGCTGACCAATCCGCCCTTCTACGCCGCGGCGCAATCGCCGGCGCTCGATCATCCGCTGCGCGAGGCGGCGCATCGCGAGGCGGCCAGCCTCTCCGAATGGCTCGACTTCTGCCTTCGGCGCCTGCGGCCCAAGGGCTGGCTCGCGCTCATCCACCGCGCCGAGCGCTTGCCCGAGATCCTCGCCCTGCTCGACGGCCGCGCCGGCGAGATCGCGGCGCTGCCGCTCGAGCCGCGGCCCGGACGGCCGGCGAAGCGCGTGATCGTCAAAGCCCGCAAGGACGCGCGCGGCCCGTTCCGTCTCGCCTCGGCGCTCGCGCTCCACCCTGAGAAAGGCGACGGCTTCACGGAAGCGGCGACCAGGATCCTGCGCGACGGCGCGGGCCTTGACTTCTGAGGCGCGCGGCCGCCCCTCTATCGCAACGCGGCGATCCGCGGCGGGACGCGCTCGCCGGAGAAGCTCTGCGAGAAAGGTTTCGCATGTCGAACGCGCCGGCGCCTCAGCCGATTTCCAACAGCATCGCCGCCGCGGCGCCCGAGATCGCCGAATGGCGCCACGAGATCCACCGGCGTCCCGAGCTGGCCTTCGAGGAGACGCGCACCGCCGCCTTCGTCGCCGAGAAGCTGAGGAGCTTCGGCCTCGACGCGGTCGAGACCGGCATCGGCGGGACCGGCGTCGTCGGCGTTCTGCACGGGCGGAGCGGCCCGGCGTCGGACGAGGCGCAGGCGATCCTGCTGCGCGCGGATATGGACGCGCTGCCGATCCACGAGGAGACGGGCGCGCCCTACAGCTCCGAGATCGCCGGCAAGATGCACGCCTGCGGCCATGACGGCCACACCGCGATGCTGCTCGGCGCGGCCCGGCGCCTGGCCGAGACGCGGGATTTCGAGGGCACGGTCTATTTCTGTTTCCAGCCGGCCGAGGAGGGGCGGGCCGGCGCCAAGGCGATGCTGGAGGACGGGCTCTTGGAGCGCTTCGCGGCGCGCGCGGTGTTCGGCATGCACAATTGGCCGGGCCTGCCGCTCGGACAGTTCGCGGTCCGGCCCGGGCCGATGCTCGCCTCGGCGGACAAGTTCGTCATTCGGCTGAAGGGCCGCGGCGGCCACGCGGCGAAGCCCGACAAGGCGCGCGATCCGATCATCGCCGGCGCGCATCTGGTGACGCAGATGCAGACGCTGGTGTCGCGCTTCACCGATCCTTTGGAGTCGGCGGTGGTCTCGGTGACGACCTTCCACGCCGGCACCGCCTTCAACATCATTCCGGCGACGGCCGAGATCGGCGGCACGGTGCGGACGTTCGACGTCGACGTCCACACGGCGATGCGCGCCGGGATCGAGCGAATGGTCGCCGGCGTCGCCGGCATGTTCGAGATCGAGGCGGAGGTGGAGTGGCCGATCATCGTCTATCCGCCGACGGTGAACGACGCGGCGACGACGGCGTTCGTGGCCGAGACGGTGGAGGGCCTCTTCGGCGCGGCCGCCGTGCGCGCGGATTGGCCGCCGACCATGGGCGCGGAAGACTTCTCCTTCCTCGCCCGCGAGCGCCCGGGCTGCTTCGTCTTCGTCGGCAACGGCGATACGGCCTCGCTCCATCACCCGAAATTCGACTTCAACGACGCCGCGATTCCCTACGGCGTCGCCTATTGGGAGCGGCTCGTCCATGCGGCGCTGCCCGCGGCGACGAGGAACGGATAGTTCCGAGGAGCGGGCTCGCTCATCGACGCGCGCCGCGTCTCTTCGCGGCCCGGCCTTCGCCGCCGGATGCGCGCGTGAGGAGAGTCGCGCGCGCGGCTCCGCCTGTCCCGAGAATTAGTCTAGACCGTGTCAACCGGCAAAGTGCCGACAAATTTAGCATTTTTTGGCATCGACAAGACGGCGGATTCGGCGCCAAGGTGGTGGGACTGAAAGCATGGAGGTGAAAATGAGCCTTGAATCTCACCTGAAGGAACTGGAGCGGAAACACCAGGCGCTGAAAATCGAGATCGCCGAAGCGCAAACCCATCCGGCGACTGAAAACCTCCATATTAGAAAGCTTAAAAAACAAAAACTTAGGATCAAGGACGAGATTAGGCGATCGCGAAGTCGGGCGGCTTAGAGGCCGACGAGCTTCTTTCGTGAGCGCTCGAGCCGCGGCTCGGGCGCTTTTCATTTTTATGACCGAGCTTCAAAGCGCTATGACACTTTGACAAAGGGTTCGCGACAGGGATCGGACCAGCCGCCGCAGGAAACGGGCTGCGTCGGAGCGTCCGAGACCGTATCTCCGAAGCCGAAATTCGACGGTTTGGAGACCCCGCATGACGACCCGCGCCGCAAAGGCCGCGAGCGCCGCAACCGCCATCGACTGGCCGGAAGTCGGCGCCGAACTCGACGCCCATGGCTGGGCGTCCTTGGGCCGACTTCTCGGCGACGCTGACGCCGACAGGCTCATCGCCGGCTACGGGAACGACGCGCTCTATCGGAGCCATGTCGTCATGGCGCGGCACGGCTTCGGCAGCGGCGAGTACAAGTATTTCGCCTATCCTCTGCCGGACCCGATCGCCGATCTTCGGACCCGACTCTATCCGCCGCTCGCCGAGATCGCCGACCGATGGGCGGAGCGACTCGGCGGCGCCCGCTTCCCGGAAACCCACGCGGCGTTCCTCGAGGCGTGCCGCGCCGAAGGCCAGGCTCGGCCGACGCCGCTGATCCTCAGATACGGCGCAGGCGACTTCAACGCGCTCCATCAGGACCTCTACGGATCTCTCGCCTTCCCGCTTCAGATCGTCGTCCTGCTCTCGGAGCCGAGCGCGTTCGAGGGCGGCGAGTTCGTCCTCACCGAGCAGCGCCCGCGCATGCAGTCGCGCGCCGAGGTCGTCCCGCTCCGCCGCGGCGAGGGCGTCGTCTTCGCCGTGAACGAGCGGCCGCGCGAGGGCGCGCGCGGGCCCTATCGCGTCAAGCAGCGCCACGGCGTCAGCCGCCTGCGTCGGGGATCGCGCTTCACGCTCGGGATCATCTTTCACGACGCCGCTTGAGACGCCCGCCCGGCCCGCGCGAAGGAGGCGCGCGCCGCCCAGAGCGATCCGAGCACGATGAGCGCGAGCCCGATGAAGAGCGGCTCCGTCGCTTCGGCGCGGCCGACCGCGACCAGAAGCAGGGTCGAGAGCAGCGGCGCGGCGTAGGACGAGACGCCGAGGAGCTGAATGTCGCCGCGCTTGCAGCCGACGTCCCAGACGTAGAAGGCGAGGCCGACCGGCCCGAGCCCGAGCCCGAGGACGCCGACCCAGCCGAGCGCGCTCTCCGGCCAAACCGTCTCCTCGAAGACGAAGTGGCAGCCGAGGCTGAGCGCCGCCGCCGCCAGGAAAAAGCCGGCGACGCTCGTCGTCGGCGCGTCGCCGACCCGGCGCGAGAGCACCGAATAGCTCGACCAAATGAGCGCGCAGAGCGCCGCCGCGCCGTAACCGATCGCGCCGCCCTCGCCGGTGAGCTCGGCGCCGTCGCGCCCGAGGAGCAAGGTCACGGCGCCGGCGAGGCCGAGCACGGCGCCGATCACATGGCCGGACCTCAGCCGTTCGCCCGGCAGCAGCGCCGAGAAGAGCACGATCAGGAGCGGCCAGAGATAGGCGATGAGGCTCGCCTCGGCGACCGGCGCGTTCCGGAGCGCGGTGAAATAGAAGAAGTGATAGCCGAAGAGACCGAGCACGCCGAGCGCCCAGACCCGCTTCGGCTGATAGAGCGCCTCGCGCCAGACGCCCGGCCCGCCGCTTCGCGCCCGCAGCCCGACATAGACGACGCCGATGACGCCGCCGATGAGAAAGCTGACGGCGTTGAGCAGGAAGGGCGGCGTCGGCGCGGCGAAGTCGGTCAGGAGCGCGAGCGCCGCCCAAAGAAGGACGGCGACGAAGCCGATCAGCGTCGCGGCGGCGCGGCTCACGCGGCGCTCGCCCTTCGGCGGCGCGCCCGCTCCTCGGCGATCGGCGCCAGACGGTCGACCATCGCCGCGAAGAGCGGCTCGCCGAGAATGGCGCCGCCTTCGGGATCGGGCGCGACGCCTTCGAGCGCCGCGTCGGCGAGCTCCTGCGGGATCTTCACGCCCGCGCGGGCGCTGATCAGCGCGGTCAGAAGACGGGCGCTGAACTCGGGATGCGGCTGAACGGTCAGCGCCGTCGGCGTCGCTTCCGGCCCGTAGGCGAGCCCGGCGATCGGGCAGAACTCGGAGGCGAGCCAAATCCGCCCGGCCTCCGGCTCGGCGACGACCTGATCCTGATGGATGGTGTGCAGCGCGATCGTCTCGCCCGGCGCGCCGACCGGCGGCGCGTCGCCGACGACGTCGTAGGAGCGGACGCCGAGGCCCCAGCCTCTCTCGGACTTCACCACGGCGCCGCCGAGCGCATGGGCGAGGATCTGGTGGCCGAAGCAAACGCCGAGAATAGGCGCGTCGCCGGCGTGCGCCTCTTGCAGGAAGGCCGAGAGCCGCCGCATCCAGGGCGCGTCCTCATAGACGCCGAAACGCGAGCCGGTGACGAGCCAGAGATCGGCGTCGTCCGGGCCTTGCGGAAACGCGTCCTCGAACACCGTCCAAACGGCGGTCTCGATCTCGGGACGGCGCCGGCGCGACAGCGCGATGAACATGTCCGGATAAGAGCCGTCGATCGCCGCCAGCGCGGGATCGAGGTCGCCGGTCTCCAGAATTCCGATCTTCATGCAGGCGACTGCTCCAGTGATCAATGCCGGCTCCCGCCAACGTCCGTTCGAGACAGACGCGGTCGACGACGCTGGAGCGTGGCGGCGGCCGCGCCCCGCGGCGGTCGCCGGCCGGCCTCCGGGCCGGCAGGGGCGTCGTTCGCGCGACGCAAGGACGGCGCGCCCATGGCTCCTTATCGTTCGAAAATGCACTAGCGCGCCGAGCGCCGCCGCGCCAGACCCCTGCGACGGAAGACCTTGGCGCCGCCGCGGCGAGGGCGCATCCTGGCCGCCCGTCGTCATCGCAAGGAGACGGACATGACTCGCCTACCCGCCCGCCTGATCGCCGCCGCGCTCGCCTCCGTCGTCTCGAGCGCGGCCGCGCATGCGCAGACGCCGCGCTGCTCAATCGCGCTCGAACTCGTCACCTACTCCTACGAGACGCTCGAGACGGACCGCCGCATCCTCGCTTCGGCCCTTGCGCCCGGACCGGACAGGGCCGGCGCGATCGACCACGCGCGCCGGCGCCTGCGTCGCTGCGTCATCGACGCCTGGAGCCGCCGCGAAGAGGCGGGCGCGCCGCCGAAATGCATGGAGGAGGCCGGCGTGGTCGACTTCTCGGCTCCCGAAGGCCTCTATGCGCATATGGACGCGCTGGTCTGCGAACAGCTCGCGCCGGGCCGGCGATACGTCGTGACGTTCGTGAACTTCTTCGGCGACGAGGGCTGCGAGTACCGCTTCCGTCCCGGCGACGACGCCTATCTCTGCCCGTAACCCGCCGCCGACGCGTCTCCGCCGTCATCCCGGACGGCCGCAGGCTTATCCGGGATCCAGGGCGGCGGGCGGCGCCGGCGGTCCGAACGGCCGTGGATCCCGGCTCTGCGCGCTCCGCGCTCGGCCGGGACGACGCGACC
>CAZPTD010000117.1:0-11581 GCA_964588915.1 uncultured Neomegalonema sp. | reverse complement strand
CGCGACGCGCTTGCCGACGCGCCGACCGCTCCGCGCCGCGCCTGCTCGGGCGCGGGCTATCTGCGCGCCGCCGCCGCTTCCGCCGCCGAGCGCCGCGACCGCCAGGAGCGGCTCATGCGCTGGGCCGACGAGATCGCCGACGCGCTGCCCGGCCCGCTCGCCTCGGCGCCGCGGCGGGTCGCCGACGCCGGGCCCGGCCGCGTCGACCTCTCCGTCCTCGCGCCGCGCGCGGCGAAACCGGTCTTCGCGCTCGGGATCGCCGATTGCGCCCGGCGGCTCGCGCCCGGTTTCAGCCTCGAGGGCTCCGGCCCTTGGGCGCCGCACAGCTTCGCGGATCTTGTGGTCGACGCGACCGCTGCGGCCGGAGCCCGCGCGACGCAAACCTGGTCGCCGGCCGGCCAAAGGCCGGCGGGGCGCTAGCTCCGGCGGCGCCGGACGGGCGCGCCAAGGGCTCGAATGGTTCGAAACGGCACAAGGATGCGCCCATGCTCAGCACGCATGACCTCGACGCGGCCGATGCGGAGGTCGATCTCGACGCGATCGCCGCCGCGGCGATGCGCCAGGTGATGGCGAAGACCTCGGGCGCCGGCCTCGATCTCGACCCGGAGCGCGTCGAGCGCGACCTGACCCGGCTCGTTCTCTCGCTCATCGAGTTCGTGCGTCAGCTGCTCGAGGCGCAGGCGATCCGACGCATGGAGGCGGGGCGGCTGACGGCCGAAGAGGAGGAGCGGCTCGGCGACACGCTGATGCGCGCCCGCGAGCGGCTCCTGGAGGTCGCGGCGACGTTCGACCTCGCCGAAGAGGATCTGCGCCTCGATCTCGGGCCGCTCGGCCGCCTGTCCTGAAGCGCCGAGAAACCCACTCGGCGGAAACCCTTCCTTGAGCCTTGTCGCCTATCCTGGCCGCGAAATTCCTAGTTTGGGAGCCTCGCATGTCGGAGCACGGTCAGGACGCCTCCTTCTTCACTCATCGCCTTCTGGTCGCGACGCCGGAAGGCTTCGGACCCGAGACGAGCGCCGCCATCGACCGCTATGTGCTGTCGCAGATCGGGCGCCGCTGGAAGGGCGCCTTCGCGCGGCTCCGGAGCGGCGTCTATCTCTTCCGCGTCGAGGAGGAGAACGAGTCCGAGGCGAATTCGCTGGTCCTGATCCTCTCGATCGCGCTTTTCGGCCGGATCTCGTCGCCCGCCTGCGCTTTCGCGCCGATCAGCGCCGACGAAGACGCCGAGCGGCGGCCGATCAAGCTCGAGCCGGTCGCGGCCGAGCGGCTGACGAAGACGCTCGCGGCGCACGCCCATAACGAGAGCGGCGCGGCGCCGGCGCAGGGCGCCGCCGGGGCGGCCATCGGGTCGCTCGAGGCGGCGGTGCGCGAGACCAAGGAGAGCGTCGCCGAAATGCGCGGCGAGGTCGGCGCGATCGCCGAGAAGCTGATCCAAGCCGAAGCGGCGCCGGCGGTCGCGGACGCCGAGGTGAGCGTCGATCCGGCCGAGAAGCCGATGTTCCAGATGGCGCGCAGCGGCGCTGTCGTCTTCGCGACGACGGCCAAGGCGATGTCGCGCCGCGTCGACGCCGCGGTCGAGGCGCTCGAGGACGCGGTGCGCCGCATCGACGCGGCGGCGCCGGCCGAAGCGGTCGAGGCGCCGGCGCGCTCGGGACCGTCCGAGGAGACGATGCGCGGCCTCGCCGAGAATCTCGCGGCGCTCGCGCGCGGACAGGCGCTCATCGCCGCGACGCTGAAGACGGGCGGCGCGGCGGTCGAAGCGGCGCTGACGGACGGCGTCGAGGCGGTCGACGACGCGGCGGCGGAAGAGGACGCGGTCGAGACGGCGGACGCGACGCCGATCGAGGAGCCGGTCGAGGAGCCGATCGAGGAGTCGGTCGAGGAGCCGGTCGAGGAGCCGGTCGTGGAGCCGATCGAGGAGCCGATCGAGGAGCAAGTCGAGGATCCGATCGAAGAGCCGGCCATGGACGAGGCGGGCGTCGGCGGCAAGATCGCCGCGCTCGGCGAGAAGATCGAAAGCGTCGAGCGCGCGCTCGACGCGTTGACCGACCGGGTCGGCGCGCTCGGCGACGGCGCGACCGCGGATCTCGCGCTGGTGCTCGACGAGATGAGCAGCATTGGCGAGGACTGCCGGACGGCGCTCGAGCAGATGCTCGACGTCGCGATCGCCTGGCGGCGTTCGGTCGAGGCGGCCGAGACCGCCGACGCCGACGAGCCGGCGGCCGACGCGTCGCACGAGGCGGTCGACGAGGAGGCCGAAGACGGAGACGGCGCCGAGAGCGACGACGCGGACGCGGCGTTCGCGGACGAGGACGCGGACGCCTTCGCCGTGGCGGTCGAGGACGCCGGCGCGGACGACCTCGACAAGCGCGCCTGATCGACGCGCTGAGGAGCCCGGCGCGTGCCTGCGACCGAAGCGATCCGCCCGCCGGCGCCGATGACGGCGCACGAGCCCGAGGGCTTCCGCGCGGTCCGGCTGCCGCGGAGCGGCGCGCGGCCGGCGTCGATCGTCGCCGCCGACATCTGGTCGGGCGAAGTGGAGACGTCGGGCGCCGACGGCGCTCTGATCCGGCACGAGGCGCGGCTCCTGGTCGACGCGGACGGCGCGCCCTTCCTTCACCTTCACGGGCGCCGCCTGGTCGAGGGCGCCGTCGTCGCCTGGCACGCCGCGCTCGCGAACGCGGAGGGCGCCGGCGCGCTCCGAGCGGCGCTCGACGCCTATGATCCGGCGCGTCTCGTCGGCGGCTTCGACGAGGCCGCCGGCGCGTTGCTCGCGTCGCTCGGCTCGGACGCGGAGAAGTGGCGCGCCTTCGCCGAAGAGGCGGCGCGCGTGAAGCGCGACCTCGTCGAGCTGGTCGAGCGTCTCGGCCGGCCGGGTCTCGCGACCGCGGCGTGACCTTGCGGCGCGATCGGCGGAAACAGCTGTCGACGGCGCGCCGAGCACGCGCTCTTTTACGGTCCACAACCGTTGCGAGCGATTGCAACTAAATTGAGAAGGCTTTGGCAATAGATAGTCAACTATTTACAGTTGATGAACTGGTTTCTCGACGCGCTTATTCCTAGATTTACGAATTTATGCAACTATATCTTCGCGTCGGCAAGTAAGCAGCATGCGCAGACGTTTACGACTTACAGTCTGGAAGGAGCAGTTATGGCTATCGAGAAGAGCGTCGCCTCCAGCAGCCTTGCTGAGGTGGTCGATCGCATCCTGGACAAAG
Source organism: uncultured Neomegalonema sp. (assembly GCA_964588915.1). GTDB lineage: Bacteria > Pseudomonadota > Alphaproteobacteria > Rhodobacterales > Rhodobacteraceae > JALEGB01. The sequence continues at coordinate 8,363 of CAZPTD010000117.1, read as the reverse complement.
GCGTCGTCGTCGACGCGTTCGTCCGCGTTGCGCTCGTCGGCATCGAGCTGATCGCGATCGAAGTGCGCGCGGTCGTCGCGTCGGTCGAGACCTGGCTGAAATACGCTGAGGCGATTGGTCTGACGGTCGACCCGCAGGCCGCCTGAGCGCGCTCGGCCAAGCGCGCCTCATCGCTTGGCCGACACTCGAATTCATGCGCGCGTCCGGCGCGGTTCGCGCCCCGATGGTCGAGATTTTGGCATGACGGCTACTGAATACGGCGCGCGCAGCCGCAGAGTTCGGCGCGCCGCCCATGATCTCCTGCGCAAGTACCGCGAGGAGCGGCGCGCCCGCGGCGCGGGCGCGGTCGACGCCGCCGCCGCCGACGCCGTCGCGCCGGCCGACGACGCGTCGGGGCCGACGGACGCGCCGAGAGAGACGCTGCTGGCCTCGCCGCGCGCGGAGATGCTCGCTCGCAGCGCCGCCGCCGAGGTCGAGGCCGATGCGCGTCTCGACGCGGAGGCCGCGCCGGAGCCCGCGCCCGAGATCGGGCCGGAGGCGTTCCCTGAGTCCCTCGATTCCGGCGCGGCGGACGTCTCCGGCGAGCCGCATTCCAGCGACGGCGACGCGGCGGACGGAGAAGAGCCTCGCGCAGACGAGGCGTGGCTCTCCGAGCCGACGCCGACGGCGAAACCGGCGGGCGTCGCGTCGGATCTCGACGCGCTTCCGGGTATCGGTCCGGGCCTCGTCTGGGTTCTCGAGCAGGCCGGGATCGGCACGATGGCGGCGCTGGCCGCGGCCGACGCCGAGGATCTGCGGCGGCATCTCGGCGTCATCGGCGAGCTCGTCGACATCGACAGTTGGATCGCGCTCGCCGAGGAGCGGTCCGGTTCCTAGACGCGCGACGCGCGCCCGTTGCGAGCGCGCCGCCCGTCCGCCGGCCACGTCCCGGCGTCGATCGCGCGAAAGGAGTTCGCGATGATGGAGGAGAACCTCGATTGGCTCCGCATCGAAGCCGCGGCGGCGCCCTCGAAACGGAAATCCGGCTTCGTCTTCGACGCCGACTGCCGGCGCGCGATCGGCGCGGCGCTCGTCGCCTATGTCGACGAGTGCGCCCAGCAGCGCCAGGTCGGACGATGCGTCGTCGGCGACCCGGCGGCGCGCGCAATCGATCCTCTTGTCGCCCGCCGGATCCAGCATCATGTCGCCGCGCTCTGCCGCGCGGCGCGCGTCCCGCAAGACGGGCGCCTCGCGCCCGAGGCGATGCAGGTCGACATCGCCGCCCTGGATCGCGAGACGTCGCTCCTGAGCGAGACGATCGGCGCGGCGGTCGCGTCGGCGCGCGTTCAATCCGTCACGTCGCCGCTCGAAGCGTTCGCGCGTCTCGTCGCGCGGCTGGCGGGCGTCTACGTGCGGGCGGGCGGCGTCGCCGAGCGCGGCCAAGGCGGGCGGTCCGATCAGGACGACGAGCCCGAGGACGGCCGGGACGAGGGCGGCGGCGACGGCGCGGAGCGCGTCGCGGTCAAACCCGATCGGCAGTTCATCAAATTTCTCCGGACGCTCCTGCTCGACGCCGAGGAGGTGCTGCTCGGCTTGCCGGACGAGCCGGCGCTTCGGCGCGCCGACGGATCGTTCGCGCGGCGCGTGCGCAGCGCGCTGGCGCGACGGGCGGCCTGGGGGCCGCGCCAGTGAGCGGCGAGCCGAAAGAGCGCGCGGCGGGGCGGTGTTTTCGCGACGCGCTCCGCTCCGGAGGCGAGGGCCCCGAGCTCGCGATCGTTCCGGCGGGCGACTTCCTGATGGGCGCGCCGGACGACGATCCCGACGCGGCGGCGACCGAGCGCCCGCAAACGCGGATCGTCTTCGCGGCGCCCATCGCGCTCGGCCGAGGCCCGGTGACCTTCGCCGAGTACGACCGTTTCGCCGAGCGCACAGGACGGGCGCGGCCGGACGATTTCGGCTTCGGGCGCGGCGCGCGGCCGGTCGTCAACGTCTCTTGGCTCGACGCCTACGCCTATTGCCGCTGGCTCTCGGACGAGACCGGCGCGCGCTACGCGCCGCCGAGCGAGGCCGAGTGGGAGTACGCCTGCCGCGCCGGCGCGCGCACGCGCTACGCCACGGGCGACGACATCACCACGGCCGACGCGAATTTCGACCCTTCGTCGCCCGACGATCCGATCGGGTTCCGCGGCGCGACGACGCCCGTCGGCAGCTTCCCGCCCAACGCCTGGGGCTTCTTCGACATGCACGGCAATGTCGGCGAATGGTGCGCCGACCGCTGGTCGCCGAGCCATGAGGGCGCCGACCCTTCGGGCGCGCCGCGGCCGATCGATCTCGAGGAGCCCGTCAACACGGTCGTGGTCCGAGGCGGCGGCTGGTCGACGAAGAAGAGCTTTCTTCGGACCACCGAGCGCTTTCATTACGAGCCGAGCAGCGCCTTCGAGATGATCGGATTCCGCGTCGCGCGGCGGCTCGAGCCGGACCGCGGCTGAACGATCGTCTCACCTCAAGTCAAGATGTCCGCGCCGCCACTGGAGCCGCAATCTTTTCCGAAGAAGGTCGGCGACAACGCCGTCCGTCAGAGCGCGCCGCTCAGAGAGGCGGGCGAGATCGTCGCAAAGGCGCGGCCCGATCTCGTGATCTGGGACGGCGCCCTGCCGGCGCTCTCGGGAATGAGCTTCATTCGCGAGATCAAGGCGGCCTATCTTGACGACCGCGCGCGTTCCGAACGCCTGCTGCGAACGCGGCGAGACGGTCGGGGCGTCCGCGGTCGTCCGCAAGCCGGCGGATTTCTGGCGCCTCGGCGTCGAGATCGCGCGTCTTCCGCCGGTCGACGGCTCACGCTTAACGGTCTAGCAACCGCGATTTGCGAGCACGGTGCGGTGAGCTCCGCGCGCCGCGCGCCGCGGCCGGGCTCGTCTTGAAACGCGCATCCGGGAGCGCACCATGTCCGAACACAGGCCGAGCGCCTCGTTCTTCACGCATCGCCTGACGATCGCGCGGCCCGAGGGCTTCGGACCGGAGACGACGGCGGCCATCGACCGCTACGCGCTCGCGCAGTTCGGCCAGCGCTGGAGCGGCGCCTTCGCGCGGCTCGGTCGCGGCGACTATCTCCTGCGCCTCGACGAGGAGACGGCGTCCGACGCCTACAATCTCGCCATGGTGCTCGCGATGGCGCTCTTCGGCCGCATCTCGACCCGGGCGCTCGCGCTCGAGCCGATCGAGGCGGCCGGCGCCGGCGGCGGCGCGTCGGTGGCGCTAGAGCCGGCCGAAGCGCAGAGGCTGACGCGGACGCTCGTCGTCTTCGCGCAGCGCGAGCTCGGCGTCGGCGGGGTCACGGACGCCGACGCGCAGGAGGCGCGGCGCGCCGCCGAGGAAGAGGCGGCCGAGGCCCAGTCCGAGCGTCGGCGGCTGAGCGACGCGCTGGCGAAGCTCGACGCGGCGGCGCGCGCGACGCGCGGCGAGATCGCGGTGATGCGCGACGAACTCGCGCGCGCGGTGGCCGAGCTCAACGCGCGCGACGCGAAGGCCGCGTCGTCGCGAAGCGAGGCGGAACACGCCGTCTTCGCCGAGGCCAAGAGCGGCGCCATCGCCTTCGCGGCGTCGATCAAATCGGTGACCCGCCGCGTCGAGGCGGCGACGGACGCGCTCGCCTCCGCGACAGCGCGGCTCGGCGACGCCGCGGCGTCGGCTGACGCCGCCACGCCGCGCGGCGAGGTCGAGGCGGCGCTCGAGACGGTCGCCGTCGGCCAGGCGCGGATCCTGGCGGCGCTGGGCGCGGACCGGCCCGAAGGACGGTCGCTCGACCCGTCGGTCGGCGTCGTGACGGCGCCGGCCTTCGGTCAGGTCGAGGCGATGGCGTTCGCGCTCGCCGGCGAGATCGACGCCAACCGACAAGCCGCGATCGCGCTGGCCGAGAGCGTCGGCGAGATCTCGGCCTACTCGACGCCCGACCTCGCCCCGGCGCTCGAGCACATGCACGCGCTGGCCGAGGCCAACCGCGACGCGGCCGAACAGATGCTCGACATCGCCTTCGCTTGGCAAGGCGCGCTCGGCGAGATCGAGCCTTTCGGCGCAGGCGCGCCCGACGATGCGCGCCAAGATGCGCGCCAAGATGCGCGCCAAGACGCGCGCCAAGACGCGATCGACGCCGCCGCGGCCGCGAGCCCGCATCGGGCCGCCGGCGGCTGACGCCGTTCAATCTACGCGTTTGCGCGCTCGGACGGGCGCCCGGCGCGATAGGGGCTCAAGAGCGCGTAGAGCGCCCGGTTCGCCGGCGCGTCGCGCCCGAGCGCCTCGGACATCCGCACCACCGCGCCGGTGATCCACGCCACCTCGAGCGGCTTGCCGCGTTCGAGATCGACCGCCGTCGAGGCCCGCAGGGCGGGCGGCAGGCCCTGAGCGGTCTCCCAGACCGTCGCCTCGACGTCGTCCGGAACCGCCACGCCGCGCGCGCGGGCGAGCGCGGCGGTCTCGCCGATCACCTCTCGGAAGAGACGCGCCAAAGGCGGATGGTCGTGGATGTCGGCGATGCGGCAGCGGCCGGCGGCGGTGACGCCCGAGACCGCGGCGAAGAGGATGAACTTCAGCCAGAGCTCGACGTCGATGTCCTCGACCTCGGGCGCGGAGACGCCGGCGCGGCTCATCGCGCCGCGGAACGCCGCGAGCCGCTCCGAGCGTCGGTTGTCGGCTTCGGCGAATTGAAACGTCGCGAACTCGCCGGTCTGCGCGATCACGCCCGGCGCCGTCACATGCGCCGAGACCCGGGCCACGCCCTTGGCGACGGCGTCCGCCGGCAGGATCTTCTGCAGCCGCTCCGCCGCCTCGACGCCGTTCAGGAACGGGACGACGGCGGTGTCGGCGCCGAGGAGCGGCCGGCAGGCTTCGCCGGCGGCGTCGAGATCGTCGCCCTTGACGCCGAAGACGACGATGTCGACCGGCCCGATCTCGGCCGCGTCCGCCGAGGCGCGCCAGGGCCGGACGGTCGCGCGCGCGCCGTCCTTCTCGAGCGTGAGGCCGTTCGCGCGGATGGCGTCGAGATGGGCGCCGCGGGCGATCGCGGCGACGTCGCACCCGGCCGCGGCCAGCTTCACGCCGAGAAATCCGCCGATCCCGCCCGTCGCCATCAGAGCGATCTTCATCGCCGTCTCCTCTTGTCGAAGCGCGTTCGCCGAGACTGCGCCGGCGCGCGCCGGATGTCGAGCCGAGGGCGCGTCGGTCGGCTTGCGCGGGCGGCGCATCTGTGCGACCGGTCATGCGATGTTCGAGCGGGCGCGCGCCGCGTCCGGCTCCGCTGGCCGGCTCCGCGACGCGGGGCCGCGGCGCAGCCGAGGACGCCGATGGCCGCGCGCAGAGGAGGCCTGTGATGAGCGTGATCCGTCGCATCGGCTGCGCGGCCGCCGCGGCGCTGTCGTTGGGCTCGAGCGCGGCGCTCGGTCAAGCCGACGCCGGGCCGCTCGTCGGAGACTGGGACTGCGCCGTGATCGGTCGGGATTACGTGGCGACGGCCGAGATCTCCTACGCCGCCGACGGCGGTTGGACGATGCGCGTCGCGTTGACCGGCGTCGCGCCGACGGGCGAGACGGTCTCGGTCGACGTCTCGACGAGCGGAATCTGGAGCGTCGATGACGGAGCCGGGCTCGAGCGGCGGGTCGAGGCCGTCGACGTGGTCGAGTATCGCGTGAACGGCGAGTCGCTGCCGTCGGGGGCCGCGGAAAGGACCGCGCAGGGCTTGGAGCGCAGCGCGCACATGCTCACGATCGTCCAGGTCGACGACGCGAATTTGATCATCGAGTACGCCGACGGCAGCGGCCGCGAGCTTTGCACGCGGTCCTAGGCGTCGTCGCGCTGCGAACGGGCGCGGGACGCCGTCCGGACCGCGAGCCGAGACGTTTCGGTCAAAGGTAGGAAACAGGAAAAGACATGGTGCGATCGCTTCTTCTCGCCGCCGCCGCTCTCGCGCCGGCGGTCTCGGCCGCTCAAACTCAGCAGGATCTCGTCGTCGGCTATTGGGAGTGCCGCGCCGATGTCGAGGGCGTCGTCACCGTGACCGCGAAGATCGAGTATTTGCCCGACGGCCGTTCGAGCTATTTCGGCGCTGTCAACGGCGCGCCCGCTCCGGATCAGAGCTTTTCCGCCGCATTCGTCAGTGAGGGGCGCTGGCGCCTCGAGGGCGGTCTGTTCGTCGAGGACATGACCAGCGTGACGCTGCTCGAATTCGAGATCAACGGCGTGCATCTGGCGCCGAGCGGCCTGCAGGCCGACTTCGAGCGCGACATGCTCGCGACAGACCGCTCGCAGATCGTCCAGCTCGACGCGACGACCCTGGTGCTCGACACGGGCGGCGCGGCGACGAGCTGCGCCAGACTCTGAGGCGCGCGTCGGCGGCGGCGTCGCCGCGGCCGCCGCCGGCGACGTCGACCGCTCGATGAGCCGAGAGGGCGTTCGGGCGACGCTCGGCTCGGCCCCGGATCAGGCGCGTCGCCGGGTTCGCTCGCGCAGGATCGCCGCGCAGGGCCAGAAGCCGAGCGCGAGGAAGAGGACCGCGAAGGCGTCGCCGGCGCGCCAGCCGCGCGCGACGATGAGGCCGCTGGCCGCCGCGACGAGCGCCGCGTACCAGAGCACGGCCAGAAGCCGGACGGCGCGCTCGATCCTCGGCGCCGTCTCGCCCTTGCGGACCAGAACGAGCAATGCGAACGGGCCGAGCGCCGCCGCCGTCGGCAGCAGGAACGCCGGATCGAGCGGCCCGTGGATGGCGGGATCCGCCCAGTCCCAATAGAGCGCCGCGGCGAAGAGCCCGCCGGCGCCGATGGTCGCCTTGAGCGCGCCGGCGCGCCAATTCATCGCGTCCGCTCCCACTCGTCGTCCGCCCACGCCCCCCCGCGGCCTTCGGTCGCCGCCATGTCTATGCGCCGATGCGGATCCAGCTTCGCCTGACGGTCGTAGAGCACCGTCGCCACCGCCATCGCGAGGTTGAGGCAGTGCCGCGTCGGGATCGCAACGAAGCGGTGGCACTGCCGCAGAAGGCCGCCGTCCACGGCGCCGTCCTCCGGGCCGAAGACGTAGATCGCGTTCTCGGGATGCTCGAATTCGGGCAGCGTCTCCGAATTCGGCCGCACCTCGATCGCGACCGGCGCGAGGTCGGGAAACTCGTCGAACGGCCGCTCCATCGCGCGCCGCCAGCGCACGCTCCGATAGCCGCGCATCCGCTCCTCGCGCGGCAGGCGCGTCAACTCCTGCAGGCTCTGGTCGAGCCGCCTTCCGGTGTAGCGCAGCTCTTCGACGCCATAGGCCGCGCAGGAGCGGACCGCCGCGCCGACATTGCGCGGATATTTCGGGTTGTCGAGCAGGATGGCGGCGGTCATTTCTCTCGCTCCGGCGACGAAGGCCGGCGTTCATGCTCCAGAAATCGGCCGATTTTTCGGCGATGGCCGCCGCGCTCGTTTCCCGGCGGTCGCGGCGTCGCGACGAGAGGCGAAGAGCTTGGACGAACGTCCCGTTCGTCCGCGATGAGCCGGCGCGCTCCTCGGGGCTCTTCGCCCCTCGTCGCCGCTGACGGAGCGGCCGGAGATTCCGCGTGAAAAAATATGTGAAAATTTCACGTTGACAGCGTGACCGACGCCGCAGAGGCTGGCGTCATGGACGAAATGCTGGGCGGCAACATCAGGGCGCTGCGCAAGGCGCGGGGCATGACTTTGGCGGAGGTGTCCGAGGAGCTCGGCTGCTCCGTCGGTTGGCTGAGCCAGGTCGAGCGCGGCATGAGCGCGCCGGATCAGGCGAGCCTCAAGGCGATGAGCGCGCTTTTCGGCTGCTCGGTCTCGCTCCTCTTCGGCAGCGCGCCCGGCCCGGCGATCGAGCGCGGCTATGTCGTGCGCGCGGCGAACCGGCGGCCGGTGAAGGCGCGCGAAGGCCTCTCCGAGGAGTTGATCTCGCCGGATCTGACCGACGATTTCGAGGTGGTGCGCTCGGTCTTCGCGCCGGGCGCCAAGCTTGCCGAGCCGGCGATGCGGCGGACGCAGGAGGTCGGCTATCTCGTCGTCGGACGGCTCGTCCTGACGATCGCGGGGCGGCGCTTCGAGCTCGGCGCGGGCGACAGCTTCCGCATCCGCGGCGACGCCTTCGAATGGGAAAATCCGTATGACGAAGAGGCGGTCGCGATCTGGGTGATCGCGCCGCCGGTCTATTGAGGGAGAGGCGGCCATGACCGAAACGGCGCGCGTCGTCATCATCGGCGGAGGCGTGGTCGGCGTCTCGTCGCTCTATCACCTGGCCAAAGCCGGCTGGACCGACTGCGTCCTTCTCGAGAAAAACGAGCTCACCGCCGGCTCGACCTGGCACGCCGCCGGCGGCGTGCCGACCTTCTCCTCCTCCTGGTCGATCATGAACAT
>CAZPTD010000116.1:0-11603 GCA_964588915.1 uncultured Neomegalonema sp. | reverse complement strand
ACTGCAGCTCGAGCCGACGACCAAGCTGGAGCAAGGCGGCTCCGAATGGTTCGAACGCGCTTATAGTCTGATCGATTATGACGGAGCCGACCTCGCCCTTGTCATCCCGGCCAAGCGCGACGCGCGCAGAGCCGGGATCGAGGGCCAAGGGGCCGAGCGTGCGGCGAACCGGCCCTGGATCCCGGATAAGCCTGCGGCTTTCCGGGATGACGGCGTCATCCCGGGATGACGGCGCCATCAGCGTCGTATTCCACTAAACGGATCCTGCTCTGGTGAGAGATGGAGACGCCTTTTAGGTTTGGGGGCGTCGTTCATTCGCATATCGCCAACCATGTGCGATCTAGAGGTCGAATGCTCATTTCCGAAGCTCTGACGCGCGCCGTCACACGCGCTCGATCGAAACCCCGGCCGCCGCGAACACGTCTTTCAAGTCGAGCGCGACGGATCCGGACGAGAGCTCGAACCTCACTGTCGCGTCGGGCGGCGTCACTTCCGGCTCCTCCGGCGTTTCGGGGCGAAGGACAACGGCGTTCGGCGCGTCGAGATCCACCAGGATCACCACGACGAGACCCGGGATGCGGAGATAGCGGCGCGACTTGACCAGGAAGTCATGGGCGTGGGTCGAGGGCGACAGCACTTCAACGATCAGAACCGGCCGGTCGATGAACCGATCGTCGCCCGAAGCGCCGGAGCAATCGACCATGACGTCTGGAAAAACGATATCGCCGTTGTCGAAGCGCACGGCGACGCCGTCGACGCGCGCCCGGCAAGACGATCCGAGCGGAAGCTGCTGCCGCAACTGGCCGAAGATCTCGCCTTTGGCGTCGGTATGGCGCGCGGTCTCGTTGACCAATCCGGTCGTCGGATCGTCGAGCGAGACGATCCGGCCGTCGATCAGCTCGTAGCGCGCGCCTTCCGGCTGGCCGTCGAGCCACTCCAGGAATTCTTCCGCCGCCATCCGCGGCGGCGTGCGTGCGGCGGTCGCCATCTGTCGCCTCGTTTCGCGCTTTCGAGCGAAATAAGCGACCTCCGTTTGATCTCCAAGCGCGGTTATAGCCGGACCATCGACCTGACCGCGTCTAGCGTCGCGCCCTCCGCTCTCAGGCTCGCCAGCGCCTTGTCCTTGTCCCGCTTCGCCAGTCGTCGGCCCTCAGCGTCGCGGATCAGCCGGTGATGGCGGTAGCTCGGCGTCGGGCGGCCGAAAAGCGCCTGCAGCAGCCGATGGATCTCGGTCGCCGCGAAGAGGTCCTCGCCGCGGGTGACCGTGGTGATCCCCTGATGCGCGTCGTCGAGGGTCACGGCGAGGTGGTAGCTCGCCGGAAAATCCTTGCGAGCGAGCGCGACGTCGCCGCAGAGCTCGACGAGCCGGTCGGGCGAGAGGTCGATCCGGCCCTTCTCGCCCTTCGGGCCGCTTCCGATCTCCTTGAAGGAGAGCTTCTTCACTACGCCGGCGCCGCCGAGCGCCGCGATCGCCCTGCGCATGTCGAGCCGGAGCGCGAAAGGCGCGCCGCTTGTCCGGCGCCGCTCTCGCTCCGGCGCGGCGAGCGTTCGGCAGGTTCCGGGATAGGCCGGACCGTCCGGCCCGGCCTCCGAGCCTTCCTGCGGCGCGTCGAGGGCCGCGGCGACGTCCTTGCGCGAACAGAAGCAGGGATAGAGGAGCCCGCGCGCCTCCAAGCTCGCCAGCGCCTCTTCATAGGCGCCGAAGCGCGTCGATTGGCGCAGAACCGGCTCCTCCCATGTCAGGCCGAGCCAACGGAGATCGTCGAGCATCGCCGCCTCGAGCTCCGGCCGGCAGCGCTGTCGGTCGAGATCCTCGATGCGCAGCAGAAACCGGCCCTTCGCTTTCTTCGCGGCGTCGTAGGCGAGGAGCGCGGAGTAGGCGTGGCCGAGATGGAGGGCGCCGTTCGGCGACGGCGCGAAGCGTTCGACGATTTTCGTCATGGCGGCCTCCGAAGGGTCGGGTATGCTCGGCTCACCAATCAGAGCGGGCCGCCCGCTCCGACCGAAGCCGCATCGCTCGCGGTCTTCGGTCACGACGGCCGACGGCGCAAGGACGCGCGAAAAATCATGGATTTTTAGCGCGCCGCGCAAGCGCGGTCGACATCCTTGCGCCGTCGTCCGCCGCGCCCGGATGAAGACCTTGCGACGCGGCTCCGATCAGAGCGGGCTCGAGGCCCGGCCTGGCGCCAGGCGGCGCCCGACGCGGGAGGCGCCCGATGCGCGTGATCGAGACCGAGGACGACATCGCCGAGGGCGTCGCGCATCTCGTCGCCGTCGAGCCGCGCTTCGCCGTCGCCGTCGAGGCGAGCGGAAAGCCGCCGCTCCGGCGGAGGCCGGACGGGTTTGCGACGCTCGTCGAGATCGTCGTCGGCCAGCAGGTGTCGACCGCGGCCGGGCGCGCCATCTTCAGCCGGATGGCGGCGGCGGGGTGTCTGACGCCGGAAGCGGTTTTAGCGCGAGACGACGCGGCGCTGCGCGGGCTCGGCCTCTCGCGGCCGAAGATCCGGACCTTGCGCGCGGCGGCCGAGGCGACGGCGGAGCGGCGGCTCTGCTTTGTTCGTCAGCGCGAAAGCCCGGTCGAGGCGGCGATGGAGGAGATGACCGCGATCAAGGGGATCGGCCCTTGGACAGCGGAGATCTACCAGATGTTCGCGGTCGGTCGGGCGGACGTCTTCGCGCCCAGGGATCTCGCGCTGCAGGAGGCGGCGCGGGCGCTCTTCGAGCAGGCGGAGCGGCCGACGGCGCCGGCGCTGGCGGCGATGGCCGCGCCCTGGTCGCCCTGGCGCGGTGTGGCGGCGCGCGCGCTCTGGGCCTACTATCGCGTGTTGAAGGGCCGAAGCGGGCAGGCGCTCGACGCGGCGGATCGGGTCGTTGAAGGAGACGCGGGATGACGAAAGCGAGCGCGGGCGCGCCGGATTGGATCGATTACGACGGCGCGCCGCTCGACGGGCCGCGCCGCGGCGCGGCGTCGGGCGCGGCGGATCGGCTGATCGTGTTCCTGCACGGCTACGGCGCCGACGGCGCCGATCTTTTCGGCCTCTCGGCGCCGCTCGCCGAACGTTTTCCGACCGCGGCCTTCGCCGCGCCGAATGCGCCGTCGCGCAGCGCCCTCAACCCGGCGGGCTACGAATGGTTCCCGATCCCGTGGATCGACGGCTCCTCCGAAGGCGAGATGCGCCGCGGGTTCCTGACCGCCTGCTCCGCCCTCGACGCCTATCTCGACGCCGAGCTCGCGCGGCATGGTCTGGCGTCCGAGGCGCTCGCCCTTGTCGGGTTCAGCCAAGGGACGATGATGAGCCTCGAGGTCGGCCCGCGCCGATCGGTCGAGATCGCCGGGATCGTCGGCTTCTCGGGCCGCCTCGCCGAGGCCGGCCGGATCGCGTCGGCGCCGCGGCGCCCGCCGGTCGCGCTCGTCCATGGCGACCTCGACGAGGTGATCCCGATCTCCGCGCTCGCCGAGACCCGCGAGGCGCTCTCGGAGGCCGGCTTTGCGGTGCGCTGGCGCGTCAGCCGCGGGATCGGCCACGGCGTCGCGCCGGACGGGCTCGAGCTCGCCGCGAACTTCCTTGACGAAGCCTTCGCGTCGCGCATGTCTTAATTCCGTCGCATGGAAGTGCTATCTACATGTCGTAGATGCGGTGGAAAGGATATCTTGATGTTGGTTCTAAACCCGCTTCGAGATATAGTCGCGCTGCACAGGGGCGGGCCGAGGATCGAACCGGGGGCGCCGCTTCCGCGGCAGGTCGAGGCCGCGAGGCCGGACCGCTGCTGAACCGAACGGGGAGGCGATGATGCCGACGTCCAACGAAGAAAACGGTCCGCTAGTCGACAGGGGGCGAACGCCCTCCTTCGTGCGAAGTCCCTCGAACTTGCGCGAACACCCCGCCCTCGTCCTCAACGCCGATTTCCGCCCCCTCTCGTATTTTCCCCTTTCGCTCTGGTGCTGGCAGGACGCCATCAAGGCGGTGTTTCTGGAGCGAGACGACATCATCGCCGAGTACGACGCCGAGGTGCGCAGTCCGAGCATGTCGATGCAGCTGCCCTCGGTGATCGCGCTCAGGGAATACGTCAAACCGGCGCTTTATCCGGCCTTCACGCGGTTCAATCTGTTCCTGCGCGACGAGTTCAAATGCCAGTATTGCGGCGATCGCGGCGACATGACCTTCGATCACGTCATTCCGCGCTCGCGCGGCGGCAAGACGACCTGGGCGAACGTCGTCGCCGCCTGTTCGAGCTGCAACCTCAAGAAGGGCAATTTGACGCTCGCTCGGGCGAATATGCGGTTGGCGCGCAAGGCCTTCCGGCCGACGGCGATCCAGTTGCAGAATATCGGCCGGCGCTTCCCGCCGAATTTCCTGCATGAGAGCTGGATGGACTATCTTTACTGGGACGCCGAACTCGAAGAGTGACGCCGCCTGTTCGGACGGAGGCGCGGGGCGGCCGCGCCTCGCGGTCGATCGTCCGAGCGGTCAGCGGCCGTAGGTGCAGGACGGCGCCGAGGCGGCGTCGCCTTCGCAATTGACGGCGTCGAACTGGATGATCAGCGCGACCTCGTCGCCGATCGGCTCGCCGACATAGGTCGTCATGCCCCAGTCGGAGCGCTTGATCTCGCCGCTGGCGCGGAAGCCGAGCGTGCGCACGTTGTTGTAGCCGGGCAGCGGGAAGGGCGCGTCTCGGAGGAGCTCGAAATCGAGCGCCACCGGCGCCGTCGCGTCGAGGAGCGTCAGGTCGCCGACGATGCGGCCCGAGGTGGGCGTGTCGAACGTGATCTCGGTGCTCTCGAACGTCATCGTCGGATGCGCCTCGACGTCGAAGAAGTCCGCGCTGCGCAGATGGCCGTCGCGCGCCGCATGGTCGGTGTCGACGCTGGCGGTCTCGATCACCACCGTCACCGAGCTCCGTTCCGGCGCGGATGCGTCGATGAGCAGCGTGGCGTCGACGGAGTCGAAGCGGCCGCGCACCGGCGAGAAACCGAAATGGCTGACCTCGAAGCCGATATACTGATGGCTCTTGTCGATGACGAATTCGATCGGCTCCGCGGCGACGGGCGTCGCGGCCAGCGTCATCGCGAGCGCGGCGAGCGTGTTTCGCATGATCGTGTCTCCTTCTCGGGCGTTAAGCGGCTGAACGCATCAGTTGGGCAAGATGCGCCGGACGGGCGTGGAGGAAAGCGGCGAGGCGCTCGGGGTAATCGTCGGGCGCTGCGGCGCGCGCCGAGGGCCGCGCGCGGAGCGCTCGCCGCCACATGTCGAGACGTCGGGCGCCGTCGGCGGAGAGCCGTCCGCCGATGTCGAGAACGTCCAAATCCTCGAACACGTCGAAATAGCGGAAGATCGTCGCCCAGACGCCGTCGATCATATGGAAGGCGTCGCCATCGAAGTACGGTCCGACGACCTCGTCCGCGGCGCGCGCGACTTTCGCGACGAGTCGTTCGCCTTCGTCGGCGAAACCGGCCGCGTCCGCCGCGGAGTAGAACGCCGCGATCGTCTTCAGCGTCTCCGATCCGAACGCGATCCAGGCTCGGTGGCGCGCGCGCGACAGCGGATCCGACGGATGCAGCGAGCCGTCGGTGATCTCGTCGACGAACTCGGCGATGACCTGGCTTTCGAAGAGGGGGCGTCCGTCCGCGACCAGCGCCGGCGTCCGGCCGAGCGGCGAGATTTTCAGGAACCAATCCGGCTTGTGCGCAAGATCGATGTCGGTCCGTCGAAAGGGCGCGCCCTTCTCGCGCAGCACGATCGCCGCGCGTTGGACGTAGGGGCAGAGTTTGTGGCTGACGAGATGCAAGTCCATGAGAATCGCCTCCTTTATGGTGCATGCAATTGCATCTATATGCGCCGATCTTGCATGTCAATGCGTCTGCATTTATTTTCTGACGCATGAACGAGCCGTCGAAATCCGCCGTCGCCGCTTGGGTGCAACTCGTCCGCGCGCATCGCGTCGCGCTCGGCGCCGTTCAGGCGGCGCTCAAGGCGGCGGATTTGCCGCCGCTCGAATGGTATGACGTCTTGATCGAATTGGAGCGCGCCCGTTCGGGCGGATTGCGGCCGGGCGAGCTCGAACGGCGGCTTCTGCTGCCGCAATACGGCGTGTCGCGTCTCTTGGATCGGATGGCGCGGGCGGGCTTCGTCGCGAAGGCGGCGCACGCCGAGGACGGGCGCGGCCTGACGGTGCGGATCACCGACGCCGGCCGCGCCGAGCGCGCGCGGATCTGGCCGGTCTACGCCGCGGCGCTCGCCGAGGCGATCGGCGAGCGGATCGAGGATGAAGAGGCCGAGACGCTGGCGGCGCTTCTGACGCGGATCGCGCGCCGCGACGACGCCTTGCCGTCAGCGTGAGGACGCGGGCTCGTCGAGATCGGCGCGGCGGCGCTTGCGCGCGCTCGGGCTGAAACCGAGCCGCGCGGCGAGCGCCGCGGCGAAGACCACGCCGAGAAGGAGCGAGACGACCACGTTCCAATTCGCCATCGAGAGGCCGAGGAAGAACGGCTCGCGGACGTCGCAGGGCTGGCCGAACGCCATGCCCATCACGTCGGAGCCGGTCACGTCGGCGCCGCCGACGAGGTCGCCCTGGCAGTCGGGCGGCGGAAACCAGCCCCATTCGACGCCGCTATGCCAGGCCCCGAGGGCGACGCCGACATCGAAGGAGAGGCCGGCGAGCCCGAGCGCGACGGCGCCGACGGCTTTCCGGCGCCCGAAAAGGAGCGCGGCGCCGGCGGCGGCGATCCCCGCGACATAGGGCCAGCGCTGCATGACGCACATCGGGCAGGGCTCGAGCCCGAAGGCGAATTGCGAGATCAGCGCCGCCGCAAGCGTCGCGACGGCGATGACGAGCCCGAAAAGGGCGAGCCGGCGCCAATCGAGCCAAGAGGGCGTCTGAGCTTCCATATCGACCTCCTTCGCGCCGGCTACTCGATCGGCGCCGACGTCGCTTCCGCGCCCGTTCCGGCGTCCGCCGGCGCCGCCTCGGCGCCGGTGAAGAACGAGATGATCGTCGCGCCGGCGAAGATCAGGAAGCCGATCCAGACCGCGCCGAGCGCCGACCCGAGCATCACCAACAGGCCGTCGCGCTCGAGAAACCCGAGGGCGACGATGGCGACGGCGATCCCGGGCACGGTGTTGGTGCTCGGCAGCGGCAAGAGGATCGAGACGCAGAAACAGAGCAGAAATAGGCCGACGAGACGGTCGATCGGCGCCCGCGTCAGGAACGAGAGGCGCGGACGGCTGACCTTCTCGAAGAAGCGCAGATACGGTCCGGCGCGGCGGGTGAGATCGGCGAGGCTCTCGATCCGGATCTCGCGGCGCTGGAAGCGCTCGGGCAGCCAGGGCGCCGAGCGGCCGACCACCAGTTGGCCGGTGACGAAGAGGAGCGGCACCGCGACGATCTGCGGGATGACGTAGAGAAAGGGGATGCAGCAGGGCAAGGCGAGCACGAGGATGAAGACGCCGAAGGCGCGCTCCTTGAGCTCGCCGAGAAGCGCGCCGAGCGTGATGGTCTCGCCATCGGCGTCGGCGATGATCTGCGCCAGGCGCTCGGAGGTGCTCTTCGGATGATCGTCGAAGGCCAGCGCGTCGCCCGCGTCTTGCGCGCCGATGGTCATGGCTCGGATCCTCTCTCGCTGCGACCGCGCCCGAATCGCAGCAATTCCGAAGCGGCGCCAGATCTTTTCGCCGCGGCGCGGCGCGATTTTCGGCGAGCGTCGGATCTCCGCCGCGACCGAAATCGGCCGGGCGCGCGAAAACCGGTTTTAACTCCGGCGCCATTGGCTATATCTGGCGGTCCGTGATCGGCTGGAGCGACGTCTGCGCGCGGCCGATCGCGCCCGAGTGGCGGAATTGGTAGACGCAGCGGATTCAAAATCCGCCGCCGCAAGGCTTGCCGGTTCGAGTCCGGCCTCGGGTACCAATTGAAAAACTCTCTTTAAGTCATGCGCTTGCCTCATGGTCGGAGGCGGACGCGGCGTTGAAGGCGTCTGCGTGTTTGGCCCCGGCCGCTCTGGGGTCGCCCCGAGACGCGACGCGCTGCGCCTGGATCCGGCGCATGAGCGCCTTGCGGCGCGAGCGCCCGGCGCGGCGTTTCGCGATTCCGTCGCCGGCGCGACCTGTTAGGATTTCGAGTTGATCGTCGTCGCAGCCGGGCGCGGCGAGCGCCCCATGCAGGCGGGCGACGAAACGGCGAATGGCGAGCGGGCGATCCGCTCCGCGAAGGGCTGGCCCGTCTGCGCCTTTCTCGCGCGCTGACGCGCGCGCCCGTCATTTTCGCTTTATGCGGCCGTTTCCGGCGCCTAGGGTCCGGGCGCGCCTGGAGCAAACGGAAGGAAGTCGACGCGGAAAATGAGAGAGACGGATCTCAGCATCGTCATTCCCGCCTACAACGAGGCCGGCAACATCGCGCCGCTGCTCTCGGAGATCGGCGCGGCCTTCCGCGGGCGGTCCTACGAGGTCATCGTCGTCGACGATTGCAGCGACGACGGAACGGCGTCAGACATCGACCGGTCGGAGATACCAGTGCGTCTCCTGACCCACGCCCGGCGCGCCGGCAAGTCGCGCGCGCTCGTCACCGGCTTCCGCGCCGCGTCGGGCGCCTGGATCGCGACCCTCGACGGCGACGGGCAGAACGATCCGGCCGATCTCGCCGCAATCGTCGCCGAGCATTGCGGCCGGAAGCCGGAGTTCATCGTCGCCGGCGTTCGCAAGCGGCGCAATGACGGCGTGGTGAAGCTCGTCACGTCGCGGGTGGCGAATTTCATCCGCAAGCGCATGCTCCGCGACAATTGCCGCGACACCGGTTGCGGCCTCAAGGTCATGCCCGGCGAGTTCGCGCGGTCGCTTCCCTATTTCGACAACATGCACCGCTTCTTTCCGGCGCTCGCGCGACGGGCGGCGCTCGATGTCGTCGAGCATCCGATCTCCGATCGGCCGCGCCGGCACGGCATGTCGAAATACGGCTTCTTCGATCGCGCGGCCGTCGCGTTCCTCGATCTCGTCGGCGTCTACTGGCTGATACGGCGGAGCTCCAATCCTGGCGAGGTGTCCGAGCGGGCGCCGTCGCGGCCGGCGGCCGCCTCTCAGGAGCCGCCGCAAGAGGAAAACCCGGGGCCGGCGCTGGTCACCGCCGCGTCAGGAGCTGAAAACTGAGGACGAACGCGTCGTCTCGCAGGTTGGCGTAGGGCGCCCGGGCGGTCAAAGGCGCGCCGACAGGGCGGAAGCCGTTCGGAACCTCGCTCTCGGGCGCCGGTCCTTCGCCGCGCCAGACGAGCAACGCGCGGTCCTCGATCGGCGCGTAAGCCGGCGAGGCCGATCCTTCCCATCCGAGCGCAAGCGTGAGATTGGCGACGTCGCTGTGCCGTCTGGCCAGGATCGGCGCCGGCGCGGCGTCTCCGCGCGCGACGGCCGCGGCGATCTCACCGGCGATGGCTCGATACGGGATGGCGTAGCGATGCGTCTGCGTCTGGACCATCGCGGCGATCCCGGCGAGGACGCCGACAAAGACGATCGCGGCGCCGGCGAGGACGTAGCGCTGCGCCGCGCCGCGCAGGGGAAAGGCGACCACGGTCCAAATCGGCAGGGCGGCGAGGATGGGCGTTAGATACCGCTCATGGACCTTGTGCATGTCGGCCGCCAGCACGACGAGTCCGAAGACGATCAGGCCGCCGAGCATGGCGCGGCCGAGCGCGCGCGGAAGCGCCGCCTGCTCCCGAGGCCGAAACCACGGCGCCGCGCCCGATCGCGCGTCCTCGCCGCGCCAGCGCGCGAGCCCCCAGACGAGCGCCAACGGACCCGCCCAAGCGAGGCTGGCGACGAAAAGCGATAGAGCGCCGTCAAGCCCGACGCCGGGCGCGTCGTACCAGGCGCCGTCGGGCGCCGCGTAGAGCTTGGACAGCCGCGCCGTGCTGCTCTCGATCTCGAACGCCGCGGCGACGAGCACCGGGCCGCAAAGGCCGAGGAAGACCGCGAGCGCGATCCAGGCGCCGCGCTTCAGAACCCGCGCGCGCAGGTCCCGATCGGCGGCGATAAAGACCAGGAGCGGCGCGGCGAACAAAAAGAAGTTGAACTTCGCCAAGGCGCCGAGCGCCGCCGCGACGCCGAACCAGGCGTAGCGCCCGACCGTTTGACGCTCGGCCACGAGGATCGCGGCGTGGGCGAGCGCGATCGAGCCGGTGAGCACCATGATGGAATGGGCGAGGGTGTGCGCCGATTGCCAGACGATCTGAGGCAGGAACGCGGCGGCGGCGACGGCCAGCAGGCCGGCCTCGGCGCCCGCCAGACGGCGCGCGGCGTCCCAGGTCAGGAGATAGAACGCCGCGAGCAAGCCGTATTTGAGCAGCGCCGTCGAGAGCGGCCAAATCCAGCCCGTCGCCTCCAGCAAGAGCCGAAGGAGCCAATTGTAGAGCGGCGGATGCGAGTTGTCGTAGACGAGGCGCCAATCGACATGGCCGACGAACTGGGCCTCGTCGATCTCGAGAAAGGGCGACAGCGACAGCCTCAGGAGCAGCAGCGCCAGGATGTAGAGGCCGATCAAGACCGGCGCGCGTCGGACGGCGAACGATGCGCGCCGGTCGAAGACCGTCGGCTCCGTCGCTGAGTGATGCGCGCTCATTTCGCACTCCATCCTGGCGCCGTCTCGCGCCGTCGCCTTGGCCGCTTCGTCTAAGCCCTCCGCCGCGGACTGTCCATCGACGCCGGCGCGCAGCGCCTCGAGCGATCCGCTCGCGCGTGTCCTGCGCCATGCTGGCGATCAGGCCGAGGAACGCTCCGCCCGATTGGCGCGGCTGCCGGCCGAACGAGCCGGCGAGCGGACCCGCCGACGCGCGCTCAGACCACTACGAAACCGCGGACGAACGGATCCCGGTCGTCGAGGAAGATCGTATTGAAGCCGGTGACGCGCGCCCAGCCGGCGACCGAGGGCGTGATCGCCGGTCGGCCGGCGACGGTCGTCTCGGCCTCGACGCGGCCGTGGAAGAGCGAGCCGATGATCGACTCGTGCGCGAAGTCGTCGCCGACCGCGAGGCGTCCTTGCGCCGCCCATTGCGCCATGCGGGCCGAGGTGCCGGTCCCGCAGGGCGAGCGGTCGATCGCCTTGTCGCCATAGAGGACGGCGTTGCGGGCGGTCGCTTCGGGCTTCGTCGGCGCGCCGGTCCAGAGGACGTGGCTGAGCCCGGCGATCTCCGGCTTCTCGGGATGGCGGAACTCGTAGCGCGCGTTGAGCGCGGCGCGGAGCGCGCGGGCGTGGGCGATCAGCTCCAGCGCCGAGAAGTCGGCCATGTCGCGAAAGGCGGGCTGCGGGTCGACGATGGCGTAGAAATTGCCGCCATAGGCGACATCGACCGTGACCGCGCCGCGGCCGGGAGCCTCCGCCGTCAGGCCGCTCTGGTCGAGAAAGGCCGGCACGTTCGTGAGCCGCGCCTCCTCGACGGAGCGGCCCTCCTGGCGGTAGGCGACCTCGACCTTGCCGGCCGGCGTGTCGAGCGCCAGCCGGCCCGGCGTCTTCGGCGTCGCCAGCCCGTGCTCGATCGCCGTCGTCACCGAGCCGATCGCGCCGTGGCCGCGCAACGGCACGCAGCCCGAGGTCGTCCGGAGGCTGGGGATCGGAGAGGAGGGGCC
>CAZPTD010000115.1:0-11645 GCA_964588915.1 uncultured Neomegalonema sp. | reverse complement strand
GCGCGGCGGCCGGGCCGGCGACGAGCGCGGCGGTCAGAACCGACGCGGCGATGACTTTCACAGCCTTCATGTGCAACTCCCTCCAATCTCAACTCGAAGCGCCGCCGCCGGAAAGCGCGCGGTCGGCGCGGCTGCGGCGATCGGCGCCCCTCGCGCCGCCGCCGTCGCGGACGGCCTAGGTCGCCGCCGCTGCCGACGCCATCCGGCCGGCCGCCTGCGGCGCCGGTCCGAGCGACGTCGATGTCGCGGCCTCGTTGATCTCGTGCTCGGCGCCGTAGATCTCGCGCACCGCGGCGGCGCTGAGCTCGGAGGACGGGCCGTTATAGACGATTTCGCCGAGGCGCATGCCGATGACGCGGTCGCAATAGGTGCGCGCGGTGTCGAGCGTGTGCAGGTTGCAGATGACGGTGAGACCGTCGCGCTCGTGGATCTCGCGGAGCGACTTCATCACGATCTCGGCGCTCATCGGATCGAGCGACGCGATCGGCTCGTCCGCCAAGATCATGCGCGGGTTCTGCATCAGCGCGCGGGCGATCGCGACGCGCTGCTGCTGACCGCCGGAAAGCGCCTCGGCGCGCTTGAGCGCCTGATCCTCGATCCCGAGCCGGTCGAGCGCGACGAGCGCGTCGTGGATGTCCGTCTTCGAGAAGACGCCGAAGAGGCTCGCGAGCACGTTGTGGCGGTTGAGACGGCCGAGCATGACGTTGGTGATCACGTCGAGGCGCGGCACAAGGTTGAACTGCTGGAAGATCATCGCGCAATCGCGCTGCCAGCGGCGCTTCGCCCGACCGCGGAGCCTGAGCACGTCGGCGCCGTCGACGAGCACGGAGCCCGAGCTCGCCGGCGCGAGGCGGTTGATGATCCGCAGAAGCGTCGATTTGCCGGCGCCGGAGCGGCCGATCACGCCGACCATCGCCGGCTTCTCGATCGTGAAGCTGACGTCGTTTACGGCGGCCGTTTCGCCGAAGGTCTTCCGAAGGTTCTTCACCTCTATCAGCATGCTTGCGCCCGCTCCGTGCCAAATCGCGCCGTCAATACGCGCGGTCTGCTACGGTTTAATGACAGTCGTTCGCGTCGCGCGCGAGATCGATCCAGGCGGATCCGACCTCTTCGCCCGAACTCGCATGCGCGACGCGTCCGACGCCGCGGCGCGGCGGCGAAGCTCGTCGCCGGCCGCACTATCGTCCGAGACCCGCCGCCGGTCGGTACTTCCCGCGTCTTATAGCGCTGGCGTCCGCTCGCAAGCTTCACTAACGATTAGACGTCGACAACGCTGTCGACACTTGGAGCGACTGATGATGAGCAAGACTGGCAAATCCGCGGACACGAAGGCTTCCAAGACGACCGGCGGCAAAGCCGCCGGCGCCTCGGCGAAATCGGCCGGCGCGAAGAGCGCGGGCGCGGCGAAGCCGGCGGCCGGCAAGGCGGCCGCCAAGCCGAAGCCGGCGGGCGGAAAGAAGTAGCGCCGCGGCCCGGCGAGCGCGCAACCGCTTGCCGACCGAGCGTCGAGACAAGGGACGCGAGAACCGGCCGGGTCCCTTGTCGCTCGCGGATCGGCGCTGCCGAGAGCGCGCGTCGCCGATGAAAAAAAGTCATTGACATCGTGTCGCAGGCCATTGCGGCGGATGCGAAAAGCTGCGAAGGAGCCGCTCGAAGAGGGCGCGCGAATTGAGCGCGCCCTCGTTCAAGTTTTCGCGCCGCTTGATCCACGATCCGCCTCGCGTTCCTGGCGCGTCTTCTCTTTGGATTTTGCGACCATGAAGATCGCGAATATTTGCCAAGCAAAATCTTCGAAGTCGAATTTCGTACAAATCGACGCGCCGCTAAAAGAAGTGGTCGGCGAGCTGTCGAATCATCAAGACGGCGGGTTGATCGCCGTCGATCGGCAGCGCCGCTTCGAGGGCGTGCTGACCGATCATGACGTGGTGCGCGCGTTTCAGCGCTTCGGGTCCTTGGCGGCCTTTCAGCGCGTCGGCGACGTGATGACGCGGGCGCCGCTCACCTGCCGCTCCGAGGACAAGGTCGGCGACGTCGCCGCGACGCTCGCCAAGCGCCGCTCGCCGGTCGTCGTCGTGATGTCGAAGGAGGAGCCGGTCGCGGTGCTCAGCGCCGGGCGCGTGCTCGGCGCGCGGCTCGACGAGATGGCCAACGACGAGGCGGCGCTGCGCCGCTACGTCTGCGCCTGAGCGCCTAGTCGAACCCGACGTCGACCGAGCCGAAGGCGCCGAAATCGGCCGAGATCCGAGATCCGGGCGGGCATTCGATCGGCCGGATGAACGAGCCCGAGAGCACGATGTCGCCGGCGCGGATCGAACCGCCATAGGCGGCGAGCCGCTTTGCGAGCCAAAGCACGCTCACGACCGGATCGTCGAGCACGCCGGCGCCGAGGCCGGTCTCCTCGACGACGCCGTCGCGCGTGACGATCGCGCCGACCCGGCGCAGGTCGATCTCGGAGGGCCGAAAACGCTCGGCGCCGAGGACGAGCCCGCCATTCGCGGCGTTGTCGGAGATCGTGTCGACGATCTTGCGCGCCGCGCCGGTCTCGGGATCGCGGCGCAGGATCCGCGTGTCCAGGATCTCGAGGCTCGGCGCGACGGCGTCGGTCGCGGCGAGCACGTCCTCGCGCGTCGGATCGGCGCCCGCGATCGGCGCCTTCATCAGAAAGGCGATCTCCGCCTCGATCCGCGGCTGGATGAAGCGTCCGGCGGGCGCGCGCGCGCCGGTCTCGAACAGCATGTCGTCGAAGAGGACGCCGCTGTCCGGCGTGTCGATGCCGAGCGCGTCCTGCATCGCCCGCGAGGTGAGCCCGATCTTCCAGCCGATCTCGCGCCGCCCGGCTTCGCGCCGCTTGGCGACGAGCGCCGCCTGCACGGCGTAGGCGTCGTCCAGATCCATCTCGGGATGGCGGAGGCTGAGAAGCCCGATCTGCCGGCCGCTCCGCTCCGCCTCGAAGAGGTCGTTCGCCGCCGCCGCGATCTCCGCGTCAGAGAGCGTCATGTCTCGTCCGCGACCGTATTGCCGAGGACGCCGAGCCCCTCCGCCTCGACCTCGACCACGTCGCCCGGCGCGAGATAGACGGGCGGATCGAGCCGCGCGCCGGCGCCGGTCGGCGTGCCGGTGACGATCACGTCGCCCGGAACGAGGGTGGTGAAGGTCGAGATGTAGGCGATCTGCCGCGGGATCGGGAAGATCATTCGGCTCGTGCGGTCGTTCTGGCGCAGCGCGCCGTTCACGCGCGTGCGGATCTCGACGTCCTCGAGCTGGGCCCGGTCCTCGAACGGCGTGATCCACGGGCCCATCGACCCGGACGCGTCGAAGTTCTTGCCCTGCGTCACGTTGAACTTCGCATGGCGCACCCAGTCGCGGAGGGTGCCGTCGTTGCAGAGCGTCATCGCGGCGATGTGGTCGTAGGCCGCCGCCGCCTCGATATGCCGGCCGCCCTTGCCGATAACGATCGCGATCTCGCCCTCGTAGTCGAGCTTGTCCGAGGCCTTCGGCCGGATGAGCGGCTCGCCATGGCCGGTGAAGGAGCGCGCAAAGCGGATGAAGAGCGACGGGTTGGCGGGCGCCTCTTGGCCGTCCTTGTACTCGGCGTTGCGGTCCGGAAAGTTGACGCCGACGCAGATGATCTTCTCCGGCGACGGGATCGGGATTTCCCAAGCGATCGCCTCGAAGGGATGCGTCGCCGTGCGGCCGGCGGCGGCGTCCGCGAGCCGGGCGAGGCCCTCCGCGGCGATCGCCTCGCGCAAGCTCGGCCATGCGGTGAACTCGGGCGAGAGCGCGATCAGGCCGTCTTCGGCCACCGCGCCGTAATGGCGCTCGCCGCCGCACGAATAGGTCGCGAAACGCGTCATCCGGCGTCCTCCTTGTCCGATCGCTCGCCGATCTCGACGATGACGTCATGGGCGAGCGCGACGTCCTCGCGCGCGCAGTCGAAGGAGCCGGCCTGGAACCGGATCACCAGCGCGCCGTCCACCTTGGTTTGCGTCAGATAAATGCGGCCGTCATCATTGATCGCGTTCAAGAGCCGCAAATTATGCGCGTCGAGCGCCGCCGCGTCGCCTCGGAGCCGGGCCGGCCGCCGCCGAAACGTGAAGAGCGACAGCATCGGCTCGGTCACGATCTCGAACTCCGGCCGCGCGCGGAGCCGCTCGGCCAGCTCGCGCGACCAGGCGACGTGGTTGCGGATCGTCTCGCGCAGGCCGTCGAGGCCGTAAGCGCGGATCAGGAACCAGATCTTGAGCGCCCGGAAGCGCCGCCCGAGCGGGATCGACCACTCGGAATAGTCGACCGCGCCTTGCGCGAGATCGCGGTCGAGATGATGCGTCTTCAGATATTCGGGCCGGATCGCGAGCGCCCCGAGAAGCGCCGAGGGATCGCGGAGAAAATGCGCGGTGCAGTCGAACTGCGCGCCGAGCCATTTATGCGGGTTGAAGACGACGGAATCGGCGCGCTCGACGCCCCGCCAGAGATCCCGGTGCTCCGGGCAGATCATCGCCGCGCCGGCCCAGGCGGCGTCGACATGGAGATAGAGCCCACGCCGCTCGGCGACCTCCGCGATCGACGCGAGATCGTCGACGGCGCCGACGCCCGTGCCGCCAACGCTGGCGACGATCCCGGCGGGCGCAAGGCCGGCCGCAAGATCCGCCCGGATCGCGCTGTCGAGCGCCTCGGGCGACATGCCGCGGCGCGCGCCTTCGGTCGGGACGCGCGCGAGGTTGCGCGCGCCGACGCCTGCGATCCAGATCGCGCGCTCAATCGAGCTGTGCGCCTCGACCGAGGAATAGATCCGGACCGGCGTCTCGCCGGCGAGCCCGTCGCGATTGCCGCGGCCCTCGAGCGCGCGCTCGCGCATCGCGAGCACCGCCGCCAAGGTCGCCGTCGAGGCGGAGTCTTGAATGACGCCCGAGAACGCGCCCGGCAACCCGATCGCCTCGCGCAGCCAGCCGAGCATGCGCGTCTCCAGCTCGGTCGCCGCCGGCGAGGTCTGCCAGAGCATGCATTGCGCCGCGATCGCGTTCACCAGGATCTCTGCGAGCACCGAGGGCGGCGCGGCGTTGGCCGGAAAATAGGCGAAGAAGCGCGGATGCTGCCAATGGGTCATCGCGTCCGGGATCAGCCGCTCGAAATCGGCGAGGATCCGCTCCATCGGCTCGCCCGCTTCCGGCGGCGTCGCGGGCAGCGCGCGGAGCACGTCGCCCGGCGCGGTCTGCGCCCGAACCGGACGGTCGCGCAAACCGCGTCGATACTCCGCGGCCCATTTGACCGCCCACTCGCCCCAACGCTCGAACGCGTCCCAATCCATCTTCGGCCTCTCTTCTCGCGTCACGGCGCCACGATCGGCTGCGCCTTCAGCTTCGCCGGCTCCGGCGTCGCGCCGGCGAAGAGCGAGCCCTCCTCGAACCAGGATTTCGGCGCCGGCGCGCCCCAGAGCGTCTGGCGCTGCGGATCGGTCAGGCTCCAACGGATCGGCTCGAGATCCGGATCGACCGTCTGATAGTCCGAGCAATAGATCTCGATGCGATGGCCGTCCGGATCGCGGACATAAAGGAAGAAGGCGTTGGAGATGCCGTGCCGTCCCGGACCGCGCTCGATGTTGGAGACATAGCCGGTCGTCGCCATCAGATCGAGGAGATCGATGATGTTGAGCGGGTTCGGGACCCAGAAGGCGGTGTGATGGAGCCGCGGGCCGAGGCCGTTGGTGAAGGCGACGTCATGGACGCCGCCCTTGCGGTGCATCCAGGCGGCCCAGAGCCGGCCGCTCTCGTCGTCCTCGGTGTACTCGGTCACCCGAAAGCCGATCTCGTTGTAGAACGCCACCGCCGCGTCGACGTCGGACGAGAAGAGATTGAAATGGTCGATCCGGAGCGGCTTGACGCCGCGATAGAGCGCGTAGCGCTGATGGATCGGTTGGAGGCGCTCCATGCGAACGTAGAACTCGAGCGGCGCGCCCCAGGGATCGCGCGTCCGGAGCGTCCGGCCGATATGCGGGCGCTCGACCCACTCCGTCGGCAGCCCCTTGCCCTCGAAGAACGCCGCCGCCTTGTCGAGGTCGGGCTCGTCGAAGAGCTTGAAGCCGAGCACGTTCGCCGCCGGTTCCGCCGACTTCACCAGCGCGACGCAATGATGGCCGCGCTCCTCCATGGCGCGGAGATAGATGCGCTCGGCGTCCGCATAGGTGACCTGCAGGCCGAGCGTGTCGGCGTAGAACGCGCGCGACGCGGCGAGATCCGTGACGGCGAGCTCGACATGGCTGAGCCGAACGATGTTGAAGGGCGGATAGAGCACAGGCGCCGGAACGGGCATCGGAAGGCTCCTCTCTCCTATTGAACCGGGAAGACGACGTTGGTCTGGCCCGTGCCGGAGCTCGGGAAATAGTCGGTCACGACCTCGCAGCGCGCCTCGTAACGATCCCAGCCGAGCGCGCCGTAGAGCATGGCGGTGTCGTGCATCGCGCCTTCGCCGCAGCAACAGCGCGCATAGTCCTCGAGCATCTTCAGGAAGGTCGCGTGATCGCCCGACATCCACATCTCGAGCACGCGGAGGTCGACCTGGCGGTTGAACTCCGAGGAGATGGTGAAGGTCCCGTTGTTCGCCGCGTAGTCCTTGTTGGCCCAGATCTTGTGCGACAGCGAGCCCGAGGCGACGAGCAGGACCTTGCTGTCGCTCGCCTCGACGGCGGCGCGGATCGCCTCGCCGAGGACGCGGCTCTCGTCATGGCTGTGCACCGTGCACCAGGCGGCGATCGAGACGACCTTCATCTCGTGCTGGCGGCTCATGAAGCGCATCGGCACGAGCGTGCCGTATTCGAGCTCGAGACTGTCGAGCTGATGGCTGAGCGTGTAGACGCCCCTTTCGCTCGCCTCCGCCGCGATGGCGTCGCCGAGCGCCGGCGCGCCCTCATAGGCGTAGGGCAGATCCTGGATGAACTGCGGAAACTCGTTCGAGGTGAAGAGCCCCTCGAAGCGGCGATTGGCGTTGACGTGGTAGCCGGCGTTCACGACCCAATGCGTGTCGCAGACGATCGCCGTGTCGGCGCCGAGCGCCTTGGCGCGCCGCGCGATCGCGTAGTGCCCCTCGATGGCCGCCTGGCGCTTGCCCTTGATCGGGCCCTCCTGCTCGGACATCAGCATCGTCGGCACATGCGTGCATTTGGCGGCGAGAACGATCTCTCCCATGATTTCCTCCCGGGACGAAGCGCGGAGCGCAGCGTTCTGCGACGCGTCAGGCGCCGAGCTTGGGGATCGCGTGATCGCCGAGCGCGAGGCCGATATGTTTTTGCTCCATGTAAAACTCGAACGACCAGTCGCCGCCGTCGCGGCCGATCCCGCTCGCCTTGACGCCGCCGAACGGCGTCGGCAGGTGGCGGACATTCTCCGAGTTCACCCAGATCATGCCGGCCTCGAGCGCGTTGGCGACGCGCAGCGCGCGCGTCAGATCGTTGGTCCAGACGTAACCGGTGAGGCCGTACTGAACGCCATTGGCGATCTCGAGCGCCTCCTCCTCGGTCTCGAACTCGATCGCGGTCAGCACCGGGCCGAAGATCTCCTCCTGGGCGACGCGCATCTGAGCTTTCGCGCCCGTGAACAGCGTCGGCCTGACATAGAGGCCGCCGAGGCTCTCCTCCGGCGCGCCGCCCGCCGCGATCTCGGCCCCGTCCGCGCGGGCGACGTCGAAATAGGAGGTCACCTTGGCGAAATGCTCCGCGCCGATCAGCGGGCCGATCTCGGTCTCGGGATCGAGCGGATGGCCGACGCGGACGCGCTCGGCGCGGGCGGCGAGCTTGGCCAGGAACTCGGGCGCGACGCTCTTCTGAACGAGGAGCCGGCTCGACGAGGTGCAGCGCTCGCCGTTGAGCGAGTAGATCATGAAGATCGCGGCGTCGAGCGCTCGGTCGAGATCGGCGTCCTCGAAGACGATCACCGGGTTCTTGCCGCCGAGCTCGAAATGCACGCGTTTCAGCGTCGGCGCGCCTTGCGCCATGATCATCGAGCCGGTGCGGCTCTCGCCGACGAAGGCGATCGCCTTGATGTCGGGATGCTCGGTCAGCGCGCGTCCCGCGTCCTCGCCGAAGCCGTTGACGAGATTCCAGACGCCCGGCGGCAGGCCGGCCTCCTCGGCGATCTCGACCAGGATCCGCGCGGTGACCGGCGAGAGCTCGGCGGGCTTGTGGACGACGGTGCAGCCCGCCGCGAGCGCCGGCGCGATCTTCCAGGTCGAGAGCATGAAGGGCGTGTTCCAGGGCGTGATCACGCCGACCGGACCGATGGGAACGCGCGTGGTCACGTTGAGGAGCGTCGGCGAGGGCAGCGTCCGGCCGTCCCGCGCCGACGGCGCGAGATCGGCGAAGTAGCGGAAGTTCTCCGCGCCGCGGAGCGCCGCCTTCGACATGAAGCGCAGCGCCTGGCCGGTGTCCCAGCATTCGGCGAGCGCGATCTCCTCGGCGCGCGCGACGATGCGGTCGGCGATCCGATGCAGGACCTTCTTGCGCTCGGCGGCGGGAAAGTCGCGCCAGGACGGAAACGCCGCCTTGGCCGCCTTCGCCGCGCGGTCGACATCCGCCGCGCCGCCGCGGGCGACCGCCGCGATCAGGCTGTCGTCGACCGGCGAGCGCGTCTCGAAGGTCGCGCCGTCCGCCGCCGGGCGGTCTTCGCCGCCGATGCGGTTGAGGACGCCGCCCGAGCGGAAGCGCGCGAGATGGTTCTCCAGCTTGGCGAGATTGGCCTCCAACTCGGACATGTCCGCTCCTCTCACGATGCGTCTTTGCGAATGGTGTTGAGCTTCGGGCTGAGCTCCGGGTCGATGTCGCGCATCTCGAGCGACAGGCCGATCGGCGCGCTCTTTAGGACCGGCGCGAGAAACGTCTCCGCCGCCGCGAAGATCTCCGCCGTCGCCGCCTTCTTGAGATCCATCGGCCGCCCGCCGCGGAGCCGCACCGAGATGTCGATAAAGGCGTTCTCCGGCGCGCCGTCGGCGATGGCGTAGTGTTCGCAGCGGAGCGCGCGGACGCGCACGCCGGGCTCGGAGAAGGCGCCGGTCGCGAGCGCCGCCCGCCGCAGCGCGTCGCAGAACGCGCCGATATCGACCTCCGCCTCCAGATTGGCGGAATACTCGACCGAGATATGCGGCATGCGCGGATCCTCCCATGAGCGGCGTCGGGCGCCGCCTCTTGATTTACTTAACATGTTAATGATTCGGATTGCGGCTGTCAAGCGGCTCCGCGCGGCCAATCCGAGCGGACGCCCTGGCGCATGGGCGCCGAGGCGGCTATGTGGCGCCCATGTCCAGCGATCGACCGCCCAACATCCGCGCGACCTCCCGAAGCCTGCCGATCGCGCTCCTGCGCGCCCGCGAGCGCGTGATGGCGCCGATCCGCGTGATGCTGGCCGAGGCCGGCGTCACCGAGCAGCAATGGCGCGTCTTGCGCGTGCTCGCCGAGGACGGCGCGCGCGAGCCGAAGGAGATCGCGGAGCGCTCCTGCCTCTTCGTCTCGAGCCTGACGCGGATCGTCGACGCGCTCGAGGCGCGCGGGCTCGTCCGGCGGCTGCCGAACGACGCGGACCGCCGCAAGATCGCGATCGAGATCACCAAGGCGGGCGCCCGTCTCATCGAGGAGAACACGCCGGCGAGCAACGCGATCTTCGGGCGCGTCGCGGCGCGGTTCGGCGCGGAGAGGCTCGACGCGCTGCTCGATCTCTTGGAGGAGTTCGCCGAGCTCGACCTCGACGGCGTCGAGGAGGACGCGCTCGGCTGACCGCAGCCGGCCGGCTCAGGCCAACAGCCGGCGCGGCTCGCTGAGCAGACGGCGGTAATGGGTCATGAACCGCGCCGCGTCGGCGCCGTTCAGCACCCGGTGGTCATAGGTGAGGTCCAGCGGCGTCATCTCGCGCGGCTCGAAGGTCGAGCCGTTCCAGACCGGCGCCGTCTCCGTCCGCGTGATCCCGAGGATCGCCACCTCCGGCGGATTGACGATCGGCGTGAAGGCGCGGCCGCCGAGTCCGCCGAGGCTGGTGATGGTCATGCCGGCGCCGCCCATCTCCTCCGGGCGAACTTTCCGCGTCCGCGCCCGTTCGGCGAGATCGCCGAGCTCCGCCGCGATGCGCCAGAGGCCCTTGCCGTCGACGCCGCGGATCACCGGTACGAGAAGACCGTGCGGCGTGTCGACCGCGACGCCGATGTCGTAATAGCGCTTGAGAAAGAGCGTCTCGCCGTCGGGCGAGAGCGACGCGTTGAAGCGCGGGAAGTCCTCCAAAGCCCGGGCGAGCGCCTTCACGTGATAGGCGAGCGCCGTGAGCTTCACGCCGCGCGCCTCCGCTTCCGGCCTCAGCGACCGGCGGAACGCCTCGATCTCGGTGACGTCCGCGCGGTCGTGATGCGTGACCGCCGGAATCAGCGCTTGCGCCGCGGCGAGGTTCGCCGCGGCGATCCGGTCGAAACGCGTCGTCGCCGTCGCTTCGACCGGTCCGTATTGCCGATGATCGACGTCCCAATAGGCCCGCGCGCCCTGGCCGGCCGGCCGCGAGGCGGGCTGAGCGCCCGACGCCTTGGCCTCGACATCGGCGCGGGTGATCTCCTGGCGCCCGAGCTCCCGGGCCAAGCTCTCGAGATCGATGTCGTTCTGCCGCGCGATGCGGCGGGTCGTCGGGCTCGCGATGAGAGCGTCCATCACCTTCGCCTCACCAGTTGGTGGAGATGTACTGGGTCTCCATGAACTCCAGCATGCCTTCATGGCCGCCCTCGCGGCCGAGACCGGACTGCTTCATGCCGCCGAAGGGCGCCGCCGGATCGGAGACGAGGCCGCGATTGAGGCCGACCATGCCGAAATCGAGCCGCTCCGAGAGCGCGAGGCCGCGGCGCAGGTCTTCGGTGAAGACATAGGCGACGAGCCCGTATTCGGTGGCGTTGGCGCGAACGACGATCTCGTCCTCGTCCGTGAACGTCTGGATCGCCGCGACCGGGCCGAAGATCTCGTCATGGAGACATTCGGCGTTGTCCGGCACGTTGAAGAGCACCGTCGGCGGATAGAAGAAGCCGCGGCCCTCCGGCTTCTTGCCGCCGAGGCGGAGCTCCGCGCCTTTCGCGACCGCGTCCTCGACGAAATGAGCGACCTTGTCGCGCGTCTCGGCGTTCACCAGCGGGCCGACATCGACGCCGTCCTCGATCCCGTCGCCGATCCGCAGCGCCGCCATCCGACGCGTCAGCTCGGCCGTGAACTCCTCGGCGACGTCGGCGTGAACGTAGATCCGGTTCGCCGCGGTGCAGGCCTCGCCCATGTTGCGCATCTTCGCCAGCATCGCGCCGGTGACCGACGTTTCGATATCGGCGTCGCGGCAGACGATCACCGGCGCGTTGCCGCCGAGCTCCATCGCCGGCGTCAGCACCTGGTCCGCCGCCGAGCGCAGGAGCTTGCGGCCGACCTCGGTCGAGCCGGTGAAGGAGACGACGCGCACGCGCGGATCGTGGAGCATCGCGTCGACGACCGCGCCCGATTTCCGCGAGGGCAGCACGTTGACGACGCCGGCCGGCACGCCCGCCTCCTCGAGGAGCGGCATGAGCGCGAGCATGGTGAGCGGCGTCTCGGAGGCCGGCTTGATCACGACCGTGCAGCCCGCCGCGAGCGCCGGCGCGATCTTGCGCGCGCCCCT
>CAZPTD010000114.1:0-11704 GCA_964588915.1 uncultured Neomegalonema sp. | reverse complement strand
CGGTCTGCGCCTTGATCGTGATGCCGCGCTCGCGCTCGATATCCATCGAGTCGAGCACCTGCGCCTTCATCTCGCGGTCCGAGAGCGCGCCCGTCATCTGGATCAGCCGATCGGCGAGCGTCGACTTGCCGTGGTCGATATGCGCGACGATGGAGAAGTTTCGGATATGCGACAGGTCCGTCATGCGGGCGTTTGTCCTAAGTCTCTGGATCGGCGCGCGGCTCGCGGCGCCCGTCTGCGCATTTCGCCGTCTCGCCGGCGCCGCGCAACTCATATATATTCGCATTCCGAAGAATTGCCGGCGCCTGGCGCGCGCCGAGGCGGGCGAGGAGGGGCTCATGGCCGAGACGCAGCCGTCGATCGTGATCCTGACCGGCGCAGGCGTCTCGGCCGAGTCCGGTCTCGGGACCTTCCGCGAGAAGGACGGGCTCTGGACGAAATACGACCTCGAAGAGGTGGCGACGCCGCAGGGCTTCGCCCGCAATCCGGCGCTCGTCCATGACTTCTACAACGAGCGCCGCCGCCTTCTGGCCGACGCCAAGCCCAACGCCGCGCATTTGGCGCTGGCGGAGTTGGAGAAGCGGCGGCCGGGCGAGGTTCTGGTCGTCACGCAGAACATCGACGATCTCCACGAGAAGGCGGGCTCCCGGAACGTCATCCACATGCATGGCGAGCTTCTGCGCGCGCGCTGCGAAGGCTGCGGCGACGAGCGCGAGCGCCGTGAGGATCTCTCGGTCGAGCTCGTCTGTGCGGCCTGCGGCTCGGCGGGCGGGATGCGGCCGGCGGTGGTCTGGTTCGGCGAGTATCCGATGCGGATGGACGAGATCGACGCCGCGCTCGCCGAGGCCGCGACCTTCGTCTCGATCGGCACCTCGGGCCATGTCTATCCGGCGGCCGGCTATGTCGAGATCGCCAGCGCGCTCGGGCTCGAGACCTGGGAGCTCAATCTCGAGAAGACGAGCCCGCTTTTCGGCATGGGCCGCTACGGCCCGGCGACCGAGGTGGTGCCGGCCTGGGTCGAGGAGTTTACGGCTTAGGCGCGGTTTCCGACACGAAGCGGCGGATCGTCTCGACCGCGACCGGCCAAGCGGGGTCCGTCTCGAGCACGATGTGATTGGCGCAGTCGAGCGGCTGCAGGCGCGCGCCGGGAATGCGCGCCGCCAGCGTCTTCGAGGCGGCGAAGGGCACCATCTGGTCGCCGACGCTGTGCATCACCAAGGTCGGCGCGGAGATCTCGCCGAGCGCGTCGCGCACGTCGATCTCGGCGATCGCGTCGAGGATCCGATAGGCGTTCTCCGGCGTCGCCGAGACCCGCTGCAAGTCGTTGAACCAGCCCTCGATCTCCGGCGAGCCCTCGGGAAAGAACATCGAGGTGTAGGGCTGGCGAAAGGCCGGATTGTCCATGCCCCAGCCGGCCCGGACCAGGGACAGGAGCGCCTCGCGGCGGGCCGCGAAGTCGCCGAGACCGAGCCGCCGCCATCCCGCGGGATAGCCGCCGACGAGGATGAGACGCTTCACGCGCTCGGGATGGCGGCGGGCGTATTCGACCGCGATCGACGCGCCTTGGCTGACGCCGAAAAGCGTGACCCGCTCGAGCGCGAGCGCGTCCATGACGGTCTCGAGATCGCGGACGAAGGCCGCGAACGAGATCTCGGCGACGTCCCAATCGGAGAGACCGCCGCCGCGCTGGTCGTATCGGATATAGGTCGCGCGCGAGGAGAGCTCACGGACCCAATGGCGCCAGACCGGGCTCGTCACCTCGTGCTCGAGATGGTTGAGGAACGAGGCCGTCTTGAGGATGATCTCGCCCTCGCCCTGGCGCGCATAGGCGAGATTGACGCCGCCCGGCGTGGCGACATAGCGGATGTCGAGCGGCGCCGACGCCGGCTCAGGCGCGGATGGTTCGCGCGATGCGTCGTCGGGCTCGACGGTCTCCACTTCCGGTAGAAAGCGAAATCCGCGCTTGGGCGCCGTGCGAATGACGCGTTGCGCCTTGCCGTCGTCGCCGAGCGCCGAGCGCGCGGCGTTGATCCGGCTCGCGATGGCGGCCTCGGAGACGATGCGGCCGCGCCAGACGCGGTCGACGATCTCGTCGCGCGTCACCAGCCGATCCGGGTTCTCGGCCAGGAACAGGATCAGGTCGAAGACCTGCGGCTCGACCGGAACCAGCCTGTCGCCTCGCCAAAGCTCGGCGTCGTCGACGCGCAGAGAGAAGCCCGCGAAGCGAAGCTCTCTCCTCATGCTCGGCTCGGCTTCGGCCATGGCGCAGCCTCCTCGGGCGGCCTCAAGATGCGTGAAGCTTATCTCAAGACAAAACCAAGCGGATCTTCAAGCGGCGGCGCGCGATCGCGGCGATCCTCCTCGCATCGAAAGCGCCAGAGGCGAGGCGCGCATGAAAGGAGACGGCCATGTCGACGATGAAATCTTTGAAGGCGAGCGACCCGGAGAGCGTCTCGGCGAGCGTTCCGCCGACGCGGCGCGCCGACGCCGCGCGGCGTTCGGCGCCGCAGATCGCGCCGACGCCGGAGATCGACCGCTCGGAGGCGCCGGCTTCGTTCCTCGCCGAGGACGGCGCCATCCGATACCAAGAGGCGATCCGCGCCGGCAGGCTCGCGCGGTCGCGCGCGCTCCACGCCGCCCTGCGCCGGTTGCGCTGAAGGGCGCGAGACGATCCGGGAGCGGGCGGATTACTGGCTCGCGGTCCGCTCCGCCAGCGCCTTCTCGACGTCGCGCTTCACCTTGAGCGCCTTCGGGCTCAGCTCCTCGTCGCGGGCCTTCACGAGGAACGCGTCGAGGCCGCCGCGATGGTCGACGGTTCTGAGCGCCGCGGCGGAGATGCGGAAGGTGAAGGAGCGGTCGAGAACGTCGCTCAGCAGCGTGGTCTGATTGAGGTTCGGCAGCCAGCGCCGCTTCGACTTGATGTTGGAGTGGCTGACATTGTGGCCGGTCTGAACGCCCTTGCCGGTCAGTTCGCAACGACGGGACATCGCATCGTCCTTTCTCGGGAACGGCCCGAGACGGCCGGAACTCCCTCAATTCGATCGAGAACCGCGCCGAGCGCCAGTATCGAGGCGGCCGCAGGCGCGAATGAGCGCGCTTTCTACGCGCTTTGCTTCGGCGGCGTCAAGGATTCGGGCGCGCGGGCGCGCCGCGGCGGAGCGGCTAACCGGCCTCGGCCTCCGCCGCGTCGCAGGCCGCCTCGAATTCGATCAGCGCGTTCACGATCCGGCGCGCGCCGGCGGGCGAGAGCCAGAACCAGTAGCGCGACTCCTCGAGCTGCGGCGCGACGCGTTCGACGATCTCCTGCGTCACGGGCATCAGACGGATGTTCGCCGCCGCCGGCGCGAAGGGCGTCAAGGGGCGGTAGATCACCATCCCGCTCTCCGGCGGCCATTGCCGGATCAGCCGGCGCGCCGCCCGCGTCAAGGCGGCGTCGGCGCCCTCGAGCCCGCCATGGCACGCGCGGTACGGGCGCACGCGACCCCTGATCACGCCCGTATCAGCCGCAGCGGCGCGCTCCAGCGCCTGATAGGTCGCCAGGACGACGGGATCGGGCGGCTGATAAACGCTGATCGCGTAGTGATTGACCCGCCCCGGCGCGGCGCTTTCCCGATCGAGCCACTCCGGCCGCGACGGTCCGACCGGCTCCGCCCGCTGCGCGGCGATCCAGCGCGGCCAGTCTTCGGACACCTTGCGTTCGAGGTCGCTCAGGATCGCCAGCACGGTCGCGAAATTGTCCTCGTCGACGACGTCGAGCGACCAGACGATCGTATAGTCGAAGCCCCAGAGCAGGTTCTCGCGCCAGCGCTTCTCGAGCAGCTCGGCGCGCTTCATCACCGTCAGATTGTCCGCCCCGAGCGCCCATACGCCGAGCTGCGACGGCCCGTAGCGTCGCGCATGCATCCGCGCCTGGGCGTGGAGCAGCTCGACCGACATCGGCGGCGGCGACGCCGGATCCGGCGACCGCACGGGCGGCGTCGGCGCCTCGGCCTCCTGCGCGGCGCGGTGATGCGCCGCTTCGAGCGCGTCGCGCTCGAGCCCGAGCGCCGCCGCGATCTCGGGCAGCTTCGACGGTCTCGGAAGGTTGGTCTCGCTTTCCCAGGCGCTGAGCAGCGCCTGGCTGACGCCGAGCCGGCCCGCCAAAGCGCGCTGCGTCAGTCCTCGGGCGCTGCGCGCGCGTCTGATCATCGCCCCAAAGGCGCCCGGCTCGTCGTCCGACCGGATGCTCAATAACGTCTCCTGCTCCTCTGATCCCGCCGATCCGTCGGCCGATATCAATCATCATATCACATCGCCTTAGGCGCGGGCAAAGGCGCCGCGGCGCGAGGCCGCAGCGGCGCACGATCAGTTTTGATATTGATAATCTGATCAGCCTTCATCAAGTTAATATCAGATCGAATCGGTTAACGGATCAAGGAGGCTGGTATGGGGTTCGACGACGCGCTCTGGAGCAAGCTCGAAGCGTTCGACATCGACGGCGCGTCGGCCGCCTTCGGCTTCGCCGACCGGCTGGCGCGCGAAAACGGCTGGAGCCGCGCCTTCGCCGACCGCGTGATCGTCGAGTACAAGCGCTTCCTCTATCTCGCGGCGACCGGCGCGCGCCTCGCGACGCCGTCCGAAGCCGTGGATCAGGCCTGGCACCTGCACCTCGCCTATTCGCGCTCCTACTGGGAGCGGCTTTGCGGCGAGACGCTGGGAATGACGCTCCATCACGAGCCGACGTCGGGCGGCGACGGCGCCGCCGGCTTCTACTGGGACGCCTATCTCGACACGCTCGAGCGCTACCGCGAAGCGTTCGGCGAGCCGGATCGGGAGATCTGGCCGTCGCCGAAGGCGCGCTTCGCCAGAAGGGGCGGTCAGCGTTGGGTCGATCTCGGGACGCATTGGGTCCTGCCGCGACCGACGCTTGCCGGCGTCGCAAGAGCCGTTGTGGGCGGCGTCGCGCTGAGCGCGGCCGGCGGCGCCGCCTTGGCTGTCGTCGGCTACATGGGCTGGGTTCTCACCGACGCGATCTGGTCCTGGGTGGCGGCCGAGCCGGTGGCGCAGGACGGGGTCCGGATCGCCGTCCCCATCGGCGGCCTGGCGCTTATCGGGCTGCTGGGGCGACGGATCATCCGGCGCGCGCGTCTCAAGCCGAAGAACCGAGGAGCCGGCTCGGGCGGCCCTTACGGCCTGTGCGGCGGCTGCGGCTCGGGATGCGGCGGCGGTTGCGGCGGTTGCGGCGGATGACGCGCCGCGCCGCGTCGCGTGGACGGCGCCTTTCAGACAGGTGGAGAAGACCATGAAAAATGGAGACACGCGCTCCTCTCGGCGCCCGTTCGGCGATTGGCTCAGCCTGTCCGATCGGGCGGCGTGGAGTCCCGGACGACGCTTCGCCTATGCGGTCGTCGTCTGTCTGCTGACGGCGAGCGCCGTCGCCACGGTCCTTTCGTTCGGCGTCTTCACCTTGCTCTTGCTGGCGACCGTCGCCGCATGGGCCGGCGACGCGAGCCTCGCGCTGTTCGATGCGGAGCCGATCCTCACGCCTTGGCTCGTCGCGACGGTCTGGCGTTCGATCGAGCCCGGCGCTCCCGTCGTCATGGGCTCCCTCGTGGCGACCGTCGTCCTCGTCTTCGTCGAGAGCCGGCTGGCCGGCGCGGCCGAGCGGGCCCGGCGCGCGGCGGCGAGCAAGTCGAAGGACGGCGGTTGCGGCGGCGGCTGCGGCGCAGGCGGCGGCTCGGGATGCGGCGGCGGAGGGTGCGGCGGCTGCGGAGGATGACGCCGACGAGCGGTCGCCGACGCCGCCGTCGCGCGCGGCGTCACCGGGACGAACGGGCGCCCGCGCGGCGCCAGCCGGCGCCCTCGTCCTTGCAGCCCCAGACGAAGCACGGGACCGAGACGCCTTTGGCCGAGCACATGCAGGACATGGCTCGGCTCGCCGTGTCGCAACAGCACTGGCCGGCGCATCCTCGGCCGGTGGTCGCTCCGGGCCCGATGGTGAGCCTGCCGCTCCGCCCGGACGACTCCGGGACGGTCGAGAGCCGGCCGCCGCCGATCCTCTCCTGCGTCTGGAAGCGCCGTTCGCGGCCTTCCGACTTCTCCGGCGCGGTCAGCGGGTCGGAACGCCGATCGCCACCGCGCGCACCGGCGAGCCGGCCGCGCCGCGCGAGCGCAGCGGCAGGATCATCACGCAGGACGTCCAGACGCCGTCCGCCGCGATCTCCTCGAGGCGCGCGTTCTGGATGTTGTGGATCCCGTTCACCGCGAGGTTGAGATGATGGATGACGAAGGGAAGCCCGTCCTCCATGCCCTGCGGCGGCGGCGCCTGGCCGATGAGTTGGCCCTCGGCGACCGGGTCGGTGAACGGATTGTCGAGCGCAACCAGCACGACGCTCCGCTCGGCGAGCAGCTCGGCGCCGTCGCGGGCGAGGCCCGGGCCCATGGAGTAGTAGCGCTCGGCGGCTTCGGGATCGTCCCAATTGGCGCCCCAGCCGGTGTGAATCAGCACGACGTCGCCGGGCAGGACGCCGCGCTCGGCCAGCCCCTGCGCCGCGAGCATCGCCTCGATATCCGCGGCGGTGACCAACGTTCCGGGCGCCAGCGCCTCGCCGCCGTTGAGATGCGCGGCGGCGTCGAGCAGCACGGCGGTGGTGACGATCGGCGGCGCGTTCTCGATGCCGAGGCGCTCGAGCGGGCTGTCGGAGGTCGGCTTGACCTCGGCCTGCGTCGCGCCGCCGTAATAGACGGCGCCGTCGGACGGAAAGTCGCTCGCGCCGTCCCAAGGCTCGGGCAGGACGGCGAAGTGACCGAGCGCGTCCATCTGCGTGCCCTGCGCGCCCGGCTCGCCGGACGTCACGTGCTCGCCGTTGAAGGCGTGCAGCGTTCCCGGGATGCCGACGGTCGCGCGGTATTCGTAGACCAAGGGCGCGCCGAAAGGCGACTGCGGCATGCCGTTCCAGCGCTCGTGCGAGAGCTCGTAGATCCGCGCGTCCGGCGCCGCCAAATGCTCCGCGCAGCGCAACCAGGTGCCGGCGCCCTGGGTGTTGCCCATGCCGGCCTCGTCGCCTGCGGGCCAAGGTCCGGTCGGCGTCAGCTCTAGCGAGCGCGCGATCACCTCCGCGTCCTCGACCGTCTGCGCGAGCGCGCCGCCGGCGGCGAGCGCCGCCGCCGCCGCGATCACGAATTTCGTCGTCTTCATCGTCGCTTCCTCCGTTGACGCGCCCGCCTTCGCCGCAGCGTGAGCGCCCCTCCCCCGATCGCACTGTTCGGAGCGGCGACGCGAGTGTCGCCGCGCCGCCCGCCGTCGTCCAGCGTCATATGCGCCCGCGCGCGCCTCGCCCGCGCGTCAGCGCCGAAACGCCGCCAGAGCCGCGGCGGCGGCGGCGGACGGCTCGATCTCGCCCGATCGCACCGCCGCCCTCAGCGCCTCGAGCTTCGCCTTCGCCTTCGGGTCGGCGAGAAACGCGTCCCAAAGCCCGGCCGCGATCTCGCTCCGGAGCCGGCGCTC
Organism: uncultured Neomegalonema sp.; assembly: GCA_964588915.1. Lineage (GTDB taxonomy): Bacteria > Pseudomonadota > Alphaproteobacteria > Rhodobacterales > Rhodobacteraceae > JALEGB01. Next base: position 4,218 of record CAZPTD010000114.1, on the reverse strand, counting down.
CGCCTGATCGGCGCGCCGCCGCGCGCGCCAGCCGGTCTCGCGCCGCCAGGCGTCGAGCGCGACGACCCGCGCCCAGGTCTCGGCGACGCCGGCGCCGGAGACCGCGGACACGGCGGCGGCGCTCGGCGCGTCGTCGGGATCGCCCGGGCGCCGGCGCAGGAGCCGGAGCGCGCTGGCGTAGGCGGCGGCCGTCGACTGCGCGAGCGCGGCGAGATCGCCGTCGGCCTTGTTGACGAGCACGAGGTCGGCCATCTCCATGACGCCGCGCTTGACGCCCTGGAGCTCGTCGCCGCCGGCCGGCGCGATCAGGAGCGCGAAGACGTCGGTGAGGTCCGCGACCATGGTCTCGGACTGGCCGACGCCGACCGTCTCGACGATCGCCACGTCGAAGCCCGCCGCCTCGCAGAGCCGCAGGCTATCCGCGGTGCGCCGCGCTACGCCGCCGAAGGCCGCGCCGGAGGGCGAGGGCCGGATATAGGCGTTCGGCTCGCGCGCGAGGCGCTCCATCCGCGTCTTGTCGCCGAGGATCGAGCCGCCGCTCCGCGCCGAGGACGGATCGACGGCGAGCACCGCGAGCTTGCGGCCTTCGGCGACGACGTGGCGGCCGAAGGCTTCGATGAAGGTCGACTTGCCGACGCCGGGCGCGCCGGTGAGCCCGATCCTGAGGCTGTCGCCGACGCCGGCGAGCGCGTCGAGAAGCGCCGTCGCCGTCGCCCGATCCGCCGCGCGCCGCGACTCCGCCAAGGTGATCGCCCGCGCGAGCGCGCGCCGCTCGCCCGCCTTCACGCGCTCCGCCAGCGCCTTCGCGGCGGCCCCGTCGGTCGCCTCGTCGCCGTCAGCGCTCATCTCGCGTCCTCTTGCGCCGCATCCATCCCATTCTCGCCGTCATCCCGCCCGATTCGCTCGGAAGCTCTGCGGGCCGACCCTGCTTCGACCGATGGAAGAGAGCTCATGCCGACTTCGCCTTTCGCCCTTCGCGCCGCCGCGGCCGCCGCCGTCGCCTTCTCGGCCGTTCTCGCGCCGATCCCCGACGCCGCGGCCGAAGGCGGCCCCGGCCCCATCTCGCAGGAGATCTCCTATCGCGTCTATCTCGGCGGCGTCGTCGTCGGAAACGCCACCTTCCGTCTCCGATCGGACGCGGACGGCTATTCCGGCGTGTTCGAGGTCGAATCGGACGGCGTCGCCGACCGGTTCACGGAAGCCGACATCCGCACGGAAGGGAGCGGGCTCTGGACGGCGCGCGGCGACATCTTTCCGTCCGAGTGGGTCTTCAACTCGCGCGTCGACGACGAGACGCTCGACGTCGAGGTGGTCTTCGGCTCCGCCGGCCCGGAGACCGTGACCGCGGACCCGCCCTACAGGCCGCGCGACTACGAGATCGATCCGACGCTGCAATACGGCGCGCTCGATCCGATCTCGGCGGCGATCCGAGCGGTGTTTCCGAGGGACGGCGAGGCGATCTGCGACCGGCGGCTCGACATCTTCGACGGGCGGCGGCGCTACGAGGTCGTCTTCACCGGCGAGATCAAGCGCGAGACGCGCGACGGCGCGGTCGAGGTGGATTGCGCCGCGGTTTGGAAGCGGCTCGCCGGATACCGCTCGCGCGACCTCAGAAAGCCCGGCTTCGACTTCACCGTGCGCTTCCGGCTGATCGACGGCCGCGCGTTGCCCGTTCGCGCCTGGACCGACACGGAACTCGGCGCCGCGGTCGTCGTCATGCGCGGCGTCTCGGACCGCTGACGCGGCGGGCGCGGACTACTGCGCCGCGCCGACCGGCTTCTGCGCCCGCAGGGACGCGAGGAAGCCGACGATCGGCGCGCCTTCCCGGCGCTGTCCCGTTTGGGTGGCGAGAACCAGCGCGCGCTCCCGGCGCGCCTCGGCCCGCAGAGCGGCGGCGTGGGCGTCGACGGCGGCCGTCGTGACGTCGCCGACCCAGTCGCCATGATCGATCGTCTCGTGGGCGCCGCTTGCGCGCCATGAAGTCGCCGCAATCACGATCGCCGCCGCTGCGGCGCAAATCGCTATATGTCGCATTGCAACCTCCCTCTGAATTCGCGTCCGAGGCGTAGAGCCGTCGTCGGCGGCTTGTCAAGTCGAGCGCCGATCGGCGGCTCCTCTCGGCTCCGCTCGCGGACTCCGACGGAATTAACCATGCAAGCGCCGCGCCAATTTCGCCACACAAAGGGCTATTTGAGATTCCTTAGCATTAACATCACGTTAATTTCCGGCCGTCGGCGCATCGGCGGCGGCGTAGGCGGCCACATTCAGGACTCCCCGCGCCGTAATGGACGGTGTGACGATATGTGCGAGACCGTCGAAGCCGAGGAGAAGCGGGCCGACCTGCAGCCCGTTGGCGAGCACCTTGAGCGTGTTCTTGGCCGCGCTCGCCGCGTCGAGATCCGGGAGAATCAGCAGATTCGCCGGGCCCGAGAGTCGCGAGCTCGGGAAGATCCTTTCTTGCAGCGCAACATCGAGCGCGACGTCGACATTCATCTCGCCTTCATACTCGAAGGGCGGCTCGCCGCAGGCCGCGAGCGCCTCCTCCATCAGCGCCGTCGCGAGACGCATCCGCAGCGAGCTCGGCGTCTCCTCGGAGCCGAAATTCGAGTGGCTGACGAAGGCGGCGCGCGGCTCGATGCCGAAACGGCGGATCTCGCGCGCGGCGGCGCAGGCGATCTCGGCGAGCCGCTCGGCGCTCGGCTCTTCATGGACGTGGGTGTCGGCGATGAAGATCGGCCCGCTGTCGAGGACCATCGTGGTGAGGGCGCCGATCGCCTGGCGCCGCCGGCCGCTCTCGGCGCGGCCGAGCACCGCCTCGATATAGCCGAGATGCCAGCGATAACGCCCGACCGCGCCGCAGACCAGCGCGTCGGCCTCGCCGCGCGCGACCATCACCGCGGCGATCGCCGTCGTGTTGGTGCGCAGGATCGCCCGCGCCACGTCCGGCGAGACGCCGTCGCGCTCGGTGCGGTCGAGATAGAGGCGCCAATAGTCGCCGTAGCGCGGATCGTCCTCGGGATTGCAGACGTCGACATGTTCGTCGAGCGCGAAGCGCAGCCCGAGCCGCCGCGCCCGCGTCTCGATCACCCTCGGCCGGCCGATCAGGATCGGCCGCGCCATGCCCTCCTCGATGACGGCGCCGGCGGCCTGGAGCACGCGGTCGTCCTCGCCCTCGGCGAAAACGATCCGGCGACCCGAGGCGCGGGCGGCCTCGAAGATCGGCCGCATCAGCAGCCCGGAGCGGTAGACGAAGCGCTCGAGCTTGGCGCGATAGGCCGCCGGATCGTCGAGCGGCCGGGTCGCGACGCCGCTGGCCGTCGCCGCCTCGGCGACCGCGCCGGCCACGGCCGCCAGGAGCCGCGGATCGAAGGGCTTCGGGATGAGGTAGTCGGATCCGAAGAGCAGGGTCTCGCCGGCATAGGCGCGCGCGGCCTCGGCCGCGGCGGGCTGGCGCGCCATCTCGGCGATCGCCTCGACGCAGGCGACCTCCATCGCGTCGTTGATGACGGTCGCGCCGACATCGAGCGCGCCGCGGAAAATGAAGGGAAAGCAGAGGACGTTGTTGACCTGGTTCGGATAGTCCGAGCGGCCGGTGGCGATGATGGCGTCGGGCCGCGCCTCGCGCGCCGCCTCGGGCATGATCTCCGGCGTCGGATTGGCGAGCGCGAGCAGGATCGGCCGCTCGGCCATCTTCCGCACCATCTCGGGCTTCAGCACGTTGGGGCCGGAGAGGCCGAGGAAGAGATCGGCGCCGTCGATGATCTGGTCGAGCGTCCGCAGGCTCGTCTCTTGGGCGAAGGCCGCCTTCTCGGGCGGCATGCCGGCGTCGCGCCCCGAATAGACGACGCCGTCGAGATCCGAGAGCCAGATATTCTCGCGCTTGGCGCCGAGCTTCATCAGCATGTTGAGGCAGGCGACGCCGGCCGCGCCGCCGCCGGTCGAGACGATCTTGACGTCCTCGAAGCGCTTGCCGACGAGATGGAGCGCGTTGGTCGCCGCGGCGCCGACGACGATCGCCGTGCCGTGCTGGTCGTCGTGGAACACCGGGATCGCCATCTTCTCGCGGCAAAGCCGCTCAACGACGAAGCAGTCGGGCGCTTTGATGTCTTCGAGGTTCACCGCGCCGAAGGTGGGCTCGAGGCTCATCACGATCTCAGCGAGCTTGAAGGGATCGGTCTCGTCGATCTCGATGTCGAAGACGTCGATATTGGCGAACTT
>CAZPTD010000113.1:0-11769 GCA_964588915.1 uncultured Neomegalonema sp. | reverse complement strand
GCGTAGGTCAGCCACTCCTCGACCGAGAGGCCGTTGCCCTTCGACTTCGAGATCTTCTCGCCGTTCTCGTCGAGGAAGAGCTCGTAGTTGAAGCCTTCCGGCGCCGGCCGGCCGAGCGCGCGGCAGATCTTCGAGCTTTGCGTCACGCTGTCGATCAGATCCTTGCCGGCCATCTCGTAGTCGACGCGGAGCGCCGCCCAGCGCAGCGCCCAGTCCGGCTTCCACTGGATCTTCACGCGGCCGCCCGTGACCGGCGTCTCGATCTTCTCGCCGTCCGCGTCCTCGAAAACGATCGTGCCCTTCTTCGGATCGCGCTCGAGCGTCGGAACCTGCAAGACGTGGCCGGTCTTCGGGCTGATCGGCAGGAACGGCGAATAGGTCGCGCGCCGCTCCTCGCCCAGGGTCGGCAGCATGATCTCCATCACCTTGTCGAAGCGCTCGAGCATGACGAGCAGCATTTCGTCGAACTGGCCCGAGCGATAGGTCTCGGTCGAGCTCTTGAACTCGTACTCGAAACCGAACGCGTCCAAGAACGCCCGCAGCCGCGCATTGTTGTGATGGGCGAAACTCTCGTATTCGCCGAAAGGGTCCGGCACCTCGGGCAGCGGCTTATGCAGATGCTCGGCCAGCATCTCGCGGTTCGGCACGTTGGTCGGCACCTTGCGAAAGCCGTCCATATCGTCGGAGAAGGCGATGAGCTTGGTCGGGATGTCCGAGAGCGCCTCGAAGGCGCGGCGCACCATCGTCGTGCGCGCGACCTCGCCGAAAGTGCCGATATGCGGCAGGCCGGACGGTCCGTAGCCGGTCTCGAAGAGGACGTAGCCCTTCTCCGGCGCCTCGACCGCGCCGCTCTCGCCTCTGAGCCGCTTCAAGAGCTTGCGCGCCTCTTCGAATGGCCAGGCTTTCGCCTTCTCCGCCGCCGCCCTCACGGCGTCGCGGTCGATATTGTGGCCCATTCCGGCGCGGCTCTCCGCAGCGCTCTTGGTCGGCATGCTCTTCGGCTCCTCGAGTTCGGCGTCCGCGCCGCCGCCCTGCAGCGGCGCAAGGCGATGACCTCGTGTGGTGGTTTCGAAATTCGCCACATCTATCCGCAAGCGCCGGAGCGAATTTCGAAACCGAAACCACACTAGCAACTTATTGATTCTAGTGTCCTTTAAGGATCTGAAGTTCGCAACGCCCTCGGCCGCGATCATGAAGCGAATTTCAGATCCAGGACACTAGTAGGTTTTGAGTTGGGTTGGAACAGGCAGTTGGCGCAGGCCAGCTCGGCGCGCCGTGCGCGCAGCCGCGCTTGCCGCTTCGACGCGAAACGTGCAGGGCTGCCCGCCTCGGGCGAAAGCGCGATTCGGACGGGGAGGGAGGTTCGGCATGAGTCTGCGCGTATCGGGCGCGCGCGCGCTCTTGGACGACGCGTGCGTCGAGACGGACGTCTTGATCGCCGAGGGCCACATCGTCGAGATCGGCGGCGCCAGCGCCGGCGACGCCGAGATCGACGGGCGCGGCAGGCTCCTCGCGCCGGCGCTGATCGACGTCCATGGCGACGCGTTCGAGCGCCAGATCATGCCGCGCCCGAACGTCTTCTTTCCGCTCGACGCCGCTCTCTTGGAGACCGATCGTCAGCTCGCCTCGAACGGGATCGCCACCGCCTACCACGCGTTGACGCTGAGCTGGGAGCCCGGCCTGCGCTCGGTCGAGCGCGGCCGCGCCTTCGTCGACGGGCTCGCCCAGATCGCGCCGCGGTTCGCGGTCGAGAACCGGTTGCAGCTTCGGTGGGAAACCTTCGCCCTCGAGGCGATCCCGCTCATCGAGGCCGCGCTCGACGGCCCGTTCACGCCGTCGATCGCGTTCAACGACCACACCTCGATGACGCTGCGCGACCCGAGCGTCCCGGTTCAGGAGCGACTCTTCGAGCACAATCCGGATTTCGCGCTCGGCGACCCGCGGGCGCCCGGCTTCGCCGCCCGCAGAGCCAATGACGCGGCGCGCGCCGGTCTGAGCCCGGAGGCGTATATCGAGAGGATGCTAGAGGTCTGGGAACGGCGACCGGACGTTCCGGACGCCATCCGCGTCGTCGCGGAAATGGGACGCGCGGCCGGCGCGCCGATGCTCTCGCATGACGACACGCAAGTGGAGACGCGCGACTTCTATCGCGATCTCGGAGCGCGCGTCAGCGAGTTTCCGATGCGCGTTCCGGTCGCCGAGGCGGCGCGCGCGGCCGGCGACGCCGTCGTCTTCGGCGCGCCGAACGTCGTGCGCGGCGGCAGCCATATCGGCTCGCCCTCCGCCGCCGACATGGTCGAGGCCGGCCTCTGCGACGCGCTGGCGTCCGACTATTTCTACCCGTCGATGCTGGCCGCCGTCGCCCGCCTCGACGCCGAGCGCCGCGCGAAGCTGCCCGCGCTCTGGTCGCTGGTCTCGGGCGGCCCGGCGCGCCTCTCGGGGCTCTCCGATCGCGGCGAGATCGCCCTCGGCAAGCGCGCCGATCTCGTCCTGGTCGACTGGCCCGGCCTCGGCCACACGCCGACGGGCGCGCCGCCCGCGGTCAAGACGACGCTTTGCGCCGGGCGCGTCGCCTATCTCGCCGCGTGAGGGCGACGGTCGACGCCGGCGAGGAGCGGCGGCGCGGGCGCTATCGGAACCGTTCCTTGACACCGCCGCCCGCCCGCGGCAACGCCAGAGCGTCTCAAACGCTCAAGCGGAAACCGGAGCCCGTCATGATCAGCATCCTCAGCCCCGAAGACGCGCTTATCGCGGTCATGATGGTCGTCTCGGCCGCCGATAGCGACATTTCGCAAAAGGAAGTGGAGCAGATCGGCGCGGTCGTCGAGTTCGCGCCGGTATTCGAGCGTTACGACCGCGACCGGATCTCCACCGTCGCCGAGGCGGTCGCCGACCTGCTGCAGAACGACGACGGCCTCGACGCGTTGATCGGGATGGCGCGCTCGGCGCTGCCCGACCGCCTGCGCGAGACCGCCTACGCCTTCGCCTGCGACGTCGCCGCCGCCGACGGCGCGATCGCCGTCGAGGAAATGCGTCTCCTGGAGATCATCCGACACAAGCTCGAGATCGGCCGACTCGCCGCCGCCGCCATCGAACGCGGCTCGCGCGCGCGCCATCAGCGGCTGCCGAAAGACGGTTGACGGCCGCGCCGGATCGCGCGGCGTCCGGCCGTCGAACCGTGACGGCTTCTCTTCACCGATAAATCGCGCGGATGTGAACAGGAATCCGCCGCATTCCACGCGCATCCCGCCGGAATGACCGACGCCGCGCTTCCTCAGGACCCGTCCGCCCGCGCCGCAGCTCGACGATCGAAGCCGCGCCTCCGGGTCCGGCTCGCGAAGCTCGGCGATCCCCGCTACGGCCAGATCTGCGCACAGGCGCTGCTCATCGCCTACGGCATCTCGGCGCTCGGCTTCCGCTTGACCGCCGAAGCCGCGCTCCTCGCCGCCGCGGGCGCGCTCTTCGCCGAGCTGGTCGGGCGGCTGATCCGAGACGAGCATTTCGATCCTTTGAGCCCGCTCATCACCGCCGGCTCGCTGACGCTCCTTTTCCGGGCGCAGGACGTCTGGCTCTTCGCGCTCGCGGGCTTCTTGGCGGTCGGCTCGAAGTTTCTCATCCGCATGGGCGGGCGGCACATTTTCAACCCGGCCGCGATCGTCCTCTTCGCGCTGCCGCTGGCCGCGCATGAGGGCTGGCTTTCGGCCGCCTGGGTCTCGCCCGGACAATGGGGGCAGCTCGGGCTGATCGCGATCGGCGTCGCCGGGATCGGCGCGCTCGTCGTCACGCGGGCGGCGCGGCTCGACACCACCCTCTCCTTCCTTCTGAGCTGGGCCGCCCTCGCCTTCGGCCGCGCGCTCTATTACGGCGATCCGATGAGCATCCCGATCAACCAGCTGCAATCGGGCGCCGTGCTCGTCTTCGCCTTCTTCATGATCTCCGACCCGGCGACGACGCCGCCGAACCGGCTCATGCGCCTTCTGCACGCCGCCTTTGTCGCCGCGCTCGGCTTCTGGCTGCAGACCAACTGGCATACCGAGGTCGGCCCGATCTGGGCGCTCGTCTTCGCCGCGCCGCTCGTCGGCGCCATGCGCTTACTCGCGAACTTCCGGAAGAAAGAGGCCTCATCGCCATGATTTCCTTTGCACGACCTTTCGCGCGCCTCGCGGCCGCGGGCCTCGCCGCGACGGCGCTCTTCGCGCCCGTCCAGGAAGCGGCGGCCTTCTGCGGCTTCTACGTCGCCAAGGCCGACGCCGAGCTCTTCAACGACGCCTCGAAGGTGGTGATGGTCCGCGACGGCGACCGCACCGTCATCACCATGGTCAACGATTATGTCGGCGATCCCTCCGAGTTCGCGATGGTGATCCCGACGCCGACCGTGCTCGAGCGTGAGCAGATCAATGTCGGCGGCTCGGCCGAGGTCGACCATCTCGACGCCTACACCGCGCCGCGGCTCGTCGAATATTACGACAGCGATCCCTGCATGGAGCGCTACCGCAGCGGCGGCGGCGTTCTCGCCGAGGCGGCGCCGAGCCCGGCGCCGGGCTTCGAGGAGGTCGAGGACAGCGGCGTCACCATCGAGGCGCAATACACGGTCGGCGAGTACGACATCCTCATCCTCTCGGCCGAGGAGAGCGACGGGCTCCAGCGCTGGCTCGACGCCAACGGCTACCGCACGCCCGAAGCCGCCCGCCCGATCCTCGAAAGCTACATCCGCCAGGGCATGAAGTTCTTCGTCGCCCGCGTGAATTTGGAAGAGCGGGCGCGGCTCGGCGGCGAGTTCCTGCGGCCGATCCAGATCGCCTTCGAGACCGAGCGCTTCATGCTGCCGATCCGCCTCGGCACGGTGAACGCGCGCCAGGATCAGGAGCTCATCCTCTTCACCCTCACCCGCACCGGCCGGGTCGAGACCTCGAACTACCGCACCGCGCGGATCCCGTCGAACATCGACATCCCGCTCTTCGTCCAGGAGGAGTTCGGCGCGTTCTACAAGGCGATGTTCCATCGCGCGACCGACCGCGAGAACGGAAGGGTCGTCTTCACCGAATACGCCTGGGACATGGGCTGGTGCGATCCCTGCGCCGCCGAGCCGCTCACCGCCGCGGAGCTGCGCAGCCTCGGCGTCTACTGGCTGCCGGAGGGCGCCGAGAGCGCGCGCGGCGTCGACGTCTTCGTGACCCGGCTCCATGTCCGCTACAACGCCGAGGACTTTCCCGAGGACCTTCGGCTCATGGAGACCGGCGACCGCGAGAACTTCCAAGGCCGCTACGTGACCCGCCATCCCTTCACCGGCGCGGCGACCTGCGCCGCCGGCAAGGAGTATCGCCGCCAGCTCGTCCAGCGCTGGGAGCAAGAGGCTCAGACCCTCGCCAACCTCACCGGCTGGGACATCGACGAGATCCGCGACAAGATGCGCGCCAGCATGGCGAGCTTCGCGCCGGCCGGCGACAGCGCTCCCTGGTGGGAAGGCGTCTGGGACTGAACAAGAACGACGCGGGGCCCTGCCGCTCCGCGCTCAGCCAACCAACCCGCAGTCAGCATAAGGGAGACCTCAAAGATGCGCCTTTTGCCAGCGGCGATCGCCGCCGCCGCGCTCTTCGCGCCCGTCCAGGAGGCGGCGGCCTTCTGCGGCTTCTTCGTCGCCAAGGCCGACGCCGAGCTCTTCAACGACGCCTCGAAGGTGGTGATGGTCCGCGACGGCGACCGCACCGTCATCACCATGGTCAACGATTATGTCGGCGATCCCTCCGAGTTCGCGATGGTGATCCCGACGCCGACCGTGCTCGAGCGTGAGCAGATCAATGTCGGCGGCTCGGCCGAGGTCGACCATCTCGACGCCTACACCGCGCCGCGGCTCGTCGAATATTACGACAGCGATCCCTGCATGGAGCGCTACCGCAGCGGCGGCGGCGTTCTCGCCGAGGCGGCGCCGAGCCCGGCGCCGGGCTTCGAGGAGGTCGAGGACAGCGGCGTCACCATCGAGGCGCAATACACGGTCGGCGAGTACGACATCCTCATCCTCTCGGCCGAGGAGAGCGACGGGCTCCAGCGCTGGCTCGACGCCAACGGCTACCGCACGCCCGAAGCCGCCCGCCCGATCCTCGAAAGCTACATCCGCCAGGGCATGAAGTTCTTCGTCGCCCGCGTGAATTTGGAAGAGCGGGCGCGGCTCGGCGGCGAGTTCCTGCGGCCGATCCAGATCGCCTTCGAGACCGAGCGCTTCATGCTGCCGATCCGCCTCGGCACGGTGAACGCGCGCCAGGATCAGGAGCTCATCCTCTTCACCCTCACCCGCACCGGCCGGGTCGAGACCTCGAACTACCGCACCGCGCGGATCCCGTCGAACATCGACATCCCGCTCTTCGTCCAGGAGGAGTTCGGCGCGTTCTACAAGGCGATGTTCCATCGCGCGACCGACCGCGAGAACGGAAGGGTCGTCTTCACCGAATACGCCTGGGACATGGGCTGGTGCGATCCCTGCGCCGCCGAGCCGCTCACCGCCGCGGAGCTGCGCAGCCTCGGCGTCTACTGGCTGCCGGAGGGCGCCGAGAGCGCGCGCGGCGTCGACGTCTTCGTGACCCGGCTCCATGTCCGCTACAACGCCGAGGACTTTCCCGAGGACCTTCGGCTCATGGAGACCGGCGACCGCGAGAACTTCCAAGGCCGCTACGTGACCCGCCATCCCTTCACCGGCGCGGCGACCTGCGCCGCCGGCAAGGAGTATCGCCGCCAGCTCGTCCAGCGCTGGGAGCAAGAGGCTCAGACCCTCGCCAACCTCACCGGCTGGGACATCGACGAGATCCGCGACAAGATGCGCGTCTCGCTCCGCAGCTTCGAGCAGCCGGGCGGCCAGGTTCCGTGGTGGGAAGGCGTCTGGGACTAGAAAATACGGCGAACCGGAGGACGCGGTCGCTCTTGACGAGGTCATCCCGGAAAGGCGCAGGCTTATCCCCTCGCGCGTCAGCGGTTCCGTAGGAGCCGCGAGAACGGGATCCAGAGCGGCTGGCGCCGTGCTTGACGGCCCTGGATCCGGTTCCGCGCGCGTCGCGCGTGGCCGGGATGACGAGACGTCCCAAGCGTGCGCTCGATCATGAAAGCTCGAGGCGACATCCTCGAGGCCCGGGCGCCCGTTCGGGCGCCCGTCGACACCGACCGCCTCAGCCGCAGAGCCGCCGCGTCCAGCGCGCCATCAGCGCCCGCTCCACCGACACCGCCCGATTGAGCCAAACCGTGGCGCTCCGCGGCGCCGCCGGCGCATGGACGTCGACCACGAGATCGAACGCCGCGCGCTCCGCCGGGTCGGAGTTGAAATAGGCGAAGGCGTAACGCGCGCCGTCGCCGCGGCACTCGATATAGCCGGCGAGCGCCCGTCCGTAGTAGATCGTGCCGGTCTTGGCGCGGACGATCGCCGTGTTGCGCGCGCCGCGCCCGGTCCTGCGCGGCATCAAGCCGTAGAAGACCTCGAACGCCTCGGCGTGCGACGACGCGTTGACGAGGATCTGAGCCATCGCCCGCGGCGTCACCCGCGACGCCGCCGTCAGCCCGGAATGGTTGTAGAAGATCGTCGGCGCGCCGGCGTCGTCGCCGACGAGACCGAACTCCTCGTTGACCCACGCGGCCATCGCCTCGCCCGAGCCGCGCAGGCTCCGCGACGGATCGGAGCCCGGCGCGCCGAACCCGGCGCCGGAAAGCCGACGCACGCCGGTCGTGGTCAGGCCGACGGCCTCGGCGGTGATGTTCGTCGAGTATTTCAGCATGCCGCGCAGGATGTCGCGCAGCGGCTTGGAGAGATGCTCGGCGATCACGCGCGCGCCGTCGGGCTCCGAGCCGAGCCGGGGCGCCGCGCCGGGCTCGGGCTCGGGCAGGACGACGCCTTCCTCCTCGGCGATGCGGCGGAAGGCGTCGGCGGCGTAGCGCGACGGATCCTGGACCGGCAGCCATCTTTGCCCGCGCCGTCCGAGGCTCCGCGACGCGACGCTCCAGACCTGGATCTCGCGGCCGCGCGATCTCGATCCGTCGCTCGCTTCGCGCGCCGACCGGCGGAAGAGCGCCCGATCGTCCGTCGGCAGCAGCGCGCCCTCGTAGCTCGTCGCCGGCGCCCAGCGCCCGGCGGCGTGCGCGCGCATCTCGATATCGTAGACGCCGGCGCTGCGCCGCTCCCATTTCATCAGCACGCGGTTGAAGTTGAGCGAGAGCCCGGAGACGCCCGGATTGTACGACGCGTAGACGGGCTGGCCCGGCTCGATCTCGGGCGCGTGCGGCAGCGCGCGGTCGTCATAGAGGAAACGGCCCGCCACGCGGTCGATCCCGGCCGCCTTCAGCGCCTCGACGAGATCGTCGAGATCGGCGCTGTCGAGCGTCGGATCGCCGCCGCCGACGAGAACCAGGTCGCCATGGAGCACGCCGCCGTCGACCGGCCCGGTCGCGATCAGCCGCGTGCGGAACTGAAAATCGGCGCCGAGCGTGTCGAGCGCGTAGAGCGCCGTCGGCACCTTGGCCACGGACGCCGGAATGAACGCCTCGTCCGGGTTGAGCGCCGCGACGATCTCCTGGTCGTCGAGCCGCACCACGACGTAGCCGACCGAACCCGAACGCGGCGATTGCGGCAAGGCGTCGTCGGCGCCGGCGCCGCCGGTCAGCGGCCGCGTCCTCTCGGCAGGCTCGGAGGACGGGATCGCGGCGACGATCCGCTCGGAGCGCTCCGGCTCGGGCGTCTCGGCGGCGTCCGGCGTCGGCGTCTCGGCGACCTCCGCGGCCTCGCCAGGCGCCGGCGTCTCGGCGACCTCCTCGGCCGCGGCCGGCGCCGGCGTCTCGGCGCTGAAGCTGGCCACGCCGACGGCGCCGGCCGCCTCGGCGGCGCGACGCGGATTGACCCTCGGCCGCGCGACCATCCGGCGCGGCGTCGCCGACCACCCCGCCTCGGCGTCGAAACCGAGCGCCGTGAACGCCGCCGCGTCGCCCCGCGGCGACGGCGCCGGCGACGGCGCCGTCGAGGGCGCGTCGTCCCTCGCGCCCGCGTCGCCGGCGTCGCCGGCCAAGGCGAGCGCCGCGACCGCCAGAGTCGCGATCAGCCAGCGCGCCATCGCGTCGCGCAGCGCCTCGCGCAGCCGCGCCGCGCCGCGGCGCGGCGGCGCTTTCGAACCCATCGCCTCGGACGCGGGCAGTCCTTTTCTCCGTCGACGCCGTCCACGCGGCGGCGGCCGCCCATCGACGCGCCCTACGACGCAGGATCTTGCGTCAAATCGGTTGCGAGGAGATTAGAAATCCTCGCGGCGTTCGAAAAGCGTAGAGACGCCTTTCATGGGCGAATGCGCGCCGTCGATCGGGCGCTGCGGCCACAGACCGTTCTGTCGGAGCTCCGTCGAGGAGATCCGCACCGTCGGGCCGACAAGGAGCGACCACGCCGGCGGCTTGCGCAGCGCCAGGCCGCCGGCGCTGCGCTCCGGAACGCGAAAGCGTCGATAGGCCCGCGCCGCCGGCGCGAGCCCGGCCTTCACCTGCTGGTCGGGCCGCGCCAAGACGCCCACCGGCGCGTTCTCCAAGATCCAGTCCCAATGCTCCCAACGATGGAAGCCGACGAGATTGTCGGCGCCCATCAGCCAGACGAAACGCACCCGCGGATAGGCCTCCATCAGCCGCGACAGCGTGTCGGCGGTGAAGCGCGTGCCCATGCGCGCCTCGACGTCGGTGATCCAGACGCGCGGGTGGCGCATCATCGCGCGGCACGCCTCGAGCCGAACCGCGAGCTCCACCGGCCCGCGCGCCTTCAGAGGGTTGCCGGGCGAGACGAGCCACCAGACGCGGTCGAGCCGCAGTCGCCTCAGCGCCTCGAACGTGATATGCGCGTGGCCCTGATGCGGCGGATCAAAGGAGCCGCCGAGCAGCCCGATCTGCAGACCGGGCGCCGCCGGCGGTCCAAAATCGCGCAATTCGTTCCCACCCGTCGCTGCGAAACCGTCCTTGGGGCGCTGACCGTCCCGGGACGACAGCTTTCGACCGATGGGCGCGCGCGGTCAACACTGGAGAGCGCGGCCGGTCTTTAACATCGGAAGCGCCGTGCTATTCTATCGGGGAGGCGCCCTCGGGACTTCGGTAACGAGGGCGTATTCTTGAGGAGCGGTCGGCCGCGGCGGACGGCGAACACGAGGGCGACGAACGATGCGACGGATCGTCTCGACGATTAACGATTTCCTGAAGCTCGAGAGCGCCTCGGGCATGTTGCTGATGGGCGCAGCGGTCTTGGCGCTCATCGTCGCCAACAGCCCACTCGGCGACGGGTACGCCGCGTTCCTGAGCCGCGAGGCCGGCCTGTTCTTCGGCGACTTCCAGCTCGTCAAACCGGTGATCAAGTGGATCAATGACGGGCTGATGGCGCTCTTTTTCTTCTTGATCGGCCTCGAGATCAAACGCGAAGTGATGGAGGGCGAGCTCTCGAGCCTGCAGAAATCCGCGCTGCCGCTCTTCGCCGCGGTCGGCGGCGTCGTCGCGCCGGCTCTGGTCTACGTCGCCTTCAACACCGGCGACGCCGAGGCGATGCGCGGCTGGGCGATCCCGGCGGCGACGGACATCGCCTTCGCGCTCGGCGTGCTGGCTCTGCTCGGCGACCGCGCGCCGGCTTCGCTCAAGATCCTTCTGCTCGCCATCGCGATCATCGACGATCTCGCGGCGATCGTGATCATCGCGCTCTTCTACACCGACGATCTCTCGATCAACATGCTGCTCCTGTCTGGCGTCGGCCTGATCGGCCTGGCGGCGCTCAATCTCCGCCGCGTGACCAAGATCGCGCCCTATGTGCTCATCGGCCTCTTCGTCTGGGTCTGCGTGCTCAAATCCGGCATCCACGCCACCCTCGCCGGTGTGATGATCGCGATGGCGATCCCGCTCAAGGGCAAGGAGGGCGAGCAGTCGCCGCTCCATCACGCCGAGCACGGGCTGCATCCGTGGATCGCCTATCTGGTGTTGCCGATCTTCGCCTTCGCCAACGCCGGCGTCTCCTTCGAGGGCGTCGAGATCTCCGCTTTTGCCGGTCCGGTGCCGCTCGGCATCGCGCTCGGGCTCTTCATCGGCAAGCAGATCGGCGTCTTCGGCGCGAGCTGGGTCGCGGTCAAGCTCGGCGTGGCGGAGCGGCCGTCGGGCGCGAGCTGGGCGCAGGTCTACGCCGTCGCCATCCTCTGCGGCATCGGTTTCACCATGAGCCTCTTCATCGCCACGCTCGGCTTCAACGATCCGGCGATACTGAACGGCGCCAAGCTCGGCATCCTCGTCGGATCGCTCATCTCGGCGCTCGCGGGCTACTTCCTCTTGCGCGCGACCTTCTCGTCGCCGAAGCCCGCGACGGCGTAGCGTCGGCGCGCGTCAGCCGCCGCGCTGCGGCGCCAGGCGGATCTCGACGGCGCCGCCCGCGCGTCCCGGCGCGATGCGCGAGAAGTCCCGGACCGGCAGCGCGCGTCCGCCGCCGGCCCTTTCCGCGACCGCCCGCGCGACCGCCGCGTCGCCGGGCGCGAAATACCGCACATGGCTCGTGGCGACCGCGAAGTCGGTCGGGCGGGTCGCGACCTCCGCTGCGCCGGCGGACAGAAGCGCGCGGGCCGCCGCCTGCGCTCGGTCGGCGCTGTCGGCGTCGTGCATGATGACGATGCGGACGCCGGCGAGCGGGCCGCTCGCGCCGGCGGCGCCCTCGATCGACACCGAAGGCGCCGTCGCGGCGACCGGGCTGGCCGGCGGAGAGTCGCGCTCGGCGTCGGGTTCGGCCATCGCCTCGGTCGCGTCGAA
>CAZPTD010000112.1:0-11770 GCA_964588915.1 uncultured Neomegalonema sp. | reverse complement strand
CGGCTCTGCGCGCGTCGCGCTTGGCCGGGATGACAAGGGCGAGGTCGGCTCCATCGGAACCGATCAGACGATAGCAGCCGTCGAGAGACGCGCCGTCATCCCGGAAAGCCGCAGGCTTATCCGGGATCCAGGGCCGGTTCGCCGCAGGCTCAGCCCCTGGCCCTGGATCCCGGCTCTGCGCGCTTCGCGCTTGGCCGGGATGACAAGGGCGAAGTTCCATCAGAACCGATCGGACGATCGCGCGCCGACGTCAGATGAATGCGTCGACGCGAGGGCGCGCGCGTCGACGCATCGCCGCCCTGGCTCGGCCAGGGCCTCGGAACCGCCGCGGCGTTTCGGATCGAGGGCTGAACGGCCGCGTCGCGCCGAGAACTCACGCGCTGGAAAGCGTTCGGAGGCGCCGACTCTGGGTCGGGGCGGCGCAACTGCAAACGCGTCAGGTCCGTTTCAACACGCGTTGGCCGTCCGGCTCCCGCCGCTCACGCTTCGGCGATCATGGCGGCGGCGAGCGCTGCGACGCAGAGCGCGGTCGCGAGGATCCAGGCCCTCGCCAGCACGCGGGTCGCCCGGAAGATCTCGCCCGGCCCGAGATCGCGCCAGCCCTCGGCGTAGAGCGTCGCGCCGTCGACGCGCCGTCCCTCATAGCTGCGCGGGCCGCCGAGGACCACGCCGAGCCCGCCGGCCATCGCCGCCTCGGGCCAGCCGGCGTTGGGCGAGACATGCGCCGCCGCGTCGCGCCAGGCGGTTCGGAGCGCGCGCCGCGTCGCCGGCGAGCCGGCGGCGATGAGGAGCGCCGAGAGACGGGCCGGGACCAGGTTGACGCCGTCGTCGAGCCGCGCCGCCGCCCAGCCGAAGCGCGCGTGCCGCTCGGTCCGATGGCCGATCATGCTGTCGGCGGTGTTGACCGCCTTGTAGACGAGCATCGCCGGCAGCCCGCCGACGAGATACCAGAAGGCCGGCGCGACGACGCCGTCCGAAAAATTCTCGGCGGCGCTCTCGATGGCGGCGCGGGCGATCGCCGGCTCGTCGAGCGCACTCGGATCGCGGCCGACGATCCTCGACACCGCTAGGCGTCCTTCGGCGAGGCCGTCCCTGAGGCCGATCGCGACCGCCTCGACATGCTCGATCAAGCTCCTCTGCGCGAGCAGCGCTGCGGCGCCAAGCGCCGATAGAAACGGCCCGGCGTGAGGGATCGCCTCGACCGCCGATCCGGCGCTCCAGGCGACGACCAGCAGGAGGAGGAGGGCGAGGGCGCCGCGGAGCCGCCGCGCGCCGCCGCGGTTGAGCGCGCGGTCGAGCCGGTCGACGAGGCGGCCGAGAAGGGCGGCGGGATGCGGGATGCGCGCCCAGAGCCAGTTCGGCTCGCCGAAGCGCGCGTCGAGGAGGAGCGCGGCGACGAGCGCCAGCAGCGTCGCGTCCCAGGCGCCGACGGCGAAGCCGAGCTCGGGGATCATCGGCGCCGGGCGCCGGGCGCGCTCATCGGGCGATCTCCGCGAGCGCCGCCTCCAGCCGCGCCCATCCCGCTTCGTCGCCGGGCGGGCCGAGCCGGAGCCAGCTCGGCGCATAGTCGAAACGCCTCGTCCAGATCCGGCGCTCGGCGAGGCGCGCCTGGATCTCGGCCGCATCGCCGCAGAAATAGGTTCGGAAGAGGCCGCAGCCGCCGACGAGGCGCCAGCCCGCGACCTGCGCCAGCCCGTCGAGCCGCTCTGCGCAAGCCGTCAAGCGCCGCCGCGTCTCATCGCGCCAGGCCGGGTCGGCCAGCGCCTCGGCGCCGATGGCGAGCGCCGGGCCCGAGACCGGCCACGGCCCGAGCGCCGCGCGCAGCCGCGCGCCGAGCGCCTTGTCGGTCAGCGCGAAGCCGAGCCTGAGGCCGGCGAGCCCGTAGAACTTGCCGAAGGAGCGCAGGATGACGAGCCCGGGCCGGCCGGCGGCGCGGGCGGCGGAGACGGCGGGCGCGACGTCGGCGAAGCTCTCATCGGAGATCAGCAGGCGATCCGGCCGCAGATGCGGCCAGAGCAGTTCCGGCGTGAACACGCGGCCGGTCGGATTGTTCGGATTGACGATCACCAGCGCGTCCGCGTCGCCGGCCTCTTCCGGGCTCTCGATCTCGGACGCGTCCCAGCCGGCGCGGCGCAAGGCGGCGACGTGCTCGGAATAGGTCGGCCCGAGAACCGCGGCGCGGCCGGGCGCGAAGAGGCGCGGGATCGCGTCGATCGCCGCCTGAGCGCCCGCCGTCGCGACCACCGCGGCCTCCGAAGAGGCGCCGTAGGCGGCGCGCGCGGCCTCCTCGGCATGGCGCAGGAGAGACGCGTCCGGCAGCCGGGTCAGCGCCTCGGCGGGCGGCGGCGACGCCGGATAGGGAACGGCGTTGATCCCGGTGGAGAGGTCGAGCCACTCCGCGCGCGCGCCGCCGAAGCGCGCCCGCGCGCGGTCGAGGTCGCCGCCATGGCGTTGCGCCGCGCTGTCCTGCGATTCGTCTTCCGCCATCGCCCTTTCCGGTCGTCGCCAGCGTTCTGCGCTCGCGATCCCAGAAAAGCCGGCGGCGGGCAAGGCCTCGGGCGCGGCGACTACGCCGTCGGGCCCTTTTCGTAGATCTTGCGCGGCAGGCGCGTCCGACGGCTGCGGACGAACGGTTTCGCCGCCTGGACATGCATGTAGTCGAAATCCTGATCGCGTCCGAGGCTCCACCAGCCCTCGCGCTCCCAGCATTCCCACCAAGCGGCGTATTCGTCGCCGGACAACGACGCTCGCGGCTTGGTCCATTTCAAGCTATTGCGGGAGTGGTCCCAGTCATAGGCGATGCCGTAGGCGTGCGCGGACCACGCCGTTTCGAGGCCGGTCATCCGCCGCCTGTTGTAGTCGCCGCTGAACACGTGCAGCCGCAATCGCACGATTTCGTCATAGCCGTAATGGTCGTAGACCGCCCAAAGCACGCGTCGGAGGCTGTCCCGCACGAGCTTGTGGCACTGCAACGACGTCCTGAACCCGCCATCGGGCGAATAGATGCGAAAGCGGTAGGGCAGCCGCGTCTCGCGAATCTTCTTGCGCTGGGCCTCGTCCGAATCGGCCTCGTAGGCGCGCCGCTCGTCATCCGACAAGCAGTCGATCCGCCGCATCTTCTTGCTGACGAAGTCCGATGCGCTCGGGTCGCCGAACACCCGCCTGAGATGGAAGCCGTCTCGGGTTTCTGCGGGCCAGATCTCGAGGGTCGCCGGATCCTTGACGCCTGGAAAGACGCCGTTGTCGCGGAAGTAGACGGATTCCTCGTAGGCGCCCTCGGTGTTGACGCCCCAATGGCCGTCGATCGGTCCGGGATCCGCGCCGATCTTCTTTGCGACAAGCTGCAACAGCGCCATCGCCTTGCGGCTGTCGTCCCAAGAGGCTTCGTAGTCGTGCAGCTCGCTCCGATGCGCGTCGAGAATCGCGTTGAGATCGCGCGAGGAGGCGGATCCCCAGTTCTGGTCGATCTCGTTCTTGCCGTCGAACGCGGTCTTGGAAAGCGCCAATGCGAAGAGGCCGCGATATTCGGCGCTGAAGTCGATCCCGCTCGCCGGATCGACGATCGGGCCGGGCTGAACGACGCCTTTGTCGCGCCGCGTCAGACATCTGGCGTAGGCGACGGAGGTGTACGGGCCCCAGAGGCCCTCGACATCGCCGTCATAGAGGCCGACCTTCTTGGCCGCCAGCTGGACGACCGCGACGGCGCGGCGGCTGTCGTCCCAGCTATGCGAGAAGTTCGTCAGATCCGCCATATGCAGCGTCAAGATCTCGTTGATCTTGCGACCGGAGGGCGCGCCCCAGTTCTTGTCGACATCCGCGGCGCGCGGCGCCGTGATCAAGGGCGTCGCGAGCGCCATCAGCGCGTCGAACTCCGCTTCGAAGTCGATTGCGCCGCTCACGTCTCGCCTCGCGGCGTCGCCGGCTTGATGCGGCGCGCGCGAACGCGGCTGATGCGCGCCCGGCGCCTCGCCTTTCGGCTCGTCGTCGTCCTTGGAGCGACTGAACCAACCGGAAATCGTATCCAAAAGTCCCATCCGAGGCGCCTCCCTTCGACGTCGTCGCGGCGAGGGTTAACCGTGGTTCGGACGGATGTCGACAAAATCGGAACTCGACCGTTCTCTTGTCCGGCGAGCGCCCGATGACGGCCGGCGCTGCGCCGCATCGAGGCCGCACCGGGCCGGTAGCGGCGACGCGCCGGCCATGCGCGCCGCGCGAAGGCGCCGCGGCGACGTCCGAGGCGCGACAGGTTAGGGAGATGATCGCAATGAGCACCGAGACGAGACCGACCATGCGACGGGCGACGGCGCTGGCGGCGACCGTGCTGGCGGCGTCGCTCGCGGCGGCGGGCGCGGCCGAGGCGGGCGGCGGCTACTCCAACGTCTGCCGAGCCGTCAACCCGAGCTTCGAGTTGAACGACGGCGAGTTGGTCGTGGACAGCGCCTATGCCGGCCGCGACGTCGCCTTCGAGATCACGCGTGAAACCGTCATCCGCGAGATCCGCGCCGAATGCATCGCCGCCTCGGACCCGGAGCAGCGTTTCGGCTGGTCGCTCAAGGTCTCCGTCGTCACCGGGAAGCTGACGGTCGACGACCAGGAATACATGGTGGAGATGCTCTGCGAGGAGGCCTCGGACGGCGTTCCCGCCGCGTATAGCTGCGCCGGCGACGACATCCTCTATCAGGGCGGCATCCATATCGACGCGCAATGACACGGCCGCGCTCCTCGGGCATTTCGGCGAGATCCTGCAGGGACGCCTCGGCGCCGATGGGCCGGTGGCGCTCGTCACCTTGCCCTGCGCGCCGATGCGCGCGCGCGCGCGCTTCGCGCCCGCGGCGGGCGAACGGATAGAGGTTCGCGCGGAGGGCGTCATGGTCGGCGTCGAGCGGATCGGCGCCGCGGCGGCGCGGGCGGCGCTCGCGCTTCTCCGACGCGCGAATCTCGGCGGGCTCATGACGATCGAAGGAACGGCGCCGCCCGGCGCCGGCTGCGGCGCCTCGACGCTGGCGGCGCTGAGCGCCGTCCGCGCCGTCGCGGCGGCGACGGGCGCGCGCTTCACGCCGGAAGAGGAGGCGGCGCTCTGCCTCGCGGTCGAAGGCGCGACCGACCCGCTGATGTTCTCCGAGCCGGGCGCGCTCCTCTGGGCGTCGCGCGAGGGACGGATCCTGGAGCGGCTGCCCGCGCCGCCGGCGCTCGCGGCGCTCGGCGTCTTCGACGGTCCGGGGCGGCGGACGGACCCGGCCGTCGCGGACTTCGCCGACATCGCCGATCTCGCCGCGGCGCTGCGGGCGGCCTTCGCGGCGGGCGATCTTGCGGCGATCGGCGGGATCGCGACCGAGAGCGCGCGGCGGAACGGCCTCGACCGGATCTCGCCGCGCTTCGAAGCGGTCGCCGCGCTCGGCGCCGAGACCGGCGCCCTCGGTCTCGCGGCGGCGCATACGGGTTCGGCGCTCGCGCTCCTCTTCGCGCCGGACGCGCCGGGCCGAATGCGCGCCGAGGACGGCCTCGCTGCGCTCGGCTTCGCGCCGATCCTGCGGTTCGCGACCGGCTGAGCCGGCGCCAGCGCTCCGGCCCTACGTCTCGTCGAGCGGCGGCACGCGGGCGACGAACTTGCCCTTCACGCCTTGCGGCCATTGCCGGAACGGCACCGCGCCGGTTTCGCTTTGGCTATGGCCGACGGCGTAGGCGGCGAGCGCCTCGGCGGCCTCGCGGGTCGGCTCGAAGCGGCCGAGCACGTAGGCGATCTTGCCGCGCGCGACGACCGACGCGCTGCAGGGCTGGCCGCAATTCATCAGGCAGGCGTGCCGGCGCACCGAAACGCCGCCGTCCTTCGCCGCCGCCTCGACGAGCGCGGCGAAGGCCTCGCCGGCGGCGCGGCCGTCCTTGACCTTCTCGCCGTCGGGCCATGCGCAGGTCTCGCAAACGATGATCGTGCTCGCTCGCGCCACACCGGTTTCGTTCATCTCGCGCCTTCCCGCTCGTGTTCCGCGGTCCTCTCGAACCGCTCGCAGCTGATCGCATTCGCGTGAGGCCGCCGCCAGATCGTCACCGTTCTGTATCGGGAAACGGTTAAGCCACGGCGCGGCGCTTGGATTTCCGTCCTCTGCGCCTCATTTAGCCGCGGGGCGTTGCGCGTCGTCTCGAATTGCGCGCGACGCCAGGATCGCCCGGTCGATACGAAGAGAGGATGACAGATGAAACACGCCATCGCCGGCCTTCTCGGCTTCGCTGCGGTCGCCGTCGCGGCGCCCGCCTCCGCCCAGAGCCCGATCCCGTCCGGGACATACGCGCTCGACCCGACCCACGCCACCTTGACCTTCAGCGTCGATCATATCGGCCTGGCGCCCTACTTCATGCGCTTCGAGCGCTTCGACATCGATCTGACCCTCGACGTGGACGATCTGTCGAACAGCTCGGTCTCGGCGACGATCGATCCGACCTCGATCTCGACCCCGCTGCAGGACGGCGGCGACTTCAACAACGACATCTCCGGCCCCCAATTCCTCGACTCCGCCGCCTTTCCGACCATCGAATTCGTCTCGACCAGCGTCGAGCAGACCAGCGACACCACCGCGACGGTCAGAGGCGACTTGACGATGCGCGGCGTCACGCGTCCGGTGACGATGCAGGTCGAGCTGACCGGCGCCATCGAAAGTCATCCGTTCCAGGGCGCGCCGGCCATCGGCTTCGTCGCCACGGGCGCGCTCGACCGCAGCGATTTCGGCTCGACCTACATGCTTCAGACGGTCAGCAACGGCGCGTCGATCGCCGGACCGACGGTCGAGTTCACGATTACGGCTGAATTCTACCACGTCGAATGATAGCACGCCCTGCGATCTGAACGGACCGCGCGCCGGCGAGGTCGGCGCGCGGCGTTCCGGCGCCCGCCGCCGCGCGCCGACGCAAAGAGAGAGGACAGCGATGAGCGACGCGGTCGTAGACGACGCCGGCGCGGCGTCGAATGTCGAAGCGAAGGCGGCCTACGCCCGCTACACGCGCGTCGCGATGCTGCTGCACTGGGTGATCGCCGCCGCGATCCTTTTCCAGATCTGGAGCGGCTGGAGCGTGCACGAGACGATCGCGCATGGCGGCGCCTCGGTCACCGCCGAGGCTCAGGAGAGCGCGGCGGTCCTGCTGCAGACCCACAAATCCATCGGTCTCGTCGTTCTCGCGCTCAGCCTTCTGCGCCTCGCCTGGCGGCTCGCCAATCCGACGCCGCCTCTGCCCGCCGGCATGCCGGGCTGGCAGCGCTTCGCGAGCTCCGCGAGCCACGCGCTTCTTTACGGCGCGATGATCGGCGCGCCGCTGATGGGCTGGATCTACGCCAGCGCGTCCGGGATCGTCGTGCGCCCGGAATGGGTGCGGCTTTACGAGGCGCCGCTTCTGCCTTGGCTGCCGGAGCTCGAGAGCGAGGCGCGCGAAGCGATCGCCGGCGTCTCGCGCGAGTTGCATGGATTGATCGCTTGGGGCATGGCGATCCTCTTGATCCTCCACGTCCTTGCGGCGTTGAAGCATCATTTCGTCGATCGCGACGCCGTTCTCGCGCGCATGACGCCGGGTTTGCAGCCGAAGAGCGGCCTTCTCGTCGGGCCGATCCGCGGCGTCGTGTCGCTGATCCGTCGTCTCGGCGCGCTCGGGATCGCCGCTCTCGCCGTCATAGCGATCATCGCGGTGGTCTTCGCGATCAACCGGGCGCGCGAGATCGACGGCGACGGGCCGTCCTTCGAGGCGGACGTCGCCGGCGCGTCGACGACGGGCGCAGGCGCGTCCCGATCGACGGGCGCCGGCCTGACCGAAGGCGGCGCGACCGCTCAGCGCTGGGCGCCGGTCTATGAAGAGAGCTCGGTCGTCGTCGAGATGACGGTCAGCGACACGCCGGCCGACGTCATGCTCGCTTGGACGGGCGACATCGCCTTCGATCCGGACGACCTCGCGGGTTCCGCCGTCACGGTCGTTTTCGACATGACAGAGGCGCGCACCGCCCATGGCATGGCGCAGGAGACGATGACGGGCCCGGCCTGGCTCGACGTGGCGAACCATCCGACGGCCTCTTTCGCCGCGGATCGCTTCGAGGCCGGCGCGGAAGACGGCGCCTTCGTCGCCTATGGCGAGCTGACCTTGCGCGACGTCTCGCAGCCGATCGAGCTGCCCTTCACGCTCGAGATCGACGGCGATCGCGCGGTGATGGCGGGCCGCGCGACGATCAATCGCCTGGATTTCGGCGTCGGCGCCGGCCTCGACGACCCGGCGAACCCGCCGGCCGAGCTCGACGTCGTGCTCGACGTCGTCGCGAACCGGGCGGAGTAGAGCCCTGGCTGGCGGGCTCGAAGAGGAGAAGGCGGCGCTGCGCAAGGAGGTCTTCGCCAAGCGCAAGGCCGCCCACGCCGCCGGCCCGGCCGCCGCCGAGGCCGCCGCGGCGCGGTTTCTCGCCGAGATCGAGCTGCGCGCGGGCGAGGAGGTCGCCGGTTATCGGCCGATCCGGACCGAGATCGATCCGACGCCGCTGATGCGCGCGCTCCATGCGAGGGGCGCGCTTCTGTCGGTTCCGGTCATCGTCGCCAAGGGCGCGCCGCTCCTCTTCCGCCGCTGGACGCCCGAGAGCGCGATGATCGTCGGCGATTTCGGCGCGGAGGTCCCGGCCTCGGGCGAAGAGGCCGCGCCCGACCTCTTCATCACGCCGCTCGTCGCCTTCGATCGCTTGGGCGGCCGCCTCGGCTATGGCGGCGGCTACTACGATCGCACCTTCGCGCAGGCGCGCGCCGCGCGCCCTATTCGCGCCATCGGCTACGCCTACAGCGCCCAGGAAATCGCGGCGGCGCCGAGAGAGGCGACCGACCAGCCGCTCGACGCGATCGTCACGGAGGCGGAGATCTTTCGCGTCGGGCTCTGACCGCGACGTTCCGGATGGCGTTTCGATCGGAGAGAGGGTAGTCCGGCGCGCATGCGACTCTTGTTCTTGGGAGACTTCGTCGGCCGGGTCGGGCGCGACGCCGCCATCGCCGCGCTGCCCGGCCTGCGCGAGTCGCTGGCCGTGGATTTCGTCATCGCCAACGCCGAGAACGCCGCCGCCGGCTACGGGCTCACGCCGAAGATCGCGGACGAGATTCTCGGCGCCGGCGTCGACGCGATCACGCTCGGCAACCACGCCTTCGACCAGCGCGATCTCATCGGCCATATCGACGACGAGCCGCGGATCCTGAAGCCGGTCAACTGGCCGCGCAC
The DNA here is from genome assembly GCA_964588915.1 of uncultured Neomegalonema sp. Lineage (GTDB taxonomy): Bacteria > Pseudomonadota > Alphaproteobacteria > Rhodobacterales > Rhodobacteraceae > JALEGB01. The sequence goes on along the minus strand of CAZPTD010000112.1, from coordinate 2,551 downwards.
CGCCGGGCGCGGCGCGCATGTCTTCGAGGTCAAGGCCGGCCCGGCCTTGGGCGCGCGCGTGCTCGTGGCCAACGTGCTCGGCCGAATCTTCATGAACCCGGTCGACGATCCCTTTTCCGCCGTCGACGCGCTTCTGCGCGAATATCCGCTCGGCGCCGCGGTCGACGCGACGGTGATCGACATGCACGCCGAGGCGACGTCGGAGAAGATGGCGATGGGCCATTGGTGCGACGGCCGCGCCAGCCTTGTCGTCGGGACGCACACGCATGTGCCGACGGCCGACGCGCATATCCTGAAGGGCGGCACCGGCTATATGACCGACGCCGGCATGTGCGGCGACTACGACAGCGTCATCGGCATGGACAAGCTCGAGCCGATGAAGCGCTTCATCACCGGCCTCTCGAGCCGCGCCGAGCCGGCGAAGGGCGAGGCGACCGTTTGCGGCGTGTTTGTCGAGACCGACGACGCCAGCGGGCTGGCGACGGCGATCCTGCCGGTGCGCGTCGGCGGCCGATTGCGGCCGACCATCGCCGATGGCGCGGGCTGAACCAACGCGCGCCGACGCGGTCCGCGCGGCGTTCCGACGCCAAGCCGACGCGTGCCGGCGGCTCGGCTCGCCCTTCACCGCGCAGGTGATCGATCTCGCCGCGGAGCGTCTGAACGCCCGGGACGCCGTCGGCGCCGAGATACTGAACTGGCCGGGCGATCCGGGCGCCGACGCGCTGGCTCTGCGCTTCGCCGGCGCGCTGCACGCCCTGGCGCTCGAGCGGCGCTCGGCCGATCTTGTCGCCTGCTATCCGCCCGTCGCGTCGGACGCGGCTTCGCTCGGCGCCGCGATGGACGACGCCGTCGCCGCCCATGCCGATCGGATCCTCCATTGGATGGAGCGGCCGCCGCAAACCAACGAGCCGGCCCGGGCGAGCGCGCTGATCCTCGGGCTCGGCGCGGCGGCTCGTGTCGCGCGGCTGCCGATCGCGCTCCTCGAGATCGGCGCCAGCGCCGGTCTCAACCTCCATCTCGACCGCTTTCACTTCAGCTTCGGCGACGCCGCCTACGGGCCGGCGGGGTCGCAGCTGCGCCTCGCGCCCGAGATTCGCGGCGCGCCGCCGCCGTCGCCGCCGGCCGATCTCAGGATCGCGCGGCGCGCGGCGTGCGACAGGACGCCGATCGACCCGGCCGACTCCGCGTCGGCGCTGCGGCTGCGCGCGTTCTGCTGGCCCGACCAGCCCGAGCGGCTCGAGCGCTTGTCCGCCGCGATCGCCATCGCCGCCGCGGCGCCCGAGCGGGTCGTCGAGGCGGACGCGGGCGACTGGGTTCCGGCCCGGTTGGCGGCGCGTCCCGAGGGGATGCTGACCGTCGTCAGTCATTCGATCATGTGGCAATATCTGCCCGACGAGACGAAGGCGCGGATCGAGGCGGCGCTTTCGCGCGAAGGCGCGGCGGCGACGGCCGAGCGGCCGCTCGCCCGGCTGAGCCTGGAGCCCGACGAGAGGTCCGGCGCCGCGTTGCTCGCGATAGACTACTGGCCGGGCGGCGCGCGCCGTCGCTTGGCCCGGGCGGATTATCACGGGCGGTGGATCGAATGGACGGCGCAGACGCCGGAGAACGGCCAGGGACGAGCATGAGCGAGAACGACCCGGTAGGCGGCGCGCGCATCGAAATCGCCCTGTCGCGCCGCTTTCTCGCGCTCCGGCTGCTCTGGCTGGTTCCGCTCTTCCTGTTACTCTTCGCCGGCGGCGGCTACGCGCTCTATCGCTGGCTCCTGGGCGATCCCGGCGACGGGCTTCAGGTCTCGGCCATTTGGATCGCCGCCGGCGTCATCATGCTCGTCGTCGCGCTCGACGCGCTGCGCGTTCTGACTCTCCGAGGCCCGGCAGTGATCATCGACGAGACCGGCGTTCTCGACCGCCGCTACATGCGCCGCGTTCTGCCCTGGACGGCGATCCGCCGCGCCGAGATCCGCACCCAGGACGACAAGCCGATCATGGTCGGCTTCTGGTCGACGGACGCGCCGCGGCGCTATCGCCGTCCCTTGCCGCTCTTCAACTATTTCGGGATCGTCCATCTGCTCGAGATCTTGGCGAAGCCGTTCCGCTTTCCGCCGCTGCCGATCGATCTCCAGCCGCTCGCGGCGCCGCCCGAGCGCGTGATCGACGCCGTGCGCCGCTATTGGGGCGAGCCCGAGCGGCGCGCGATGCCGACGCCCGCCCGCCGCGACGCCTGAGCGCCGGTCGGGACGGCGCGATGGACAGCCGCGAAGGCGGCGCCTATACCCTGGCGCGCGCAACCGACATCAGCCGAACGCCGCGAGGACTCCATGGCCGGCCATTCGAAATGGGCGAACATTCAGCACCGCAAGGGCCGGCAGGACGCCGCCCGATCGAAGTTGTTCTCGAAGCTCTCCAAGGAAATCACCGTCGCCGCCAAGATGGGCGACCCGGATCCGGACAAGAACCCGCGGCTGCGCCTGGCGGTCCGCGAGGCGAAGGCGCAATCGATGCCGAAGGACAATATCGAGCGCGCCATCAAGAAGAGCCAGGGCGGCGACGCC
>CAZPTD010000111.1:0-11788 GCA_964588915.1 uncultured Neomegalonema sp. | reverse complement strand
CCACCCCGCGGGTCGGCCGCCGCTCAGCTCCAGCGTTTCGGCTCCGAATGGTTCGGGCGCGCGCTATTGTCCTCGATCTGAAACTCGCGTCATATTGGCCGCCACGCGCGTTGCGAGTTTCAGATCTCTAAAGGACAACAGAATCAATAAGTTGCTCGTGTGGCGTCGGTTTCGAAACTCGCTCCGGCGCTTGCGGATAGATGCGGCGAGCCTCGAAACTGCTACGCTAGCGTCCTGCGCCATGATGGTTGAGCAGCGCTTCGGACATCACGCTGCGGGCGGAGGCGCCGGCGCAGAGGAATAGGGCGTTCATCATGGGCGGTCTCCTGCTCGCCGATGCGCTGACGCGTCATGGTTCATAGACAACGGAAAGGACTGCCGAGGTGATCACAGCTTTGCCTCAGTCGGACGACATCGCCGCGACGGCGCGGCCGCGGCGCTCGGCGCTCTACATGCCGGGATCGAAGCCGCGGGCGCTCGAGAAGGGCAAAACCGTCGACGCCGACGCGCTCATCCTCGATCTCGAGGACGCGGTGGCGCCCGACGAGAAGCCGACGGCGCGCGAGACCGTTGCGGCGGCGGTGACCGCCGGCGGCTACGGGCGGCGCGAGCTCGTCATCCGCATCAACGGGCTCGACACCGAATGGGGCGTCGCCGACCTCAAGGCGGCCGCCGCGGCCGGGCCGGACGCGGTGCTGCTGCCGAAGGTCAACGCGCCGCAGCAAGTGGAAGAGGTCGAGGCGCTGCTCGCCAAATACGGCGCGCCGGAAAAGACGCGGATCTGGGCGATGATCGAGACGCCGAGAGGCGTGCTGCACTCGGAGGCGATCGCCGCATCGACGCCGCGGCTCGACTGCTTCGTCATGGGAACGAACGATCTCGCGAAAGAGCTCGGCGCCGCCGACACGCCGGACCGGACGCCGCTCCTGACCAGCCTCGGCCTCGCGCTGCTCGCGGCGCGGGCCTACGGCGTCGGGATCGTCGACGGCGTCTACAACGCCTTCGAGGACGAGGAGGGCTTCCGCGGCGCCTGCGCGCAATCGAAGGCGCTCGGCTTCGACGGGCGGACGCTGATCCATCCGAAGCAGGTCGCCATCGCCAACGCGGCGTTCGCGCCGACCGAGACGGAGCTCGACCTCGCGCGCCGGCAGGTCGAGGCCTATGAGAAGGCGATCGCCAAGGGCCAGGCGGTCGCGGTCGTCGACGGCAAGATCGTCGAGAACCTGCATGTGGCGGCGGCGAAGCGGCTTCTGGCGACGGCCGAGGCGATCGCGGCGGGCTGAGGCGGCGGATGGGCTACGAGGCGATCCCGGCCAAGGCCGCGCCGGGCGGCGTGTCGGCGCGCGTCCGGCGCTGGCGCGTCGCGAAGGACGGCGCGCCGCTCGCCGTCGGCGCCGCGCCGCGCTGGCTGAACACGTCGGGCCTCGGCGTTCCGTGGCTGCATGTCCGGATCGACAGCCGGCCGAAATACATCACCTATCGGCCGTATCGCGACGCGGCGGCGCCGGGCTGAGGACCCTTGGCGACGCTTGGCGACCTCAGTCGTCGTCCGCGCCGCTGTGAACCTGAATGTTTTCGAACGTCGAGCCCGATCCGCCCGAGCTGCTCGTGGACGCGCCCGACTGCGCGCGTCGGTCGTCGTTTCCGCCGCTGGACTGTTCGCTTCGGCTCGCGGAGCTCGAAGACGGCGCGTCGCCGCAGTCGCGGGCGGAGCTGTTGTCGCAGTCGCTCTTGGCGTGGGCCGCGGCGCCCATGGCGCAGAGCGCCGCCGCGGCGATCATCAAACGTCCTCGCGTCATCGCATCCTCGCTGATTCGTCCCGTCGGATTGATGGCTGAGGCTGCGCGCCTCTTGCGGCGCGATTGAGGCGGCGCGTTCGCGTCTCGGCCGGGCGGTCGAGCGCAAGAAGCGGGTCGAACCGTCTCGGGTTCCGTCGCAAGAGCTTCCGAAAGCGAAGGAGGCTCCGATGCCGCTGAAGGACAAGACGATCATCATCACCGGCGCCAGCAGCGGCATCGGCGCGGCGACGGCGCGGCGCTGCGCCGCGGCGGGCGCCAATCTCGTGCTCGGCGCGCGCCGCGGCGACCGCTTGGAGGCGCTCGTCGAGGAGATCGCGCATCCGCCGGGCCGCGCCGTCTCTCTCGCCGGCGACGTCCGGTCCGAGGACTACGCGGCGGCGCTGGTCGACCGCGCGCTCGCCGAGTTCGGCGGCCTCCACGGCGCCTTCAACAACGCCGGCGCGCTCGGCGAGCTCGGCCCGATCGCCGAGATGACGACGGAGAACTGGCGCGAGGTCGTCGACGTCAATCTGACGAGCGCCTTCTTCGGCGCGCGGCGCCAGCTCGCCGCGATGCGGGAGCGCGGCGGCGGATCCGTCGTCTTCACGTCGAGCTTCGTCGGCCACACGATCGGACTGCCCGGCATGGGCGCCTATGCGGCGGCGAAGGCCGGGCTGATCGGGCTCGCTCAGGTGTTGGCCGTGGAGCACGGCGCCTCTGGGATCCGCGTGAACGCGCTCTTGCCGGGCGGAACGCTGACGGAGATGGCCGGCGACGATCCGGCCGCGCATGACGCCGTTCGCGGCCTGCATGCGCTGAAGCGCATGGCGGCGCCCGAAGAGATCGCCGAGGCGGCGCTCTTTCTGCTCTCGGACCGGTCGTCCTTCGTCACCGGCGGCGCGATGATCGTCGACGGCGGGAACTCGATCTTCAAGCCTTGACGCCGATCGGCGGCGCTCACGGTCGAACGAGCGTCGAGCCCGGATCGGTCCGGTGGCCGAGGAACGGGCGGCGCTGGATCCGATTGTCGTCGTCCACCACCCAAACCATCGGATCGATCTCCGCCGTGCCGGCCGCAATGGCGACGCCGCCGCCGGGCGCGCGGTCCCATCGGCCGTCTCGCCAGCAATAGACCGCTCTTCCGCCCTCGGCCGGCGCCGTTCCGATCGCCCAGGCGAAGTCGATGTCGGTCGCCCGGCCCGGCAGCTGGCTCCAGGCGTCGGCGAGCCGGTCCCAGCGATAGATGCGGTTGCGGTCGTTCACGACCCAGATGTCGCCGGCGACGCCGCCGATCCGCACCGCGCCGCCCGGCATCCGGTCCCAACGCTCGGCGTCGAAGTTCCAGCGGTGGATGCTGTAGCCGCCTTGGGTCTCGGTCGCGCCGATCACCCAATCGGGCCCGACGTCGCGAGCGCGGCCCGGCAGGCGCTCCCAGGCGCCGGCGGCGGCGTCCCAGCGATAGATGCGCCGCTGGCTGTTCGTCACATAGGGCTTGTGAACGACGCCGCCGATGCGCAGAGCCGCGCCCGGCATGCGCTCCCAGGCGCCGACATCCGCATCCCAGCGATGGATGCTGTAGCCGCCGCGCGCCGGCGTCGTCCCGACGACCCAGCCGACGGAGACGTCCCTGGCGCGGCCCGGCATCCGCTCCCAGGACTGCGCCAGCGCCGGCGCGGCGAGGCCTGTCGCCGCCGCGGCGCCTGCCGCCATCGCCAGCATGTCGCGTCGGCTATGCGTTCTCATCGTTCCCTCCGCCGCGCCGAGAGCGGTCGCGCGCTCCTCGCCAGTATCCTTGCTCGACGGTCGCGGTGGAAGGATTGTGGTCGCGGCCGGGCGATCTTCGGGCCGGCTCAGCGCCGGCTCAACGCTCCTGCGCCGCCCACTCCGCCGAGCGCATCTCGATGAGGCGGCTCGCCGTGCGCTCGAACTCGAAGGCGCCCTCGCCCTCGACATAGAGGTCCTGAGGCTCGGCGTCGGCCGAGCAGACGAGATGGACCTTCGCCTCGTAGAGCGCGTCGATGAGCGTGACGAAACGCTTGGCGCGATCGTAATTGGCGCGGCCGAGCTTCGGGATGTTGTCGACAAAGAGCGTGCGGACGCGCTCCGCCAATGCGAGGTAATCCGCCGCGCCGAGCGGTCGGCCGCAGAGCGCTTCGAATTCGGACCGCCCGACGCCGGACGCGAAGCGCGGCAGTTCGACCGTCCGCCCCGACACCTCCAACACGAGCGGCGCGCCGGCGGCGCCGTCGGTCACCTCCTCCCAGGCCGCGTCCATCGCCGCGTCCGCCGCCGGACCGAGCGGCGCGTGATAGGTCTCGAGCCCGCGCAGCCGCGCGAGGCGGAAATCCGTCGGTCCGTCGAGATGGTGGATGTCGAGCTCGGAGCAGATCCGCTCGATGAAGGGCACGAAGAGCTGTCGGTTGAGCCCGTCCTTGTAGAGGTCGTTCGGATGGCGGTTGGAGGTCACGACCATGACCACGCCGGCGTCGAAGAGCTTGTCGAAGAGCCGGCCGAGGATCATCGCGTCGGCGATGTCGGTCACCTGCATCTCGTCGAAGCAGAGCAACGTCGCGCCGGCCGCGACGCGCTCGGCGACCGGTTGGATCGGGTCCTCGGCCCCGGCCTGGCGCGCGCCGTCGATGCCGGCGTGGACCTCCTGCATAAAGGCGTGGAAATGCGCGCGGCGCTTTCTCTCGATCGGCGCCGTCTCGTAGAAGAGGTCCATCAGCATCGACTTGCCGCGTCCGACGCCGCCGTAGAGATAGAGCCCGAGCCGGCTGCCGATCTCGGCGTCGCCGCGGGCGGAGAAGCCGAAGAAGCCGAGAACGGAGCGGTTCTTGGCCGGCCGGTAGGTCTCCAGCCGCCGATGCAGGAGCTGCAGCTTCTCGATCGCCGCCGCTTGCGCCATATCCGAATGCAGCGCGCCCGACGCGACCAGCGCGCGGTAGCGCGCCAAGGGACCCTCGCTCGCCATGTCGGCCCTCCCGCCCGTCTCTCGCGGCGCGACCCTTCACGCGCGCTCATGACGCCCATAACAACGCCGCCGGTTTACATATCGAGCCGCGCGCCGCTAGTTTCTCCTCATAGGGGACGCGAGTTTCCGATCAACAGACATCCGAATTTTCGTGATCGCTCGGCGCGCGAGAAGCGCCGCCGCCGCCCGTTTTAGAAAGGCGCGACCGATGGCGCAGACCGCTTCCGTTCCGCAGGCGAGAGGCTCGATCATGCCGATCATGATCGCCTGCGCCGTCACCTTGGCCCTGGCCTTCGGGCTGAGGCAGGTGTTCGGCGTCTTCATGGAGCCCGTGAGCGCCGAGCTCTTCGACGGCAAGATCGCCGTCTTCTCGCTGGCGATCGCGATTCAAAACCTCGTCTGGGGCGTCACGCAGCCGGCTTTCGGCGCGATCGCGGACAAGTTCGGCGATCGTCCGGCGCTTTGGCTCGGGCTCGGCTGCTACGCGCTCGGCCTCGTCGGCATGGCCCACGCGTCGACCGAAGTCGAGATGCACGCCACCGTCGGCCTTCTCGTCGGCGCCGGCACGGCCGGAACCGCCTTCGGCCTGGTGCTCGCCGTCGTCGGCCGCGCCTCGCGCGAGGAGAAGCGGAGCCAGAATCTCGGCCTCGTCTCGGCGCTCGGCTCGAGCGGCCAGGTGTTGGTGCCGCTCCTGGCCGGCGAGCTGGTGACGGAGTTCGAATGGCGCGAGAGCGTGCTCTACTGCGCGCTCCTGCTCCTGCCGATCATCTTCTGCATTCCGTTCATGAAGGCGCGCCCGCCCAGCAGCGGCGGCGCGCCGAGGCGCTGGGCCCTCGACGAGCTGCCGATCGGCCGTGCGGTGCGCGCCGCCTTTTCGAGCTCGAGCTACGTGCTCCTCACGCTCGGTTTCTTCGTCTGCGGCTTTCACATCGCCTTCATCACCGCGCATCTGCCGAACTTCGTCGAGAACTTCTGCACCGGCACGGACATGACGGCGGAAGAGCTGCGCGGCTTCGGGCTGCAGGCGCTCGGCTTCGTCGGCTTGGCCAACATCATCGGCACGTTCCTCGCCGGTCAGCTCGGCTCGATCTTTCCGAAGCCCTATGTGCTCTCGGCGATTTACGCGCTTCGGGCCGTCGCGATCGTCGTCTTCATCTCTTTGCCGGTGACGCCGACGAGCGTCGTCGTCTTCGCCTTCACGATGGGCCTCTTGTGGCTCTCGACCGTGCCGCTGACGAGCGGCATGGTGTTCGCGATGTTCGGCCCGCGCTATTCGGGCACGCTCTACGGCTTCGTCTTCCTCAGCCACCAGGTCGGCAGCTTCATCGGCGTCTGGCTCGGCGGCGTGTTCTTCGACGCCTACAACTCCTACGATCTCATCTGGTACGCCAGCATCGCGCTCGGCGTCGCCTCGGCGATCGTGCATTTGCCGGTCCGCGAACGGCCGTTCAAGCCCGCGGCGGCGTGAGCGGGCCTCGGCCGTCGCGGCGCGACTTGGCGTAGATCGTGTAGGCGATGACGCCGGCGGTCATCGCCGCGCTCAGCACCGGCGCGCCCGAGGCGACGGCGAAGCCCTGGCGATCGGCGTCGACCGCGGCCGAGGACGCCGGCTTGGGCGTGTGGACGTTCGGCATCGGGATGCGGAGCCGCTTCGCCGCGCGGCGCATGACCTCGCGCGGCAGCCCGTCATATTCGTTGCCGATGAGGACGACGTCCGTCGGCTCGAATCTGAACCGCGGCAGCGCGCTCGTCCGTCCTTGCGTCGTCGTCGCGATCAGGCGGCCCGCGGCGGCGGCGGCCTCGAGATCGAAGGGCGCGACGCCGGCGCGCTCCAAGGCGCCGCAAGCGAAGTCGGACACGACCTTTCGTTTCTCGGGCGCGTCGACTATCCCTCTCGGATCGAACAGGCCGACTCGAATCTTGAAGGTCTCGCAGACGCGCAGAATCTGGCCGATATTGATGGGCGAGGAGAGATCGTAGAGGACGATCGTGCCGAGCGCATCGCGCGCGGGGGCGTCGGTCCGGCTCTTGCGTGTGGTCATGTCGCGTGTCGATCGGCGTCGGCTGATGCTGGCGCCTGCGCGGCGCGGCCGCCGTCCTCGGACGCCGGTCGCGTGGAGCATAGAAAGGCGGTCGAGGATGTCAAAGCGCTTGATCCACAAGTTGGCGGCGCTCAATCCGTGGCTCGACGGCGTCGATCCGGGCGATTTGGGCGCGGTCGCGCAGGCGGCGGGAACGGCGAACGCCGATCGACTCGCGCAAGGCGCCGCGGCCTGGAGCCCATGGGCCGGCGATATGTCGGCGCTCTCGCTCGGCGTTTCCGATCCGGCCGAGCGCGCGCTCTTCGACGCGGCCGCGCGGACGGATCTCAGCGCCGCCGTCGAGCCGCTCGATCTCTTCGCGATCGTCTTTCCGGGCGCATTGCGCGTCGCGGACCGAGCCCTTCGCAACTTGACGGTCGAGAGCTGCCTGATCGGCGGCGATCTCGAACTGGAGGATCTTTCGATCGATCGCGGCCTCAGCCTCCAGTCGACCGCCGTCTCGGGGCGCCTCAGGCTCGCGCGCTCGCGCCTCGACGGTCGAATCGACTTCGCGGGGCTGAGGGTCGGCGGCGAGGCGGCGTTCGAGGACGTGGTCTTCGAGGGCGGCGTCTGGCACCAAAAGGCGGTCTTCAGCGGCGCCGCGCGCTGGGTCGGCGTCGACTTCAAGAGCGACGCGGCGTTCCACACGGCCGAATTCGTCGGCCCGACCCGGTTCGAGCGCGTCAATTTCTGCGATACGACGAGCTTCGAGAAGACCCGATTCGGCTCGGAGGGGACGAGCGACGCGGTGGCCTTCTACAAGAAGTGCTTCACCACGGGCGCGACGGGCGCGCTGCCGAAGTTCCTCGAGCAGCCGGACGCGCCGAAGGGCGGCGCCGACAATGTGCGCCAGCTGCCGACGCGCGGACGGCGCCCGGACCGCAAGGACGCGGGCTAGGGGCGGCGATCGGATGAGACCGCCGATCTCCGACCGCGACGGCGACGGTCGCCTGCCGCCCGGCCAGATCGTCACGGCGAAGTTCCCGGTCATGACCGCCGGGACGCCAGCGACGCGCTCGGCCGCCGAGTGGGATTTCGAGCTGGCGATCGAGCGCGCGGACGGCGCGATCGACCCGTTGGCGCGCTGGGACTACGCCGCGTTCCGGGCGCTGCCGCTCGTCGAGCGGACGGTCGACATCCATTGCGTCACGCGCTGGTCGAAGCTCGACACGCGTTGGCGCGGCGTCGACGTCGACGCGTTGATCGCGGCGGCTTGCGCGGAGGCGGCGATCGCCGAGACGGCGGCGCATGCGTTCCCGATCGCCTATGCGCGCGCCGAATGCGACGGCGGCTATTCGGCGAACCTCAGATTGGCCGATCTCCGCGACGGCCGCGCGATGGTCGCGCTCGACTTCGCCGAGGCGGGCGCGCCGCTCGCGCCGTTGGAGGCCGCGCATGGCGGCCCGGCGCGGCTGCTGGTTCCGCATCTCTATTTCTGGAAGTCGGCGAAATGGGTCGGCCGACTCGTGCTCTCGCCCTATGACCGCAAGGGCTATTGGGAGCGGCTCGGCTACCATAATTACGGCGACCCATGGCGCGAGCAGCGCTATCGCGGGATCTCCGATGACGACTGGCGGCGCACGCTGGATACAGACTTGTCGCGAAAAATCCGCGAAGAGCGGTTGAAAAAATAGAACGAGATCCGGCCGTTTCTTTCGCCGATTACTCCAAGAGTCGGCCCTTCATCCTAACTAACATCCGGCTTTTGATTCTTGCTTTTCCGCGCACGGCCGCCCGCTCGTCGAAAACTTTCTCTCCATCGCGCCAAGTGAAGGCGGGCCGCGGCTGGCGCTTAAAGACGAAGGAGGCGATGGCGCCGAAAGCGTCCGATTGCGCCGTTTCCAGCAAGATGCGGAAGCTTCCCTCGGCGACGTTGTCCGATTCTTGATCTTGGTATGCGACGGCGAAATCGGTGGCGCCGCGTTGCGCCAGATGCTGACGAAGCCCGCCGATAATAAAGCCGAGGTCAATCGGCTCGGCGCTTATAAAGTCGACGACGCCAATAGAGCCGTCGGCGTGTCGCATGCGGGTCAGAGGCGTGAGCCCGCCAAATGTTTCGAGACTTTCGAGCGCGTCGTTTTCGACGGCGTCCAGGAATTCGATGTCGAGCGCGTTCGAAAACGGGGCGACGAGCTCCGTTTCCGCGCGCCGGGCGTCCATGGGCGCGGCTAAGAAGATGCGCGCGTCCGCCGCCTCGACCCGCGGGCGGCCCGCGTCAGGACCGCCGACAAACTGTATGATTTTGTGGCGTAGGAGAACGGGCGCCTCATCCTGCGCTTCAATTCGGATCTGAAGCTCCCGTTTGTTCGAGCTGGTCGTCACGACCATAGCGGCGACAATCTCGCCGGCGTTCGCCTTCGCGCGCAACCGCGACAGCAGCCTTCTCTCACTGACGACGCGTTCATTCTCGGCTGGCAGCGCTTCACGCGCGCCTGCAACGGTGATCATTTCGCCGAAGGGATACACTTTGCCCTCGAGCATGAGATCCACAAGAGCATCGTTCGCCGCTATGCGAAGATCGAACAAGCTTACATGACCCTGCATATTGCAGACCCCCTATTTGTTCTGACTTGAATAGGCGGAAAATCGACGCGCGGCAAGGCGAATGTCGGACCTTTCCCGACGCTTTCTCGCGCCTGGCGGAGCGGAGAAAAACGCGCCTCGTCATCCCGGATCCGCAGCATGAAGCCCGGGATGACGCAGAACGGGGCGCCCCGGGGCCTTTTTCCTCACCCTGCTAGAGTTTTTCGCCAGCCTGCCAGTGTGGTGGTTTCGAAATTCGCCACATCTATCCGCGAGCGCCGGAGCGAATTTCAGATCCAGGACACTAGACCGCACGCGGCGGCTTCGCCCAGACCGACACATGGCTCCGGCTGAGCGCCGTGAACGGTTCGCGCCGCCATCCGCCCCAGCGCTCGGCGAGGTCGAGCCGGGCGAGCCGCGCCATCAGGTCGAGCTCGGACGGCCAGACATAGCGGCACGGGACCGCGTAGCGCTCGGCGCGGCCGTCGACGATCTCGATATGATGCGAGACGAGCCGCTGATGCGCGACGTCATACTCGTCGACGCCCCAATGATCCTCGTCGAGGCGGAAGGCGAGCTTCGTCTCTCCGATCGGCAGCTTCCGCAGCGCCGGAACCATGACCTCGACCACGAAGCGGCCGCCGGGCTCGAGATGTCGGGCGGCGTTCTCGAAGCAGGCGACCTGCGCCTCCTGCGTCGTCAAATTCATGACGGTGTTGAAGACCAAGTAGACGAGATCGAAGCGTCCCGCGACCTCGACCTGGGCAAAGTCGCCGATCGTCACGTCGATGTCGCCGCCGCCCGGCTTCGCCCGCAGCCGCGCCGTCATCGCCGTCGAAAGATCGACGCCGCTCACCGAGACGCCGCGACGCGCCAGCGGCAGAGCGATGCGGCCGGTGCCGATCCCGAACTCGAGCGCGCGCCCGCCGGGCGCGAGCGCGGAGAGAAGCTCGACGGCCGGGCCGACGACGGCGTCGTCGAACGCCTCGTCGTCGTCGTCGTAGCGTGCGGCCAGCCGCTCGTTGAAGACGCCGTCGTCCTGCATGCGCCCTTTCCTAGGCTGCCGGCTCGGGCGCGGCGTCGATGGCGCGCTCGATGGCGTCGATCGTCCGATGCGCGAGATCCAGCGGCAGTTCGCCGACGAGCCGCGTCCGAGCCGTCTCCGAGAGATGCTTGCGGATCTCGCCGAGCGAACGCGGATCAGCGATGACCAGAAACCGCTCGAAGACGCCGTCGCGCGCCATCGCGTTCGCCTCGTCGGCGAGATGGGCGACGAATCGGCGCTCGTCGAGAGCGCGCCAGTCCGTCTGCTCGACCGCGCTCCGCCGCGCGCCCGGCCCTGGATAGCGGCCGGGCCGATCCGCGCCCTGCGCGCCGGTCGACAGGCTCTTGCGCGCCTCGTGATCGTGAACCCGCAGATCGAGACGCGCCCGGTCGCCGACATTCTCCAGCATCAGCGCCTTGGCGCCGTCGAGAACGAAGACCCATGCGCCGTTCGGCAGTTTCATCGACGATCCTCCAGGTCGCAGCCGAACGAAGCGCTTCGGCGGGCGTGATCGGGCGATGTTCGCTCGTCGGCGGCTCTGCGCATTGACGGGCGTCAATCTCGAGCGGCGGCGGAGGCGCGAAGACTTGTTGCGATGACGCGACTCTGCGCGACCATTGGTTGTGTGTCCATCCATATTTGTTGTTGGCGCTCAGAGGTCTATCTACAGAGTGCGTTTGACAAAACCCGTGCGATGGCGCACCTAAGCGCGTGCTCGGTCGTCGGGCGACGCAGGTTGGCGAAGGTTCGCTCACCGGCGCTTTTTGCGTTGGAGAGACGGCGACCGATCTGGCCAGGTATAGGAAGCGGCATGTTTGAAGCCCTGTCAGAACGCCTCTCGGGCGTTTTCGACAAGCTGACGCGTCAAGGCGCGCTGACGGAGGCGGACGTCCAGGCGGCGCTGCGCGAGGTGCGCATGGCGCTTCTCGACGCCGACGTGGCGTTGCCGGTCGCGCGCGACTTCGTCGGCCGCGTGAAATCGCAGGCGGTCGGCGCGGCGGTGCTGAAATCGGTCACGCCGGGCCAGATGGTCGTCAAGATCGTCCATGACGAGCTGATCAAGACGCTCCAGGGCTCGGACGAGAAGGCGGGCGAGGCCGGCCTTCGGATCTCGAGCCCGCCGGCGCCGGTGCTGATGGTCGGGCTTCAGGGCTCGGGCAAGACGACGACGACGGCGAAGCTCGCCAAGCGGCTCAAGGATCGGCACAACAAGAAGGTGCTGATGGCGTCGCTCGACACCAACCGTCCGGCGGCGATGGAGCAGCTCGCGATCCTCGGCCAGCAGGTCGGCGTCGCCACGCTGCCGATCGTCAAGGGCGAGCCGCCGGACCAGATCGCCAAGCGCGCCACGCAGCAGGCGACGCTCGCCGGCTACGCCGTCAATCTG
>CAZPTD010000110.1:0-11791 GCA_964588915.1 uncultured Neomegalonema sp. | reverse complement strand
GAGCCGCCGGGGCCGGGGCCGCGATCGCCGGAGCCGTGACCGGCGCGACCGGCGCCACCACCGCGAGCACCTGGCCGTTCGGCGCGACCTGAGCCGTCTCGATCGAGGCGAAATCCGTCACGTTGGCGACGGTCGTCGGGATCGAGCCGAGATCGGGCATGTCGGCGCCCAGGATCGAGCCCAAGAAGCTGCTGTCTTCTTCGACGTAGTCCGAAAGCGCCGAGGCGAGCGGATCGCCGCCCTGCGTCAGTTCCGGATTGGCGGAAATGTAGTCGAGAAGACCGTCATGGTCCTCTTTCGCGATCAGATCGCGAACGACGGTGAGTTGTTCTGCCGTGTAGTATGCGCCTGCAGGCCCGACAATGGCGAGCGAGAGAGCGGCGACGGCGGCTGCGTTGCGAAGACGTTTCAAGATGATGCCCCACTGTTGCGTAAGCGAGATTTGACGCCCCTGTCGCGCCAAATTTGCCGCAATTCGAACATACCGCGCCGGCGGTTAATCTTAGGTATGCCCGCCAGACATTGCCGGTATAGCGGGCCTGTAGTTAATGTTGGTTTAACCGTCGCGATTTTGTGGCGAATTCGCGGCGGCGGCGTCCGGGCTGGACTTGGCGGCGATCGCACGCCGCGCTTCGGTCAAAAGCGCGCCCGACGCCGTCTCGACGACGTCCTCGAGCGCGGCCATGAAGGCGCCGGCGTCGGCGGCGTCCTTCGGCGGCGCGAGCGGCTCGAGGAACTCGACGACGGCGACGCCCTGGCGCGCGATGAGCCCGCTCTTGGGCCAAAAGACGCCGGCGTTCGTCGCCGCCGGGACGCAGGGCAGCCCGAAGCTTCGGGCGAGCCGCGCCGCGCCGCGGCGATAGGGAAGGCGATTTCCCGGCGCGACGCGCGAGCCCTCGGGATAGATGACGATCTGGGCGGCCTCGGCGCGCGCGGCGCCGAAGCGGCGCTCGAGGCGGCGCAGGGCGCGCCCGCCCTTGGCGCGGTCGATTGGCGCCGCGCCGATGCGGAGCGCGTAGAGCCCGACCACAGGCATCCACACCAGCGAGCGCTTCATGACGAATCTCGGCCGGTCGAGAAACCGCATCATCATCATCACGTCGAGATAGGAATGGTGCTTCGCGGCGACGACGGCCGCGCCCGTCGGCGCCGCGCCGCGGATCTCGACGCGCACGCCGCAGAGCCGCGCCATCATCCAGAAGAGCTGCCGGCAATAGGCGGTCATCGCCCAGTAGGCGGCCGCGCGCGAGACCGCCGCCGCCGGCGCGAAGAAGAGGCCCATGACGAGGAGGCTCGCGCCGGCCCAGACCGCGAAGAGCGCCGCGCGGGCGCGGCCGACGGGCGCGCCGTCCGTCATTCCTCGGGCCGTCTCAGCGCGAAGGCGACGGCGACGCGCGCCGCGAGGGTGGCGATCAGCGCGAAGACGAGCGGCACCGCGACGAAGCTCGGCCAATCCGCGACCGTCGGCCTCAGCTCCGGCAGCAGCGGCGCGAGCTCGAGCGCGTCGCGCGGCGGCGCCTCGGCCGCGACGACGAGGGCGAAGGCGAAGCCGGCGCCGATCGCCGAGCCGATAAAGGCGTTGATCTGGAGCGGCCGCTCGAAGAGGCCCGCGATGAAGCCGTCGCGCGCGCCGATCAGGCGCAGCACGTCGACCATCTCCGCATGCGCCGAGAGCGCCGAGACGCAGGCGAGCGCGACCATCAGCGCCGCCGTCGCGCCGATGACGCCGAGCGCGGTCAGCGCGAAGGCGCGCACCTCGTTCGCGGGCTCGGTCAGGCGGCTCGCGAAGGCGTCGTGAGCGTCCACATGCGCCGGCACGCCGGCGCGGGCCAACCGGCGCGCGAGCGCCGGCGCGGCGTCGATGGCGGGCGCGTCGAAGGTGACGTCGATCAGCGGCGAGAGCGGCAGATCCGCGGCGAGATCGGCGCGGTCGCCGAGCATCGCCGCCATCTCCGCTTCGGCCATCGACCGGTCGATCGGATCGACCGTCAACACGCCGGGATCCGAGGACAGCTCGTCGAGCAACCGGCCGTAGATCGCCTCGTCCGAATCCGGCGGCAAGGTGATCGTCGCGGAATGCGTGAGGCCGCTCGTCCAGGCGTCGGCGAGGCGGTTGGCGGCGATCGTCGCCGCGAGCGCGAGGCTGGCCAGAAACGCCATGAACGCGGCGGCGAGCGTCACCGTCCAGCTCGCCATGCCGTTGCGCGCCGGCCGCGGCGCCTGGGCGCGCAGCGCGCCGGCGGCCGACGGCGCGAGAGCGGCTCCGAAATCGTCGAGATCCTCGTCGGTCGCGCTCATGCTCAGGCCGCGGCGTCCCAATAAGCGATGCGTCCGCGCTCGAGATGGATCCGCGGCATGCCGGAGCGCTCGACGAGGTCGAGGTCATGCGTCGCGATCAGCACGGTTCGATTGAGCCGATGCATCTCGAAGAGCAGCCGCATGATGCGCTCGCCCATCTCCGGGTCGACGCTTCCCGTCGGCTCGTCCGCCAGAATCAGGTCCGGAACGGTCACCATGGCGCGAGCGATGCCTGCGCGCTGCTTCTCGCCGCCGGAAAGCTCGGACGGACGCGCCGCGAGCTTGCCGGTGAGCTTGACCCAGCTCAGCATCGACAGAACGTCGCCGCGGTACTCCGATTCGCGCTTGCCGGCGACGAAGAGCGGCAGCGCGACGTTTTCGAAGACGGTGAGATGATCGAGCAGTCGGAAATCCTGGAACACGACGCCGATGCGGCGGCGCAGAAGCGCGATGTCGTTGCGCGACGCCGAGGCGACGTCCTGGCCGAAGAGCCGCGCCTTGCCGGCGGTGGGCCGCCGCGCGCAGTAGAGCAGCTTGAGGAGCGACGACTTGCCCGCGCCCGACGGGCCGGTCAGGAAGGTCAGGCTGCCCGGGCGCAG
The DNA here is from genome assembly GCA_964588915.1 of uncultured Neomegalonema sp. Taxonomy (GTDB): domain Bacteria; phylum Pseudomonadota; class Alphaproteobacteria; order Rhodobacterales; family Rhodobacteraceae; genus JALEGB01. The sequence goes on along the minus strand of CAZPTD010000110.1, from coordinate 8,894 downwards.
CGACAGCGTGATCTCGCTGAGCGCCGCCCCGCCCTTGGGATAGCGCAGCTGAACGTTGTTGAGCTCGATCATGGCCGCCCGTCTCCCGCCGCGTTCGCCTGTCGGCCGCGCCGCGCGGTTTTTGCGACGATTGGCGCGTTCGCGGCCCGTTTTCTGCGCTTTGGGCCGATCTTCGGGCCGCGCTTGCCCGGCTCCCGGCCTTCGGCTAGTGTCGCGCCCAATGGTATCCAAGGCGTTACCATTACTTAGATCTTCCGCTTGCCACTTTGGAAGCCATGCTCGTCACCTGCCCGGAATGCGCCACGCGCTATGAAGTCGACGACGCCGCGTTCAGCGCGGGCGGCCGCGCGGTGCGCTGCAACCATTGCGGTTGCGAGTGGTACCAAATCGGACCGGCGAAACCGGCGCAGACCGCGGCGCCGGCGGATGTCGGCGGCGGCGCCGACGCGCCGCCGCTCGAGCCGGCGAAAGAGCAGCGCGGCGTCGGCGCGTTCGCGCCGCTCGGCGCGCGCGCCGAGGCGCCGGGCGCGGATTTCGACGTCTTTCGCAAGAAGCCGGGCGAGCGGCGCGGGCGCGGGCTCGGCGCAGGGCGGTCGCCCGATCTCGATCCGGTTCCGCCCGTCGGCGAAGAGCCGTTCCGGCGCGCGCCGGATGAACTCGCGCGCCGCGCGCCGCGCGGCGGGCGGCGGCCGGTCGGCGCGCGCGGCGCCGCTTCGGGGCACGATCTCGGGCCGAGGCTCGACGCCGGCGCGCAGTTGCCGATGGTCGTCGAATCCGACGACGAGGACATGCGCCGCGTCGCCCGGCGCGGCGTGCCCGCGCGCCTCTCGGGCCGAGTCGGCGCGGTGATCGGCGTCGCCGTCGTCGCGGCGGCGGCGGTCTTCGGCGCGCAGTTTCTCGAACCGGACGGCCCCGACGCGCCCGATGTCGGCGCGAGCGGCGAGGGCGGCGTCGCGGCGCTCTCCGCCGATGGCGGTCTCGCGACGATCGCGACGGACAACGTGCCCGCGCTTCCGGCCTCCTCCGGCGGATCGGTGGGGATCGGCGCCGCGTCGCCGGGCGTCGTCATCGTCGAGCGCAAATACGATCTTCGGGATCTCCCCGAAGGCCCGGCGCTTCTGATCTGGGGCGTCGTCGCCAACAACGGACCGGACGACGTGCCGGGCCCGATCATCGAGGTCGTGAGCAGGGACGCGGGCGGGGCGGAGCTTCAGCGCTTCCGCGCCTCGGCCGAGGTCGACGTTCTCGGCGTCGGCGACAGCGCGCGCTTCCAAGCGCGGATGATGTATCCGCTCAGCCCGGTGCATTTCGTCGATTTCTACATCGTGAACCAATAGCGGCCGCGGGCGTTCGGCAAGGTGGCGCTCGATCGAGCGAAGGTCGCGGCGGACGCCGCGGCGGCGGCGCGGGATCCCGCTAGCCCTCCCGTCGGCCATAGGCGTCGTCGAGCCGCACGATGTCCTCCTCCTCGAGAATATGGCCGGTTTGCACCTCGATGAGCTCGAGCGGGCGCTCGTAGCGATTCTCCAGCCGATGGACCGCGCCCTTCGGGATGTAGGTGGATTGATTCGCTTCGAGATCGAACGTCTCGATCTCGTCGACATTGGCCCCGCAGCTCACCGTCGCGACGCCGTCGACCACGACCCAATGCTCGGCGCGGTGATGGTGGAATTGCAGCGACAGCTTCGAGCGCGGCTTGACGGTGATCCGCTTCACCAGAAAGCCCGGCCCGTGATCGATCGTGCGGTAGCTTCCCCAGGGCCGATACACCTCGCGCGCGGCCCGCGCTTCCGGCCGTCCCGAGGCCTCGAGAGAAGCGACGAGCGCCTTGACGTCGGCGGCCCGCTCTCGGCCGGCGACGAGCACCGCGTCGTCAGTGGCGACGGCGACGACGTTCTCGACGCCGACCATGCCGATCAGCCGGCCGGGCTCCGCCCAGGCGAAGGAGCCCCGGACGTCGACGAGCTCCGCCGCGCCCTTGACCGCGTTGCCGGCGGCGTCCCGATCGGCCGCCTCCCAGAGCGCCTGGAACGCGCCGAGATCGCTCCAGCCCATATCGACCGGCGCGACCGCGCCCAGATCCGTCCGCTCCATCACCGCGACGTCGAAGGCGGCCTCGGGCGCCTCGGCGAAAGCCGCCGGATCGAGGCGCGTGAAGTCGAGATCCATGCGCGCGCCGGCGAGCGCCGCGCCGGCCGCCGCGAGAATCGCCGGCGCATGCTTATCGAGCGCCGCCAGCGCCGCGTCGGCGCGCATCATGAAGAGGCCGGCGTTCCAGAAATGCGCGCCCGAGGCGACGTATTCGGCCGCGGTCGCCGCATCGGGCTTCTCGACGAAACGGGCGATGGCGCGCACGCCCGGCGCGTTCGAGAGCGGCGCGCCGGCCTCGATATAGCCGTAGCCGGTCTCGGGTCGGCTCGGGCGGACGCCGAAGGTCGTCAAGCGTCCGGCCTCGGCGGCGGGGCGGGCGCGCTCGATCGCGTCGCGGAACGCCGCCGGATCCTTGACGAGCGCGTCCGCCGGCGCCGCGAGAACCAGGCCCTTCGCGTCCGACGCGGCGACGGCCAGCGCGCCGAGCGCGATCGCCGCGGCGGTGTTTCGGCCTTCGGGCTCGAGCAGGATCCGCTGCGCCGAAAGCCCGGCGGCGCGCAGCGCCTCGGCGGCGAGGAACCGATGCTCGACATTGCAGACGATGATCGGCGGGGCGAAGCCGGGCCCCGCGAGGCGGCGCGCGGCGTCGACGATCATCGGCTCGTCCGTCACCAGCGGCAGGAACTGCTTCGGACGCTCGGCGCGCGACAGCGGCCAGAGCCGGCTGCCGACGCCGCCCGAGAGGATGACCGGATGGATCAGGGACATGAGGTCTGGGTCCTTCTCGGCAGGGTCTCGTCCTGAGGCCGGGCGAAGCGCTCGAGCGCCGGCCGGCCGCCTCAGAAATAGAGCGCGTGCACGGTGATCGAGGCGATCGCGCCGGTCAGGAGATTAAGCGGCGCGCCGAAGCGGAGAAAGTCGGTAAACTTGTAGCCGCCGGCGCCGTAGACGAGCGTGTTGGTCTGATAGCCGATCGGCGTCGCGAAGCTGGCGCTGGCGGCGATCATCACCAGCAGCAGAAGCGGCCGCGGGTCGAGCGCCAGCGTCTCGGCGATCTCGATCGTGATCGGCGCGGCGACGACGGCGACGGCGTTGTTCGTCGCGAGCTCCGTCATCAGCGACGTCATGAGAAACACCGCGAAGAGCAGCGCGAGGCTCGGCAGGCTCATCAGGAAGGGCTCGACGAAGCCCGCGAGCATCGCCGCCGCGCCGGTGCGGTCGATGGCGGCGCCGATGGCGAGCATGGCGTAGATCAGCATCAGGAGACCGCCGTCGATGGTCTTGACCGCCTCGTCGAAATCCAGGCAGCGCGTCGCGAGCACGATCGCCGCCGCGATGGCGGCGAGGGCGACGATCGGCAGGACGCCGAGAGCGGCGAAGACGACGACGCCGAAGAGACAGGCGATGACGATCGGCGCCTTTTGCGGCCGAAAATTACGCTCGGGCGGCTCCGAGAGCGGGATCAGCCGAAAGTCGTCCGTCAATCTTCGCAGATCTTCCGGCGCGCCCTCCAGGAGCACCGTGTCGCCGACCTCGAGCGGCGTGGTCTCGAAGCGCGCCGCCATGTTGACGCCGCGCCGGTGCGCCGCGATCGGATAGACGCCGTAGCGCCGCCGGATCCGCATCCGCAGGAGATCGCGGCCGACGAAGAGGCTGCCCGGGCCGACCAGCGCCTCCATCAGCGCCGAGCTCCGCGCTTGAACGGTGGCCAGCGCGTCGTCGCGCAAGGAGATGAGGCCGGCCTCGCGCGCGGCGGAGAGATCGGCCGCGTCGGTGCGCAGCACCAGCCGGTCGCCCTCCTGCAGAACGACCTCGCGCAGCGAGCGACGCAGCGAGAGATCGCCGCGCAGAACGTCGATGACGCGCATCGAGTTGTCGCCGAACAGCGCGCTCTCGCCGAGGACGACGCCGATGAGCGGCGAGCCGCGCGTCACCGCCGCCTCGATCACGAAGCGCGAGCCGCCGGGCCGCTGCGCCGCCTCGGCGATCGACGGATGCGACGGCAGCAAGAGCGGCGCGAAGATCGCCATATAGACGAGACCGCCGAGCGCGACGGCGAGGCCGATCGGCGTGATCTCGAACATGCCGAAGGGCTCCATGCCCTGCACGCGCGCGACGCCCGCGACCAAGAGGTTGGTCGAGGTGCCGAGCAGCGTGCAGACGCCGCCGAGGATCGTCGCGTAGGAGAGCGGAATGAGCAGGCGCGACGACGCGACGCCGGTGGCGCCCGCGAGGCTGATGGCGACCGGGATGAGCACCATCGCCACCGGCGTGTTGTTGACGAAGGCCGAGAGCATCATCGCGCCGACGATCAGCGCGAAGATCGACAGCATCGGCGCGCTGCCGGCGCGTCGCCTGAGCGCGCGGCTCACCTGGGCCAGCGCGCCCGAGCGCGCGAGCGCGCCGCTGACGATGAAGAGCATCGCGATCGTCGCCGGCGCGCTGTTCGACATCGCGCCGAGCATGGCCTCGACCGGCAAGGCGCCGGTCGCGAGCAGGACGGCGACGCCGATGAGCGCCGTCGTCTGCGGCGGATAGCGCTCCAACACGAAGCCGACGAAGACGCCCACGAGGACGGCGATCGCCGCCCAGGCGGCGAGCTCGCTGTCCGGCGAGATCACGTCGCCGGCCTCTCAGGGCTGCTCGGATCGGCGCTCCGCCCGATCCGACGTCTCGGCGGCCGCGCCGGCCGAAGTCGAGCGCGTCGCATCGGGCGGCTTAGGCCCGGTAGCCTTGGCGCTGGGCGTTGGCCTCGGCGTCCTTCTTCGCCTTGTATCCTTCGGACGCCGCGCCGACGATCTTGCCGTTCGACGCCCTGCGCCGCCAGCGCCACTCGCCGCGCTTGTCCTCGTAGAACTCCCATTTGTCCTTGGCGTTGGCTCCGCGCTTCATGTTGGTCTCGCAGTCCTTGCGGTCCTTGTAGCCTTCACACGCCGCGCCGACGATCTTGCCGTTGGAGGCGAACCTCCGCCAGCGCCACTCGCCGCGTCTGTCCTGATAGACTTCGAACTTGTCTTTGTCGCCCGCCATGCCGCGCCTCCCGAGTTACGTGCTGAATTTTCTCAAGGTTAACGATATCTTGCGTCTCAAGAGCAAACCGATACTACGCAGGATTCACTGCTCGTCAATTTGAACGCCGAGACGGCGCGCGAGGGCGGCGCGCGCGGCGCGTTCCGGCCCTTCCGGGCCGCGCAACAGGCCGCGCAGCGCGGGCTCGAGCTGAAGACGCAGATGAAGGCGTCGGCCCGAGGCCGTCGGCGCCGGCGCCGCGCGATCGGGCGCGCCGAGAAGCTCCGCTCGCAGCGCCCGACGGCACGCCGCCGCGAGGCTGCGGTCGCCATTGGCGCGCGCATAGGCGCGAAGAGCCGCGGCGAGCGGCGGATCGAGGCGGAGCGCCAAGGATTTCCGCCTGTCTTTAGCCGACATGGGCGGCCGTCTCCGTCGTGTCCCGTCGGCCGCGTCGCCGGCGATCGTCCGATCCGCGCGACGCGGCCGACGGCGGAACGATCAAGGGCGCCGCTCTCTACGCCGAACTCAAACAGACTTTAAGCAGTGCGCGCTATCCTGAAGGCCGGCGCAATGAGCGGAAGCGGTTAGATGTCGGGACTGGACGCGAGCGCGATCGAAGAACTCAAGCGCGAAGAGCGCAAGGCTTCGCGCAACACCTTGCTGCAGTTCGCCACGGTGCTCGCCGTGCCGTTTCTCGCGCTCTTCGCGGCGCTTGCGCTCATCGTCAGCGACGAGCTCGAGAAGCTCGAGCGGGCGAAGACATACGCGGCCAACGTCGATATCGTTCGGGAGTCGCAGGGCGTCGTGGGCGCGCTGCAGCGCGAACGCGGCCTCTCGGCGGGTTTTTTGACCTCGGACGGCGCTGGGCTCGGAGAGCGGCTCGCGGCGCAGCGGCTCGAGACGGACGCCGCGCTGGCGCAGTCGGCGGACGAGCTCGCCGTCGCGCTCGCGGCCGCGCGGGTCTCCCAGGACGGCGCGGGCGCGTCTCTGGCGACGCTCGAGGCGTTCCTCGCCGAGATCGAGGCGCTGCGCGGAGCGGTTTCGACCCGGGACATCGATCGCTCGGAGGCGTTCGAACGCTACAAGACGCTCGTCATGACCCTGATCCGGTCGACCGGGCCGACGGGACTCGGCCATGACGACGCGCTCGAGGCGCTCGAGACCGCGGCGGCCGATCTTCGCCTCGTCGCGGAGTATGGCGCCCGCGCTCGGGCCGCCGGCGCCGCCGCCGCGGCGCGCGACGCGGTGAGCGCGACCGACTACGACGCGATCGTCGGTCTCCAGTCGATGCAAGAGTCGCTCTTGGCCGAGGTCGACTCCGCGCCCGAGGCCGAGATTCGCGAGCTGGCGGCGCGCTTGCGCGCGAGCCCCGAATACGCGGCGCTCGCGGAGATGCGCGGACGCATCGTGGTCGGCCAAGCCGCGCCGTTCTCGCCGTCGGAGTGGTTCGACGCCGCCTCCGCCGCGATCGAAGCGACCGCGGCGGCCGGCGCCGAGATCGACCGCCTCGCGCGCGAGGCGGCGCTCGACGAGCGCGAGCGCGTCGCCGCCGACATGATCTGGGTCGCCGTTCTCGCCGCCGCGGCGCTCATCGCTTCGCTTACTGTCGCGCTGCTCCAATGCCGGAGCATGAACCGAGCGCTGAAGCTCCTGTCGCGGTCCGTCCAGCGCATGGCCCGCGGGCTGAGCGACGTCTGGGTGCGCGGCGGCGAACGGAACGACACGATCGGCGCGCTCGCGCGCTCGGTGAAGAGCATCGCCCGGCAAGGCGAGGAGAACACGCGGATCCGCGCGGCGCTCAACGTCTCCGACGCGAAGATCATGATCTTCGCCGCGGACGAGCGGCTGATCTTCGTCAACGGCTCGCTCGAGAGCGCGCTCGAGGAATCCATGGATTATTTCATGGAGGCGATCGACGACTTCGACCCGATGGCGATGTTCGACCACGTCGCCGGATTGGTGCGCCAGGCCTTGGCCGAGAACGGCGAGAGCTTCGGCGGTCTCGAGCAGAAGACCGAGCTCGCGATCTCCTTCGCCGACCGTCTCTTCGACGTCTTCGCCGCGCCGGCGCGCGACGCGGAGGGCGCGCTGAGCGGCTATGTGGTCGAATGGCGCGAAGTGACCGCGACGCGGGCGATCGAGACGCAGATCGCCGAGCTGATCGACGCGACGCGGCAAGGCGACTTCTCGCGTCAGCTCGAGATCAACACGTCGCAGAAGTTCCTGAACGACATCGCCGACGGCATGAACGAGATCACCTCGCAGATCTCCGCCGTCATCGGCGAGTTGAGCACGACGCTCGGCGCGCTCGCGAACGCCGATCTCACCGAGCGCGTGCGGCGCACCTACGCCGGCGATCTCGGCAAGCTCGCGGTCGCCGCCAACCGCACCGCCGACCGACTGCGCGACGTCGTCGCGGAGATCGCCGAGAGCAGCGCGCAAATCCGCGGCGACAGCGACGAGATCCAGGAAGGCGCGCTCGATCTCGCGCGCAAGACCGAGAACGCCGCCGCGGCTCTGGCGCAAACCGCCGAGGCGGTGGACGACGTGTCGAAGGGCGTCGCCTCGGCCGCCGGCTACGCCGCGGAAGCGTCGGCCTCGGCGAACGAGGCGACGGCCTGCGCGCAGCGCGGCGGCGCGGTCGTGGGCGACACGATCGCGGCGATGGAGCGGATTCGCGCGCATTCGGGCCAGATCGCGGAATTCGTCGGCGTCATCGACGGCATCGCCTTCCAGACCAATCTTCTGGCGCTCAACGCCGCCGTCGAGGCGGCCCGCGCCGGCGACGCCGGCAAAGGCTTCGCCGTCGTCGCCTCGGAGGTGCGCGCGCTCGCCCAGCGCTCGGCGGAGGCGGCGCGCGGCGTCAAGGAGCTCATCGCGACGAGCTCCGAGAGCGTCGCCGACGGCGTGCGGCAGGTCGAGGCGACCGGCGCCGCGCTCGAAGAGATCGTGACGGCGGCGCGCGCGGCGGACCAGCGGATCGCCGAGATCACGCGCATCGCCCGCGAGCAGTCCGACAAGATGAGGGAGATCGCGGCGACGGCGGTGAATCTCGACGAGCTGACGCAGCAGACGGCGCGCGTCGCCGAGGCGAACGCCGACCACTCGAAGCATCTGGCGAAGCGTTCGGAGGCGCTGGCGACGATGGTCGCCGTCTTCACGACCGAGCCCGCCGACGCGACGCCCGATGAAGCCGCCGCCTAAAGCGCGTCCGAACCGTTCGGATCCGCCTTGCTCCAGCTTGGTCGTCGGCTCGAGCCGCAGTCCCGCCGGCCTCCGGTCGCCTTGCGACCGCCCCGGTGGAACGCTTGCGCTTCCGCCCGCGGGACGGCCGCCGCTCAGCTCCAGCGCTTCGGCTCCGAAGGGTTCGAATGCGCTCTCGCGCGTCGGTGGAAGACCTTCGCCGTCATCCCGCCCGAGCGCGCAGCGCGCAGAGCGGGGATCCAGGGCCGAGCGGCCGTCTCCGTCTGATCGCGCCGTGCGCTAGGTCGCGCCGCGCCTTCAGCCCCAGGCGGCGTCGACGGCGTCTTCGAGCGTTCTCATGCCCGGCTTCTTCGCCGAGACCAGCACGGACATGTTGCCCGGCTGATGCTCGTTTCTCCACATCTTGGTGTGCGCCTTCGGGATGTCGGCCCAGTCGAAGAGCTCGGACATCGCCGGATCGAGGCGCCGCTCGATCATCAGCTGGTTCGCCTGGCTGGCTTGATGGAGATTGGCGAAATGCGAGCCCTGGACGCGCTTCTGGTGCATCCAGACGTAACGGGCGTCCATGGTGAGGTTATAGCCGGTGGTGC
>CAZPTD010000109.1:0-11814 GCA_964588915.1 uncultured Neomegalonema sp. | reverse complement strand
TGGCCCTGGATCCCGGCTCTGCGCGCTTCGCGCTTGGCCGGGATGACAAGGGCGAGGTTGGCTCCATCAGAACCGATCAGACGATAGCCGCGTCCGCTCCAATTCGACACGCTTCAGAGGCCGTCATGATCTGGCGGCAGCGACAGAGGCGTCGTCATCGGCCGCCGCGCTTCCGCCCGATCACGGCGCGCTCTCGCGCCAGCCGAAAAATCGACTCGCTGCGCGAGTTCTTCGGCGCCCGGCCTCTCCGTGTGCGCATTGCTGCTGCGGTGGACTGGTGAGGAGGTAAAGGCCGCCTTCTCGCAAGCGAGAAGGCTGTAAAGATGCAGGGAGTAAGCTCAGGGAGTTATCACTCCCTGAGCGTCCTCGCTACGCGGAAGCCGACGTAGTCGACCCGGCCCCCGCGGAGGCTCCAGACGCGGTAGGCGGAACGCAGCCAGTCCGGGTCGTAGCCCCACGAGCCGCCGCGAAGAACGGCTACGGAACAATCCCCTTCACGTCGCGCGCGTCCGTCGCTTGGCTGGCCGTCGAGCGAGCTGTTCCCGCAATCGTCCACCCACTCAAAGACATTGCCATGGACGTCGTAGAGACCGAACGGGTTGGGCTCGAACGCGCCGACCGGCAGCGTCTGACCGCGGACATGACCTGACCAAGAGGTTTTGGCCCAACCGCCGACAGACCCCTGTGAATGATCGTCGAAGTTTGCTTCTTTATGGGTTGCCTCATCGCCCCACCAATAGGCGGTGTCGCTGCCGGCGCGGGTCGCGTATTCCCATTCCGCCTCGGAGGGCAGGCGATAAACATAGCCCTCGGGCGCGTGGCTGTTCATCCAGGCGAGGAAGCCGCGATAGTCGCCGTCTTCCGGCGACGTATACTCGCCGGTGACGTCCTCCCAGGACACGTCGATCACCGGCCGCAGCCCGCGGCCCCAGCCGCCGTCGTCCTTGATCGGGCGGCAATAGCCGGCGGCGACGCAGGCGTCCCATTCGCGAAAAGTGACCTCGTAGACGCCGATCGAGAACGGCCGAGCAATCTCGACGCCGGCCTCGGCGAATTGCGTGCCCGGCGGAAACGGGCCTGGCGGAATGTCCACCATCCACGGGCATCGGTCGCAATCGCGGAACGGCTCCGGCTCTTGCGCGGATTGCACCGCCTCCGCCGCCTCTCGGCCGCCGAGACCGATCAGGACGACCACCGCCGCCGCCCCGTAGCCGAGCCACAGGATCGGCCGACGCGCCGCGCCGGTGACGCGTCCGAGCCAGCCCGCGCCCTTGCGTCGTCCCGCCGCGATCAGCCAGAAGAGCGGCGCCGCCAGAAGCGCGAGCCAGAGCCAGACGCTGGTGATGAAGGTCGTCGCCAGCGCGATCAGCAGCGTCGTCGTGGACAGACTCGCCTCCGCCGCCAACACCGCGTCGATCTCCGCGATCGGATGGCCCTCGAAGATCATCCACAGCCCGCGCCAGACCTCCGGCGCGAAGGCGACCGCCGTCTCGAAGGCTTGCGCGCTGAACGCTTGGTAGCCTGCTCCGTCGGCGCAGAAGATCGCGATCGCCGGCCCGAGCGGCAGCAGCAAGATGAACACCGCGCCGGTCAGGATTGCGTCGAAGATGACGCCGAGCCAGAGCGGCAGCCAGGAGCTCGACCAGTGCAGCACCTTGCGCGTCTGCCAGAGCGAGACATAGTCGGCGACGATGTTGATGAGCGGCACGATGACGATCAGGAGCAGCGCGCTGTTTTCGATCCGCGCCTTCAGGTCCCAATCGCGGCCGGCGATGTTCGGCCGGAACGCGCCCTCGGCGCTCGCCTGCGCGAACAGCCGGTCGAAATCGATGAAGAGCGCCATCAGCGCGAGATAGGCGATCAGCGTCGCCAGCACCGAGCGGCCGAGGCAGAAGCGCGTCCAATGCCGCTTGCCGAACACGCCCTCGAACATGGTCAGGAAGGCTTCGGAGGAGGTGAAGGACTTCTCGCCCGCGAGCCAACGCGCCACCAGCGCCTTCGGGCCGTCCGGCAGCACGTATTCCGCCGCCCGGAACAGCACGATCGCCGAGACCGCCAGCGTGATCACCGACGCCCAATAGGCGCCGGTCAACTGCTCGAGCGCGAAGCCGCGATAGGCGGCGATCAGAATGGCGACGAGAGCGAGAACGGCGATGCGGTCGATCCAGCGCCCGATCAGGCTCGGACGCTCGGGCGGCGGCGCCGTCGCCGGATCGAGGCGGATCGGCTCGGCGCTCTCCAAGGGCGGCAGCGCGTCGGCGGCCCTCTGCCCGCGGGCGAAAGCGACGAGCTGGAGCGCGATCTTCTTGAATTCGAGCGCCGTTCCGTCGCCGCGCCAGCCGGTGAGATCCTGATGCTGATGGCGCCGAAAGCCGATCGGCGGCCGGCAATCGCCGATCTTGACCGGCACGAGCTTGCGCTGCTCCTGCCCCTCGTCGGCCTCGTCGACGACGAAGTCGCTCTCGATCGAGTTCGGCGTCCAGATCACGATCACGGCGTGCGCCGCGTCGATCTGCGTCTGGATCTCTTTGCGCCAGTCGTTCGCCGGCAGAAGGTCGCGGTCCCACCAGACCGTCAGCCCGGTCGCCGCGATCTCCTCGGCCAGACGCCCCGCCTGCGTCCGATCCTTATGCGCGTAAGAGATGAAGACATCCGCCATGCGCGCCCCCTCCCGGCCGCAACCACGCTGTCGCGTTCTTATCTCCAATTTGCCTAGCGCGGATCAGGATCAGAACCAAGCTTCATCGAGCGCGCTTCTCTTCAACCCGCCGCCCAAGGCCCGTGCCGGTCCGTCGTCCCGTCGTCGAGGCGTTCGAAGCCATGGAGGCCGAAGAAGTCGCGCTGGCCCTGGATCATGTTGGCGACGCCGCGGGCGGTGCGCATCGCGTCGAAGTAGAAGAGCGACGCCGAGAGCGCCGGCGCCGCGATCCCGTAGCGCGCCGCGGTCGCGACCACCTCGCGAAGCGCGCCGTGCGAGCCGCTCAGGAGATCGGCGAAGTAGGGCGCGCGCATCAGGTTGCGCTCGGGATCCTCGGCGAGCGCCGCGGCCATGTCGTCGAGCATCGCCGAGCGGATAATGCAGCCCGCGCGCCAGACCTTCGCGATCTCGGGCAAGGGCAGCGCCCAGCCGAACGCGCGCGAGGCCGCGCCGATCATCGCGAAACCCTGGGCGTAGGCGAGGACCTTGCCGGCGATGAGCGCCGCCTCCATCGTCTCTTCGGAAAGCGCGCCCGCCGGGATCGCCTGCGGCCCGGGCCCGAAGAGCGCCTCGGTCGCGCGCCGCTCCGCGCGCGCGGCCGAGACGTTGCGGGCGGCGACCGCGGCCTCGATCGCCGGGACCGGCGCGCCGAGCCCTTGCGCCTCGATCGCGGTCCAGCGGCCGGTGCCCTTCTGGCCGGCGGCGTCGACGATCACGTCGAGAAGCGGGCCGCCGGTGGCGGCGTCGACGCTCTTCGCGACCTTGGCCGAGATCTCGATCAGATAGGATTTGAGCCGCCCGGCGTTCCAACGCTCGAAGAGCGCGCCGATCGCCGCCGCCTCGCGTCCGAGCCCGTCGCGCAAAAGGCCGTAGATCTCGGCGATCATCTGCATGTCGGCGTATTCGACGCCGTTATGCACGGTCTTGACGAAATGCCCGGCGCCGCCCTCGCCGAGCCAGGCCGCGCAGGGCGCGTCCCGGTGCTTGGCGGCGATCGCGGTGAGGATGGGCGCGACGCGGTCCCAATGCGCGCGCCGGCCGCCGCCCATGATCGACGGGCCGCGGCGCGCGCCTTCCTCGCCGCCGGAGACGCCGATGCCGAGAAACGGCGACGCGCCGGCCGCGCGCGCGCGCCGCTCGGTGTCGTGGAAATTCGCGTTGCCGGCGTCGATGATCAGGTCGTCGGCGTCGAGAAGCGGACGCAGCGCCGCGATCTGGTCGTCGACCGTTTGGCCCGCCGGCACCATCAGGAGGATCGCCCGCGGCGGCTTCAGCGCCGCGATCAACGCCTCGAGCGTCTCGGCCGGCGCGATCCGCGGCGCGAGCTCGCCGGCTCCGTCCAGGAAGGCGCGAGTCTTCTCGGCCGTGCGGTTCCAGACGGCGATCCGGAAGCCCTTCTCCGCGATGTTGAGCGCGAGCGCCGCGCCCATCGTTCCGAGACCCATCAGGCCGATGTCGCAGTCCGTCATGATGCTCGCCCTCTTCTTCGGCGAGGCGCCGGCCTCGCATGCGCTGCCCGTGGCCGCGGCGTCGCGCGGCTCTGCGTTCCTGAAAATGCCCGATCGACGCCCATGAGCGCTATCGGTATCGTTCGGCTCCCGGCAAGGTTGGCGTTCGGCGAGGCGCCGGGAGAAGGCGAAAGCATGGTTGGCCGCGCAGTGATCATGGGAGTGGCGGGCTGCGGCAAGTCGTCCGTCGGGCCGCCGATGGCCAAGCGCCTCGGCGCGGTCTTCGTCGACGGCGACAGCCTGCATCCGGCCGAGAATATCGCGAAGATGAAGAGCGGCGCGCCGCTCGACGACTCGGACCGCCATCCTTGGCTCGTTCGGATCGGCGAGACGCTCGGCGCCGCCGAAGGCTCGGTGCTGATCGGCTGCTCGGCGCTCAAGCGGCGCTATCGCGACACGATCCGCGACGTCGCCGGCGCGCCGGTCGCCTTCATTCATCTCGCCGGGCCGATCGAGGTGGTCAGCGCGCGGATGGCGCGCCGCAAGGGCCATTTCATGCCGTTGAAGCTTCTCGACAGCCAGTATGCGACGCTGGAGCCGCTCGATGACGACGAGCTCGGCTTCGTCATCGACATCGATCGGCCGCTCAAGAAGGTCGTCGAGGCCGCCGTCCGCGCGCTGCGGAGCGCCGAGGAGTGGCGCGTCCGTCCCGAGCGGGCCGGCGGATCGGCCGGCTCGGCGGTCTGAAGAGCGGCTCAGTCCGCGCCGTTCCGCTTCGCCGGCGCGAGGCCGAACGTCTCGGCGACGGAGCGTCCGCTCGCCAGCGCGGCGACCCATTGCTCTTCGAGCGCGCGCTTCGCCTCGGCCTCGGCGACGCGGCCGCGGACCGCGTCGGCGGAGAGCGCGACCACGCCGTCATCGTCGCCGACAATGAGATCGCCCGGGCTGACGCGGCGATGGCCGACGATCACCGGCGCGTTCACCGCGCCTTCGCAGAGGCCGGTCGGGCCGCGCGGGTTCACCGCGCGGGCGAAGACCGAGAAGTCGCTCCAGCCCGAGAGCATCGCGACGTCGCGCACGGCGCCGTCGCAGACCACGCCGACAGCGCCGCGGCTGCGCAGATGGCCGCAAAGGATCTCGCCGATCATCGCCGCGTCGTCGCGTCCGCCCGCCGCGATCACGAGGACGTCGCCCGGGCCGGCGAGATCGACGGCGTGGAGCACGGCGCCGAAATCCGGCGGCGCGCAGAGCGCGGTGACGGCGCGGCCGAAGAGCTTCGGCTGCCGGCCCGGCGGATTGATCGGACGGATGCGGATGTCGAGCTGATCCTCGGGCGCGAGATCGACGGCGACGGCGACCGGAACGGCGCGCCACGGCTCGATCTCGGCGTCGGCGAGCGCGTCGCCTTTCGGCTCATGGATCGTGACCGCCATCTCGGCTCCTCGTGCTTCGGGTCCCGGAGCCATTGGACCACGGATCTTCGGCGCGGTTAAGAAGGCGACGCCGTATTTTTCGCCTTTCTCGGCGGCTTGCTGAGGCTAAGGAGACGTCATGGGCGCGATCACGTCACTCTTCGTGCGCAAGGTCGTCGCGGCGGCCGGCGCCGGCGTCGATCAGGCGGCGCTCTTGCGCTCGATCGGCCTCGATCCGCGCGCGGAAGCCAACGTCGCCGACGTCGTCTCCGACCAAGCGTATTACGACCTTCTCGAGCGCGTCGCCGCGTCTCTGGACGACGCGACCGAGCTGCCGCTCCGCGTCGGCGCTTCGATGCGCTGCGACGACTACGGCGCCTTCGGTCTGGCGTGGAAGACGGCGCCGACGCTCCGGGCGTCCTTGTCGCGCGCGGAGCGCTACGCGCGGCTCTTGACGAGCGTCGCCGCCTATGAGGTGCGGCGCGCCGCAGGCGGCGCGTTCTTCGTTCTGCATCGCGCCGGCGAGCGCCGTCTCGGCCTCAGGCTCTCCAACGAGGCGACCTTGGCGAGCGTCGCCTCGATCATCCGCGAGGTCTCGACGGCGCCCTTCACGCCTCTCGAGGTCCATCTGAAGCACGCGCCGCCGCGGGCGACGGCGGCGCATGCGGCCTATTTCGGTTGTCCGGTCGTCTTCGAGGCGGATTTCGACGCGCTCCTGATCTCGTCCGAAGCGCTGGCGCGGCCGAACCGGCTCGGCGACGAAGGCGTGACGCGGTTCCTCACCGATCATCTCGACCGCGAGCTCGAGAAGCTCCGGGCCGCGCCGAGCTTGGAGGAGCTGGTGCGCGACGCGATCGCCGGCGCCTTGAGCGACGGCGTTCCGAAGATGGCGACGGTCGCGCGGCGGCTCGGCATGAGCGAGCGGACGCTGCAGCGGCGCCTTGGCGAGGAAGGGCTTTCCTTTCAGAAGCTCGCGGCCGAGGCGCGGCGCGCGCTGGCGGCGCGGCTGCTCAGCGAGAGCGGCTATTCGCTCGCCGAGGTCGCGTTCCTGACCGGCTTCTCCGAGCAGAGCGCGTTCAACCGCGCCTTCAAGCGCTGGACCAACCGGACGCCGGCCTCCTTTCGCCAAGCGGCGCGCTGACGCCGCCGATCAACGCTCTGGCGCCTGCGGTCAATTCTCGACGCCCGCGATCCGGCAGAAAGAGGTCGTCGCGACGTCGACCGGCGCGCCGCCGCCCGGTCGACGCCGGACGCGACCTCAGAAAGCCAAACGGAGTCCCTTCGATGTCCCGATCGAGACTGCTGAAACCGGCGCTCATCGTCGCCGGCCTCGTCGCCCTGATTGTCGGCGCCGCCGTCCTCTTCGCGCCCGAGGCGCTCCACGCGAGCGCCGGCGTCGAGCTCGCGCCCGATCCGAGCCTCATGAGCGAGATCCGCGCGCCGGGCGGCGCGCTTCTCGGCGCCGGTCTGCTGATGCTGCTCGGCGCCTTCGTCGAGCGCCTGGCGCGGCCCGGCCTCCTCGTCGCGCTCATCGTCTATCTCGGCTATGGCGGCGCGCGGCTCGTGAGCCTCGCGCTCGACGGCGCGCCGGCCCCGAGCCTCCTCGCCGCGCTCGCGATCGAACTCGCGATCGGTCTCTTCTGCCTCGCGGCGCTCCGGCCGATGCGGCCCGCCGCTTCATCGGCTTTCTCGTGAGGACGCCGCCATGCCAGCCTGGATGCTTCTCCTGACGCAGTTCTCGATCATCGCCTTCGCGATGCTCGGCGGCGTCTTCCTCGCCTTCTCCGACTTCATCATGCGGGCGCTGCGCGCGACCGGCGGCGCCGGCGGGCCCGAAGCGATGCAAGCGATCAATCGCGAGGTGCTGCGCTACGTGTTCGTGCCGCTGTTGCTCGCGATGGCGCCGATCTCGCTCGCGCTCGCGATCGGCGCCGCGACGACTGCGGCGGAGCCCGCGCTCTTCATCGGCGCCGCCGCGATCTATCTCGTCGGCGCCTTCGGCGTCACGATCGCGCGCAACGTGCCGATGAACAACGCGCTCGCCGCGCTCGATCCGGGCTCGGCCGAAGGGCTCGACTACTGGCGGTCGAGCTATCTGCCGCGCTGGACCTTTTGGAACAGCGTGCGGACCGTCGCTTGCCTCGCTTCGTCGGTCCTGCTTCTTGTCGCGGTCGCCGACGCTTGAAATCCGCGCCCGGCGGCGAGAGGCTCGGATATCGCCGCCGAGCGCGGCCGTTCACGCGGCGATCGCAAAATCTTCGCTTGAGGCGCGCGCCCCTCCCGGCGAGGGGGAGGGCGCGCCTCGCACGTCCGAGTTGAAGGAGCCGCCCATGACCGACGCCGCCGCCGATCTCGACTGGATTCGGGTCGGAAAGACCTCCGACTTGCCCGACGGCCGCGTGAAGTCGGTCACGGCGCGGACGAAGACGCTCTGCCTCTCGCATTTCGACGGGCGATGGGCGGCGATGGACAATCGCTGCCCGCATCAGGGCGGACCGCTCGGCGAGGGCTCGATCGAGAAGGGAACCGACGGCCGATGCTGGATCCGCTGCCCGTGGCACGGCTGGGACTTCGATCCGATCACCGGCAAGCCGCCGGGCGGGCATGAGGATACGGGCCAGGACATCTATCCGGTCGAGCTCCGCGGCCAAGGCCCTGATCAGGAGATCTTCGTCGGGCTCGCGAAGGAGCCGCCGCGGACGCGCACCGCGACCGACGTCATGGCCGAGACCATGGTCAACTGGGGCGTCAAGCGCGTCTTCGGCATGGTCGGCCACTCCAATCTCGGCCTCGCCGACGCGATCCGGCTGCAGGCCGCCGAGGGCAAGCTCGGCTATGTCGGCATCCGCCACGAAGGCGCCGCCGCCTTCGCCGCGTCGGCCTACGGCAAGCTCACCGGCCGGCCGGCCGCGTGCCTGACCATCGCCGGGCCGGGCGCGACCAATCTCTTGACCGGTCTCTGGGACGCCAAGGTCGACCGCGCGCCGGTGCTGGCGCTCACCGGCCAGGTGCAGACGCAGGTGTTCGGCCCGGGCGCCTTCCAGGACATCGATCTCGCTTCGGCCTTCGAGGCCGTGAGCCACTTCTCGCAGACCGCGTTGGAAAGCTCCAACCACGCCGAGCTGATGTCGCTCGCCTGCAAGAACGCGATCGTCGAGCGCAATGTCGCGCATCTGATCTTCCCGGACGATATGCAGACCACGCCGAGCGACGCCGAGGCGGCCGGTCCGGACGGGCGGCTCGGCCGGCCGGAGATCGCGCCGGCGGCCGCCGATCTCGACAAGGCGGCGGAGATGCTGAGCGCGGCGCGGCGGCCGATCATCGTGATGGGCTACGGCGCCAAGGACGTCCGCGCCGAGGTGATCGCGCTCGCCGAGCGGCTGAAGGCGCCGGTGCTCACCACCTTCAAGGGCAAGGGGCTGATCTCGGACGGTCATCCGAACGCCGCCGGCGTGCTCGGCCGCTCGGGCACGCCGATCGCGAGCTGGTTCATGAACGAGGCCGACCTGATCCTGGCCTTCGGCGCGTCCTTCTCCAACCACACGGGAATCGCGCCCTACAAGCCGATCATCCAGGTCGATTTCGAGCGCATGCAGCTCGGCCGCTTCCATCCCGTGACCTTGCCGATCTGGGGCGAGATCGGGACGTTCTGCGACGCCGTCGGCAAGCGCGTTCAGCGGCCGGCGGACGCGCCGGATCAGATCGCCGAGCTCACGGAGCGCTGGCGCATCTGGCGCGACGAGAAGAAGACGCGCCTCGGCGAGAGCCGCGGCCAGGGCGTGCATTCGGCCGCGGTCTTCCAGGCGCTCACCGAGCTGGCGCCGGCCGACGCGATCCTGCCGGTCGATGTCGGCAACAACACCTACTCCTTCGGCCGCTACTTCGAGCCCAAGGACCAGCGCATCCTGATGTCGGGCTATCTCGGCTCGATCGGCTTCAGCCTGCCGGCGGCGCTCGGCGCCTGGGCGGCGACGCAGGATTTCGAAGCGTTCTCGGGGCGCAAGGTGATCTCGATCTCCGGCGACGGCGGCTTCGGCCAATACGCGATGGAGTTCACCACGGCCGTCAAATACCGCATGAACATCACGCATATCCTGCTCAACAACGCCGAGCTCGGCAAAATCTCCAAAGAGCAGCGGTCAGGCGAGTGGCCGGTTTGGGAGACCTCTCTGACCAACCCGTCCTTCGCCGCCTTCGCGCGACTCTGCGGCGGTCACGGCGTCAAGGTGACCGCAGCGTTCCAGCTCGAAGCGGCGCTCAAGGAGGCCATCGCGACGGAAGGGCCGTCGCTGGTCGAGGTCATGACCGATCCGGAGCTGGTGTGATGGGCGACAAGCGAACCGAGGACTATGAAGAGCATCGCGCGCGGCTCATGCGCGGGTGTTCGCCGCGCGCGCTCCATGCGGCGCGACGCTCGACCCATCAGGCCGCTCAGTTGATCGCCGACGCGGCGCGCGCGAACCTCGCGCCCGAGGAGGATTACGGCCACATCAGCCTCGACTGGCGCGAGGCCGGGCTCAATTTCAGCTGGCTCGCCTCGCGGCCTTTCGCCGGCGGCCCGCAGATCGCTCTCGCGCTGTCGCCGCCGCAACTCAATTGGCTCGCGCCCGATGGCGGCCAGTTCGGCTTTCCGCTCGAGGATCATCCTGTCGACGCCGCCCGCTCTTGGCTCGACGGGCTGCTCGCGACGCGCGGACTGAAGCCGGCGACCGCGGTCGCGCCCGACCAGATCGCCCGGTTCGAGGCCGCCGAGCCGGTCGCCTTCGCGGCGCTCGACGGCTGGTTCTCGCTCGCCGCCGACGCGCTCGCCGATTTCGCCGCGGCGCATGGCGACATCGCGCCCGGACCGAGCCCGGTGCGCTGCTGGCCGCATCATTTCGACATCGCGACCTATGTCGCGCTCGAGGAGGGCGATCCCGAGACGGCGAAGGGCGTCGGCGTCGGCCTGTCGCCGGGCGACGAGCACTATGACCAGCCCTATCTCTACGTGACGCCGTTCCCGGCGCCCGGGGCGGACGCGCCGCCGCCGGCGCCCGAGCCGGGCGCCTGGCGGACGGAGGGTTTTACCGGGATCATCGCGACCGGCGAGGCGATTCTCGCAGCGGACATGACCGAACGGGCGCAGCTCGCGGCGTATTTGGCGGGCGCCTTCGCGGCGGCGCGCCGGTCGATCGGCGCATGAGCGCCGCGGCGGAGCTCGGGAAGACGGAGCGGCGCGGATGACGGATCTCCTGCGGCGCCTCGCATCCAATGCGCTTGCGGCCGCGCTCGTTCTGGCCGCCGCTCTCCTCGCGGCGCCGGCGTCGGCCCAGGCGCCGATCATCGCGCCGTCGTCCTCGGGCGAAGAGGCGCCGAGCCTGCCCGACGAGCTGACGCCCGACATGGTCGACGCGCTGCTCGCGCGGCTGACCGACGCCGATATCCGCGAGCTCCTGCGCCAGGAGCTCGTCCGCCGCGCCGAAGAGACCGAGGCGGCGCAGGCGGCGGCGGTCTCGACGCTCGACGCGATCGAGGCGCGCTACGCGGCGTTCGTCGAGAACGCGTCGCGCACCTTCAATTTCATGCTGCGCAATCTCGGCGAGATCGGCGAGCGCGGCCCGAGGATCGAGCAGCGCCTGGCGATGGCCGAGGACGGCGTCGCCGCGATGCTGGGCGCCGCCGCGTTGATCTTTTGCGGCGCGATCGCGGCGGGTCTCTTGGCCCATGTCCTGTTGGGCGGATGGCGCCGGTGGCTCATGGCGACCGAAGGCGTCAGCTATTGGGATCGGCTCGTCCGCACGATCGCGCTCACCTTCGTCGAGTTCGCGCCGCTCGTCGCCTTCGCGCTGGCGCTCAACGCGATCGCGCCGACGGTGCAGGGCTCGCTCGGGCCGCTGCGCGAGCCGAACTGGGACTATATCGCCATCTTCGAGGAGAGCGTGCTCGCGGTTTGGGCGGCGATCGTGCTGTCGCGGCGCATCTTCGCGCCGTGGTCGCCGCAGCTGCGGATCGCGCAGCTCTCGGACGCCAACGCGCTCGGCGTCCATCGAACCTTGCGCGCGGCGATGTTCATCGGCGGCGGCGGCTGGCTGATCGCCGGAATTTGGGGCGCGATCGGCGTCGGCGTCGGCGTCAGCGTCTTTACGGTCGCGCTGTCGGGCTTGTGCGTGTTCCTGTTCCTCGCGTTCGAGACGATCCGCTTTCGTCGGACGATCCGCGAGCTGATCGCCGACGCGATCGCGGGGCGGCGCCTCGATGACGAAACGCCGGACCCGGC
>CAZPTD010000108.1:0-11988 GCA_964588915.1 uncultured Neomegalonema sp. | reverse complement strand
GCCGATGTCGTGGATGTCGCCCTTGACCGTGCCGATGACCATCTTGCCGACGCGCGGCGCGCCGGTGTCCGCGAGCAGCGGCTTCAGGATCGCCATGCCGGCCTTCATCGCCTTCGCGGCCTGGAGCACCTCCGGCACGAAGAGGATGCCGTCGCGGAAATCCTCGCCGACAATGCGCATGCCGGCGACGAGCGCCTCGGTCAACACCTTATAGGGCGTCCAGCCGCGATCGAGCAGGATATGCGTGCCCTCTTCGATCTCTTCCTTCAGACCGTCATAGAGATCGTCGAACATCTGCTGCACGAGCTCTTCGTCGTTCAAGCTCTTGAGATCGATCTCGTCGTCGCTCGCCATCGCCAGCTCCCAGCTTCCGCACTCGCGCGCCGCCCCGCCCGCGGATCGGCCAACCCTCGCTCACTACCGTCGCGCCGCAGGCTTGACTGCGAAATTTGCGACGGAATCACGCTCGTAGACGGCGCCGACCACTTCCGCGGTCCGAAGTTGAACCGCGCCGGCGTCAACGCGTCAATTGCGGTTTCGGCATCGCCAGCTCCATGAGCTGCCGGAACGCCGCGTCGATGTCCTCCGCGTATTGCGCCTCGAAGTACCAGCCCGGCGTCGCGCATTCGGCGAGGCTCGGCCCGATCTGGTCATTGAAGGGCTGGACGTTGTTGCGCCAGAAGCTGTTGCTCGGAATCTCGAAATAGGTGGTGTAGATGACGCCGACCCGCACGCCCCGCTGCTTGATCTCGTCACAGAGATCCGGGTCGAAGGGCTGGATGTAGCGTCGGCTGCCGTTGCGGCGGGCGCGCGCGAAGTCGTCGACGCCGTCGGTGATCAAGAGCAGGAAATGCTCGCGATCCGGATACGTGTCGACTTTGGCGAGGACGTCGTCGGCCATGGTGAAGGCGGCGGCGTAGTCGGTCGCCGCATAGACGTCGACGGAGAAGTCGGCGGCCGCGGGCTCGATGTTGCGCACCGCGTCGCCGGCCGAGCCGAGGAGCTCCGTCGAGGTGCCGCGCACGATGTCGACCGGCCCGTAGGAGAAGGTCCGGATGTCGAAATAGGTCGTGGACAGGCCGAGCTGCGCGTTGACGTCGGCGATCTCGAAGGTGCGCAGGATCGAGTCGCGCGCAACATCGAGCCGCGTCGCGACGCCGGCGTCGAGCGCCTCCTCATACGTCGCATGATGCCCGCCGATGTCGTTGTGGCAGGCGAAGGCGCAGCCGAACATGGCCTCGAGCTCGGCGATGTCCTGCGGCGTCGCGCCGATCAGCATCGAGGCGGAGTTGTCGAGGAACACCGTGATCTCGAGATCCGGCGACGTCTCGAACTGCGCCTCGGCGGTGACCTCGATCTCCATCGTCTCGTAGCCGACGAGCTCGATGAAGAACATGTCGACCTCGGCGCGAATCGTCACCTCGGCGTAGCCGCGGCCGCGCTCCTCGACATTTCGATCGATGACGCGCACGCGGCCGATATCGAAATTCGCGTCGATGAGCGGATCGGCCCGGGTCGAGGCGTTGTCGATCTCGAGCACCTGCGCCTGAGCGACGGCGAGCACCGCGGTGTCGGCGGCGAGCTGCAGACGCGACCGCGCGTCCTCGACGCGGGCGTAGTCGATCGAGGCGCCGACAAGCACCGTCAGCACCGGGATCGCGCCGGTCGCGAGCATGGCGAGGCCGCCGCGCTCGTCGCGGCGAAAGCGCATGCAGGTCCGGCTCAACCAATTCAACATCGCCGCACTCCACAGCTTCGAGCGAAACCAATGTCGAGTTTTCCGCAATCAAAGTGACGTTCCGATTGACGAGCTTGGTGAAGACGCGGATTTTTAGGCGGCGCGGGTCGAGAAAGAGCGGTTTCGGCATATGAACAATTGGATGGAGGCCGCCTGGGCGCGCGCCCGCGGTCGGGCGATAGTCCTGCTCTCATTCGTCGGCGCCATCTGGCTCGCCCATCTCGTCAACGCGACGTTCGACTACGAGCTGACCGCGCTTTTCGGCTTGGTGCCGCGACGGCTCGACGGGCTCGACGGCGTGGTCGCGATGCCGTTCCTGCACGGCAATTTCGAGCATCTGCAGCGCAACACCGTTCCGCTGCTCGTCCTCGGCGCGCTGATCCTTTGGATGGCGCCGAGCCGCTTCTGGCCCGCGACGATCGTGATCGTCCTCGTCGGCGGGCTCTTGATCTGGTTCTTCGCGCGCGAGGCCCGCCATATCGGCGCGAGCGCCCTCGTCTTCGGCTGGATGGGCTTCGTCGTCGCGTTCGGCTTCTTCGAGCGGACGCGCGAAGCGTTGGCCAGCGGCGTCGTCGCCGTCGTCGTTTTCGGCGCGGAGATCATTCTCGGCTTGTCGCCGGCGCAGGAGCAGGTTTCTTGGGACGGGCATCTCGCCGGGCTTGTCGCCGGCGTCTTCGCGGCGTTTGTTCTCCGGAGCCGCCGGCGACGGCGACCGCCGGCGCCGACTGTCGTCGAGTTTCCAGGCGGTCGCCGGCGCTGAACCGCGCCGCGCCGGCCGCAACGCCGAGCCTCTTCTGCGAAAGGACCGTCCGATGAAGCCCGAGATCCTGCAGCTCACGCGGCTGATGCCGCATGTCGAAGCCGCTCTCGAAGCAGCCTATGTCGTGCATCGCCCCTTCGACGCCGCCGATCCCGACGAGCTCGTCGCCTCGGTCGGCCCGAAGATCCGCGCCGTAGCGACCTCGGGCCATGTCGGATGCTCGGCCGAGACGCTCGCGGCGCTGCCGGCGCTCGAGATGATCGCGAGCAACGGCGTCGGCTACGACGCGGTCGACATCCCGGCCTGCCGCGCCCGCGGCGTGAAGGTCTCGAACACGCCGGACGTGCTCAACGACGCGGTCGCCGAGATCGCGATGGGCCTGATGATCGCGCTCTGCCGGCGCGTCCCGCAGGCGGACGCCTATGTCCGGCGCGGCGATTGGGCGGCCGGCGACTATCCGCTGACGGCCGAGCTGACCGGCGCGAAGCTCGGCGTTCTCGGGCTCGGCCGGATCGGCAAGGAGATCGCCCGGCGGGCGCAGGTCTTCAAGATGCAGGTGGTCTATCACGGCCGCAACCGCCAGCCCTACGAGCCCTACGAGTACTATCCCGATCTCGTGGAGATGGCGCGCGACGTCGACTGGCTCCTGGTGATCGCGCCGGGCTCCGCCTCGACCAAAGGCATCGTCTCGCGCGCGGTTCTCGAAGCGCTCGGACCGGAGGGCGCGCTCGTCAATGTCGCCCGCGGCAGCCTGGTCGACGAGCCGGCGCTCGTCGAGCTGCTGCTGTCGGGCCGGCTCGGCGGCGCGGCGCTCGACGTCTTCGCGGACGAGCCGCGGCCGCCCGAGGCGCTCTTCGGGCTCGACAACGTCGTGCTCTCGCCGCATGCGGGCTCGGCGACCGAGAAGACGCGCCGCGCGATGGGCGATCTCGTGGTCGCCAATCTCGCAGCCCATTTCGCCGGCGAGCCGTTGCCGAGCCAAGTCGCGTAAGACGGATCGCCGCTGCATGCGGCGATTCGCGCCGTGAAGACGCGCGCCGGGCGCCTACCTCCCCAAAGTATGAGGAGGCGCCGATGATCACGGTCTACTACGACGGCAAATGCGGGCTCTGTTCACGCGAGATCGCCTATTACCGGCGGATCGCGCCCGAGGGCGTGTTCGACTGGCGCGACGTCGCGCGCGATCCGGCGCCGCTGCGCGAGATCGGCGTCTCGCAGGCCGACGCGCTGAGGCTCTTGCACGCGCGCGACGACGCCGGGCGGCTCCATGTCGGCGTCGACGCCTTCATCGCCGTCTGGCGCGGCCTGCCCTGGTGGCGGCGCTTGGCGCCGGTCGCCGGCGCGCCGGTCGTCCGGCCCGCGGCGAACTGGCTCTACCGGCGTTTCGCGACCTGGCGCTTCCAGCGGCTCGACCATTGCCGGATCGCCGCGAGCGGGAGCG
This sequence comes from uncultured Neomegalonema sp., assembly GCA_964588915.1. Taxonomy (GTDB): domain Bacteria; phylum Pseudomonadota; class Alphaproteobacteria; order Rhodobacterales; family Rhodobacteraceae; genus JALEGB01. Next base: position 8,049 of record CAZPTD010000108.1, on the reverse strand, counting down.
AGGCCGGCTGATGCTGCTCGTCGTCGGCGGCGTGATGGGCTTCGTCTCGGTCGCCTTCGGCGCCTATGTCGAGCATGCGATGCGCGAGGCGGTCGAGCCGGAGGTCTTCCGCAATCTGATGACCGCGATCCGCTACAACCAGATCCACGCCGTCGCGACGCTCGCCGTCGGCTTGACCCTCCTGCGCGGCGTCGAGGGACGCGCCGGACGGTTGCTCGGCCTCGCCGGCTGGGGCTTCGTCGCGGGCGCGCTGCTCTTCAGCGGCGGCATCTATCTCTCGGCGCTCTTCAACGCGCCCGAGCTGACCTATGCGGCGCCCTTCGGCGGCGTGACGCTGATGCTCGCCTGGCTCGCCGCCGCCGCCGCCGGCCTCGCGGCGCGCCGGGCCGGGTCGTGACGGGCCTCGACGCCTGGCCGCCGACCCGCGCGGCCGGCCTCGCGCGGCTGGAGGCGTTTCTGCCCGAGGCCGGCAAGGCCTACGCCGCGCGGCGCAACTACGATCTCGGTCCCGGCCGACACGTCCACGTCTCCGGCCTCTCGCCCTATCTCCGACGCCGTCTGGTCGCCGAGGAAGAGGTCGTCCGCGCGGTCTTGCGCCGCCACAGCGCCTCCGCGGCGGAGAAGTTCGTCCAGGAGGTGTTCTGGCGGACCTATTGGAAGGGGTGGCTCGAGCGCCGGCCGAGCGTCTGGACCGCCTATGAGGCCGAGCGCGACGAGGAGAAGGCGGCGCTCGACGATCGCCAGGATCTCGCCGAGCGATACGCGCAGGCCGTCGCCGGCCGAACCGGGATCGAATGCTTCGACGCCTGGGCGCGCGAGCTCGTCGAGACCGGCTGGCTGCACAACCACGCGCGGATGTGGTTCGCGAGCGTCTGGATCTTCACGCTGGAGCTGCCCTGGACGCTCGGCGCGGATTTCTTCCTCCGTCATCTCCTCGACGGCGACCCGGCCTCGAACACGCTCGGCTGGCGCTGGGTCGCCGGCCTCCAGACCCGCGGCAAGACCTATCTCGCGCGAGCGAGCAACATCGCGAAATACACCGAGGGCCGTTTCCGGCCCGACACCGGCGACGAACCGCGGCTCGCGCCCTTCGCGCCGCCCTTGGACGGGTCGCAGCATCCGCCGGCGCTCGCGCCGCCCGAGCCGGAGCCGCCGAATGCGGGATTGCGGACCGGGCTTCTCGTCACGGAGGAGGATCTCCACCCCGAGGCGCTGGCAGAGACGCTCCGGCCGGCCTCGATCGCGATCCTGAGGAGCGCTGGCGCACGCGCGCCGCGGGTCGAGGCCTTCGCGGCGAGCGCGCTCGACGACGTCGCGGCGCGGCTCTCGGGCGACGGCGATCCGGCGCCGCTCCAGGGCGCCGAAGCTGTCGTCGACTGGGCGAAGGCCGAAGCGCTGGAGCAGGTCGTGACGCTCTATGCGCCGGTCGGGCCGGTTCGCGCGCAGCTCGACGCTCTCGGCCCGGCGCTCGCCGGCGCCGGCGCGCCGCTCCGCATGGCGCTCCGCGATTGGGATCGCCGCGCCTGGCCGCACGCCTCGAAAGGCTTCTTCGCGTTCAAGGAGAAAATCCCGCGGCTCCTGGCGGCGCTCGACGGCTCGTGTGGCGGTTTCGAAATTCGCCACATCCATCCGCAAGCGCCGGAGCGCCTCTCGAAATCGAAACCGCACTAGCAACCTATTGATTCTATTGTCCTTTAAGGATCTGAAACGCGCAACGCGCTTGGCGACGAACATGACGCGAACTCAGATCCAGGACGCCATGGTCTGATCGGTTCTGATGGAGCCAGCCTCGCCTTTGTCATCCCGGCCGAGCGCGAAGCGCGCAGAGCCGGAATGACAAGGGCCAAGGGGCTGAGCGCGCGGCGAACCGGCCCTGGATCCCGGATAAGCCTGCGGCTTTCCGGGATGACGGCGTCATCCCGGGATGACGGCGTCATCAGCGTCGCATCCACCTAAACAGATCCTGATCTAGCGCCGCCACATCGTCCGCTTCGTCTCGGCGTTGCGGACGAGCGCCTCGCGGAGTCGCGCGACGCGCGTGGCCGCGTAGCAGAACGCGGCGAAGCCGAAGGCGAGGATCGGCGAGAGGATCCCGAAATAGGCCGAGACGATCGCGTCCTCGTCGCGGGCCAGAGCGGCGTCGCGGCCGCCGAGAAAGGGCTCGATCACGAAGGAGGCGAGATCGGCGTCGCCCGCCGCCCGGTCGAGCGCCGCCCGATGCGCGTAGGGGTCGACGATCACGCCGTTGATCTCGACGATTTGGCCGCCGGCCGGACCCGGGCCGCGGACGCGCCACGCCTCCGTCTCGCCCGACCAGGCGACGCTCGGATGCGCCGCATAGCCGATCGGCGCCGCGTTCGGATCGGTCTCGGTCGTCGCGAGGAGCGGCGCGAGCCAACGCGTATGACGGGACGGCTGAGCGACGACGCCTTCCGCCGGGATCTGCGCGATCAGCGTCGCCTCGTCGGCGAGAGCGACGTCGTTCCTCGGATCGAAGGCCTCGACGCGCTCCGGCCAGGGCGGCCCGGCCTCGCGCGCCGACGCCTTGTCCGCCTCGCGCTGATAGGCGTCGTCGATCAAGCCCGGCACGAGCGCGGCGAAGAAGACGCCGAGGCCGAAAAAGAGCGTCGTCAGAATGATGAAGAACGTCCGCATCGCCGGCCCCGAGTTGCGCGCGCACCCTCCCGCGTCGCCCTCGAGAGCGCAAGCGGAAACCCTGGTCAATGCCCGAGCCTGCGGCCCTTGCGCCAAGCGACGAGCCCGTAGCCGAGCGCGCCGATCGGCGCGAGGATCGCGAAGAGCGCGGTCGTGACAGCGTCGTCGTCGGGCGCGAGCGCCGCCTCGCGGCCTTCGAGGAAGGGCTGCACGACGGCCACGCGCTGGACGCCCGAGCCCGCGACCTTCTCGAAGGCGGCGAAGTGATAGGCGGGATCGACGAGCGCGCCGTTCACCTCGACGAGCGCGCCGCCCGCCGGGCCTTCGCCTCGGAAACCGCCGGCGAGCGCGTCGGCGCTGAACTCGACGCTGTCATGGACGAGCCAGGCGATCGGCTCGGCGCTCGGCTTGGTCTCGGTCGTCGCGACGACGGGCGCGAGCCAGCGCGTCTCGGCCGTCGGCGCCCTGACAACGCTGTCGGGCGGGATCTGAACCAGCGCCACGACCTCGTTCGCCGGCCCGACATCGCGCTCGACGTCGAGATCTTCGATCGCGACGGCGGCCGGCGGCGCGCCGGCGAGCGCCTCCTCCTTCGCCGCCTCGTGCGCGTAGGTGTTGTAGATGTGGATCGGCGCGAACACCGCCGCGACGACGCCGAGAAAAAGGAACGTCCCGCCCAGGATCCGGTTCATCGCCCGCGTGATCTGCATGCCGCCCTCCCGTCGACGCCGCGAAGCCTGCCCAGCGCGCGGTCGCACGGGCCTGCGGCGAGACTATGACCGTCCGCCCGAGGCGCCTCTGACGCGCTCAAACGCCTGCGGTCTCGGGAAGCTCCGAGAAGATCGCCGGGAGCAGCTCGCGATGCGCGGTCCTGTCGGGATCGTCGACCGCGCTGGACAAGGGGTGATCGATGCGGACGCTCCGCCAACCGCCCATCGAGCGCAGGTCGAGGCGCAGCATGCGAATCCCGTCCGTGGCGAGTTCGATCAGGACCGCCTTGTCGACGGCGCCGAGCTCGACGCGCCACTGCTCCGCGCCTTCGGCGTCGAGGTGACGGAGCCGTCCCTCGGCGATCTCGAACAGGCGCGGCTTGGAGCGCGCGGTCGGCCGATACTCGAAACGGCGCATTGGGTTCTCCGGTGCTTTCTCTCGCACTCGGGCGCGCGGCGTTCTACGCGGTCGCTGAAAATCGGCCCTCGAGCTGTGCCGCAAGGCACATCCTCGCCAGCCGAACCGCCGCAACATGCCTGCGCGACAACGCACGCATCGACCCTCAGAAGGAGAACACCGCCATGAAGACCCGCAGCATCGCCAACCGTCTCGCCATCGGCGTCGCGCTCGTTCTCGTCGCCGCGCCGCCGACGCAGGCGCAGCACTCCGACTACTTCTCGTGCGAGACCTACATCCTCAAGGAATGCGAGAACGCATCGGGCGACCCCTATGTCGACTGCGTCGTCTTCGGCGTCGACAATTGCCTCACGACCTATCCTGAAGACGATTCGGACGGCGCCCGCCGCTCGTTCGGCCGAGGCGCCGACACATTCGTCCTTGGGTCGGGCGAAGGCGTCGACAGGCGTGCGATCGGCCGGCGCTTCGAGCTGAACCAATAAGTCGGCCTCGCGCTACTTCACCGGCGCCAGCACCAGGCCGATCAGCGCCAGCGAGTACATGAAATAGGCGACGGACGCGGCGGCGACGGCGAGCCAGACGTAGAAGAGCAGCTCGACGACGCCGTTCGTCGCCGCCGGATCGACGATCGCGACGATGAAGGGCACCGCCGTCAGCGCGGTGACGAAGGACGCGAAGATCGTGTGGCGCAACCGCCGCAGCACCGTGACGAAGGCGCCGGCGCCGTCCTCTCGCAGCCGCGCGACGAAGCCGCCGGTCGCCGAGATGAGCACGCTGTAGACGGTGAAGAGAAAGCCGCCGCCGATCAGGCAGAACTCGAAGAGCGTCGAGGCGAGGCGCTCGCGGTCGAACGACGCCGGCTCGAGCAGATCGAACCAGCAGAGAAGGCCGAGCGCCAACGTCAGCGCGAACACCGCCGGCCAAAGCCGCTTCTCCAGCCATCGCATCGGGTTCGCCTCCGCCTTTCACCGGCCGAAATCGCCGCGGTCCTTGCGCGTCACGTAGCAGCGCCGCACGAAGTCCCGCCGGACGATATAGCTGTTCTCGGGGTCCCGCGGGAGATCGAGGCTCTCATGGTCGCTCATGAACTCCTCGAGGAAGTCGATCGTCTCGCTGGCGCCGCCGTCGTCGGGCTTGGTGACGGCGCGAAGATCGGTGACGTCGAGATCGCCGCGCGCCTTCGCCGAGGCCAGCGTGTCGATCAGCCGGCGCACGCCGCCGAAGAGGAGCGAACGGTTGCGGTCGCGGCCGACCGAGATCTCCACGGTGATCTGCGGCGCGCCGAGCGCGTTGCGCTGAGCGATGAGCGTCTCGATGAGCCCGACCTCCTCCGCGCTCGCGACCCGGTCGAGATTGGGCGCCGAGGCGACGCGGAAGCGGAGCTGGCGCGGCTGGCCGCTGTCGAAACGCGCCCAGGCGCCCGAGGAGAGATGCGGCGCCAGTCCGATCTGCAGCCCCTCCTCGAAGCAGCGCAAATATTCGAGCACACGGCCGGCCGAGGCGGCGCCGCGCCGCATCTCGAGCGCCAAGCAGCCGGACTCCTCGTCGATCAGAAACGCCGAGGAACGGCCGAGGCCGCTGCCTTCCTGGAGATTCAGCTCCGCAAGCCCGTGCTCCTGCGCCTCGGGCGGAATGTCGGTCATCTGCCGGCGCGTGAAGTCGCCGAGAACGAAACGATCCTGCTCCTCGATGCGCTCCAGGCGGAAGAGCGCGCCTTGCGTGAGCGTCCGTTCGCGCCGCGCGACCGGCAGCGTCCCGATCTCGAGCAGGGCGTGCGAGAGGCGTCGCGCATCCTCGGACGGCGCCGCGATCTGAAAATAGCTGACCCTCATGGCGATGGCGGCGCGGCTTCTCTTTGTCGGACAGGTCGAAAGGCGGCGCGCGGAGCGGCGCGTCTCTCCCGTTAAGCAATTTCCCGGCCAAAAGAAATCGTCGGCGACAGCGGATCTTCGCGCGTGACGGAGCGCCGCCTCGTTCAGATCGTCAGCAAGGGCTCGCGGCAAGCGGACACGTTGCGGCGGAGCTCCTCGAGCGATGCGGCGCCGCCCAGCTAGGCGAGGAAATCGAGCGCTGATCCATTGTCCCTGACGCCCCAGACATCGCCGCTGCGCCCGTCGTCGACGATCTCGTATTCGAACACGCCGAGACCGTAGAAGCCGATCGGACTCTCGCCGCACATGCCGATCCGCCAAGGCGCGCGCGCCGTGAAGAGGAGAAACGCCCCGATCACGACGAACGCCGCGGCGCGACGACGTGCGCCTCGGCGGGACCGACGACGGGCTAGCCCCGTCCGACGAAGGGCATGTTCGTCGCCATGATCGTCTGAAAGAGCACGTTCGCGTCGAGCGGCAGCTCGATCATCGCTTTGACCGCATTGGCGACATGGGCGACGTCGAAGACCGGCTCGGGCATCAAGGTTCCGTCCGCCTGCGGCACGCCGCCGGACATCCGAGCGGTCATGTCCGAGGCGACGTTGCCGATGTCGATCTGACCGCAGGCGATGTCGTGCGGCCTGCCGTCGAGCGAGATCGATTTGGTGAGCCCGCTGATCGCGTGCTTCGAGGCGGTGTAGGGCGCCGAGTGATAGCGCGGCGCATAGGCCGAGATGGAGCCGTTATTGACGATCCGGCCGCCCTTCGGGCTTTGGGCGCGCATCATCGCGAAGGCGCCGCGCGCGATGAGGAAGGCGCCGTCGAGATTGATCGAGACGACCTTGCGCCAATCCTCGAAGGAGACTTCGTCGATCGACTGCGCCGAGATGTTGACGCCGGCGTTGTTGAACACCGCGTCGAGCCGCCCGCGCCGCGCCTTGATCGCGGCGAAGAGCGCGTCGACCGAGGCCGGATCGGCGACGTCGCAGGAGATCCCGGTCGCGTTCGGCCCGAGATCGGCGGCGACGGCGTCGAGCTTGTCTTGGCTCCGCGCCGCGAGCACGACCTTGTGGCCAGCTCCGACCAGAGCCCGCGCGGTCGCCGCGCCGATGCCCTGGCTCGCGCCGGTGACGAGAACCACCAAAGACTGGGTCATCCACTCCCTCCCTCGTTCTTGTTGTCGTCCGCGCCGGCTCAGGCGGCGATGTCGTCCTCGAGGAAGAAGCGGACATTGTCCTCGAAGCTCTCGTCGCGGACGAAGCCGAGCCGGAGCGCCTTCGCCGGATTGAACGCCGCCTTCCAGCCGAGAACGATCCGCTGAAGCTCCGGGTCCGGCGTCCAGTCGATCCGCGAGACCGGCGCGTCGCCGGCGACGCGGCGCATCGCCTCGACCATCTCGCCGATCCGGTAGGTGCGGCCCGGCAACGCGACGACGCGGTTCGCGCCCCAGGCCTCGGCCGGGATCTCGGCGGCGACGATCAGGTTCTCGACGCAGCGCCGCGGCGAGAGGAACCAATGGGCGTAGTCCGGATCGACCGGACAGACCGCCTCCTGTCCCTGCAGCGGCTCCCGGATAATCGAGGACATGAAGGAGGAGGCCGCCTTGTTGGGCTTGCCCGGGCGAATGGAGATCGTCGGCAGGCGGAGCCCGCGGCCGTCGAAGAAGCCCTTGCGAGAATAGTCGGTGACGAAGAGCTCCGCCGCCGCTTTCTGCGCGCCGTAGGAGGTCTGCGGGTTCTGATGCGTCCAATCCTCGATCGGATCCGGCGTCTCGCCGCCATAGACCGCGATCGAGGAGGTGAAGACGAGAACGCCGCCGCCGGCCGCCCGCGCCGCCTCGAAGACGTTCAGCGAGCCGAAGAGATTGACGCGCATGCCGAGATCGAACTCGGCCTCGGCCTGGCCCGAGACGATCGCCGCGAGATGGTAGACGACGTCGAAGCGGCGGCCGAGAAGATCCGTGGTCGCCGCGGCGTCCGAAATGTCGAGCGCGACGCTCTCGACCGGGAAGGACGCGTCGACGGAAGCTGGCGGCGCGAGGTCGGCGAGCGCCAGCCCGGAGATCGACGCGCCGCGCAGCGCGCCCTTGGCCGCGAGCGCGCGCGCGAGCTTTTGACCGATGAAGCCGCCGCCGCCGATGATGAGAATGTTCATCGTCTCAGCCCGGATACTCGACGACGCGCTGGCGCTGCTCGCCGAGCCCGTCGACGCCGAGCGCGATCTCGTCGCCCGGAACCAGCCATTTCTGCGGCTTGAAGCCCATGCCGACGCCCTCGGGCGTGCCGGTGGCGATGAGATCGCCGGGCGTGAGCCGCATGAAGCGCGACATGTAGGAGACGATCTCCGCGACCGAGAAGATCATGTCGGCGGTGCTCGAATCCTGGCGCGTCTCGCC
>CAZPTD010000107.1:0-12115 GCA_964588915.1 uncultured Neomegalonema sp. | reverse complement strand
AGGAGTCCACGCCGGCCTGCGCCTTGGCGAGATCCGGAATCGTCAGCGAAACGCCCAGGGCCGCCCCGCCCTGCAGGACCGCCCGGCGACTGATTGGCGCTCTCGTCATGTCTTCACCCCTTTGAATTCGCGCTCGGTTCCCACCACCGATGCGCCACGTTTGATCAAACACGGCGCCTATGCAATAGCTTTGTGCAACGCCGCCACGGCGGCCATTTAACCGATCAGGCTGCTTACATGAAAGCTGCGCGCGACGCGTCGCGCCACGGCGTCGACGGAATCTCAGGCGACGAGCCGCGCCTGCCCGACCATGAGACGATCTATCGGCGCCTGCGCGACATGATCCTGTTCGGCGATCTGATCCCGGGCCAGGCGGTGACGATCCAAGGCATGCAGGCCGCGACCGGCGCCGGCATGACGCCGGTGCGCGAGGCGCTGCGGCGGCTCGTCGCCGAGGGCGCGCTCGAGACGGGCGACAACCGCCGGATCTCCGTGCCGCGAATCACCGCGGCCGAGCTCGACGAGATCGCCTATGCGCGCCTGGCGATCGAGCCGCGGCTCGCCGCCCTCGCCGCGACGAAGCTCGACGCCGCCGCGATCGACGCGCTGCGCGAATGGGACCGAAAGGTCGACGCGGCGATTCTCGCCGGCGACGTCGGCGGCTATCTGACCGGCAACCATCATTTCCATTTCAAACTCTACGCCGCGGCCGAGGCCGAGATCCTGCAGCGAATCGCCATGTCGCTGTGGCTGCGCATCGGACCGGCGCTGCGCGTCGTTTGCGGCCGCTACGGCACGAGCGGGCTGCCCGACCAGCATCGCGACGCCGTCGCCGCCCTTGCGGCCGGCGACGCGGCCCGGACCGCGGCGGCGATCGAGGCGGACATCCGCCAGGGCGTGGACCTCGTTCGCGAGGCCGCGCGATGACGCGCGCGCCGCCCGCTTGACACGCGGCAAAATTTGATCAAATTTTCCATGCGGCGGCCGACCCGCGCGAAAGCGCTCATCGCGGGTCGGAGCGCGTCCGAGGCGGACGCCGCGCCGCGCCTGTTTCGGATGCGAACCCATGGATGTCGACCCTCGCACCGCCGGTCCGGAAGGCTGGCTCGACGCGCTTCCTGCGCCCTTTCTCAGCTATTTGGACGCGCGGCGTCTCGAGGAGGTCGAGTGCATCGTCGCCGATTTCGTCGGCATGTCCCGCGGCAAGGCGATGCCGGCCTACAAATTCAAGCCCGAAGGCTCGATCTCGCTGCCGGTCTCGATCTTCTACCAGGCGGTCCAAGGCGACGACGTCGACCTGGAGATCGAGAACCAGTGGGCGGAGTCGGATATGGCCGTGCGGCCGGACATGGAGACGGCCTGCGCCGTCCCCTGGGCCGAAGACCCGACGCTGCAAGTGATCCATGACTGCGAGACGCGCGCCGGCGAGGCGGTCGACTTCGCGCCGCGCAGCGTCCTCAAGCGCGTCGTCGAGCGCTATCGCGCGAAGGGCTGGCGGCCGGTCGTCGCGCCGGAGCTCGAGTTCTACCTGATCAAGCCGAACCCGAATCCGATCGACCTCATCGAACCGCCGATCGGCCGATCGGGCCGGATCGGGCCGTCGCGGCGGCCCTACTCGATGGTCGCGGTCGACGAGTACGGGCCGACGATCGACACGATCTACGACTTCGCCGAGAAGCAGGGGCTGCCGATCGACTCGCTGATCCAAGAGGACGGCGCCGGTCAGATGGAGATCAACCTGCCGCATGGCGACGCTCTGAAGCTCGCGGACATGGTCTTCTACTTCAAGCGCACCATCCGCGAGGCGGCGCTCAAGAACGGCATGTTCGCCACCTTCATGGCCAAGCCGATGCGCGACCAGCCCGGCAGCGCCATGCACATCCATCAGAGCGTCATGGACGTGAAGACCGGAAAGAACGTCTTCAGCGCCGAAGACGGCGCGCCGTCGCCGGCCTTCCTCCACTTCATCGGCGGCCTGCAGCGGCATCTGAAGAACGCGATGCCGCTCGTCGCGCCCTATGTGAACTCCTATCGCCGCTTCGAGGCGACGACCGGCGGCAGCGCGCCGACCAATCTCGCCTGGGGCAACGACAACCGCGCGACCGGGCTGCGGGTGCCGAATTCGGAGCCCGAAAACCGCCGGGTCGAGAACCGGGTCATCGGCGTCGACTGCAACCCCTATGTCGCGATCGCGACCAGCCTGGCCGCCGGGCTTCTCGGGATCGAAGGCGCCGTCGCGCCCGACCGGCCGGAGCTCGGCCAGACCGACGAGGAGGAGGTCGCGCTGCCGCAGGGTCTCGAGACGGCGCTCTCGCGATTCCGCGACGCGACCGAGCTCCGCGCGCTGCTCGGCGACAAGTTCTGCATGATGTTCGAGGCGATCAAGCGCCACGAGCTCTGGGCGTTCCATCGCGAGATCTCGCCCTGGGAGCGCGAGCATCTGCTTCTCAACGTGTGAACCGATTCTTTCAAAGAGGTCTTTTCCGATGGCCGTCGCGACCAACCACATGCCCACCGCCGAGCTTCAGGCGCTCGACGCGGCGCATCACATGCATCCCTTCACCGCGAACAACGCGCTCGCCGCGAAGGGCGCGCGGGTGATCAAGAGCGCCAAGGGCGTCTGGCTGACCGACAGCGAGGGCGAGCGGATCATCGACGGCATGGCCGGGCTCTGGTGCGTCAATATCGGCTACGGCCGCGAGGAGATGGCCGAGGTCGCGGCGCGGCAGATGCGCGAGCTCTGCTACTACAACGTCTTCTTCCAGACGACGCATCCGCCGGCGGTGGCGCTGGCGACGCGGCTGGCCGAGCTCGCGCCCGGCGCGCTCAACAAGGTCCTCTTCGCCAATTCGGGCTCCGAGGCCAACGACGCCAACCTCCGGCTCGTGCGGACCTATTGGGCGGCGCTCGGCAAGCCGGAGAAGAACGTCGTCATCGCGCGCAAGAACGCCTATCACGGCTCGACCATGGGCGGCGCGTCGCTCGGCGGCATGCAGGCGATGCACGAGCAGGGCGGGCTGCCGATCCCGAACATCCGTCATATCGGCCAGCCGAATTGGTGGCTCGAAGGCGGCGAGACGTCGCCCGAGGAGTTCGGGCTCGCGCGGGCGCGGGAATTGGAGCAGGCGATCGCGGAGATCGGCGAGGATCGGGTCGCCGCCTTCATCGCCGAGCCGATCCAGGGCGCCGGCGGCGTGATCGTGCCGCCCGAGAGCTATTGGCCGGAGATCCAGCGCATCTGCGACGCGCATGAGATTCTGTTGATCGTCGACGAGGTGATCACCGGCTTCGGCCGCACCGGGAACTGGTTCGGCTCGGAGACCTACGCGATCCGGCCCGACATCGTGACGATCGCCAAGGGCCTCTCCTCGGGCTACGCGCCGATCGGCGGCTCGATCGTGACGGACGAGATCGCCGAGGTCGTGGGCCGCGACGAGTTCAATCACGGCTACACCTATTCCGGCCATCCGGTGGCGGCGGCGGTCGCGCTCGAGAATCTGCGCCTCCTCGAGGAGGACGGGATCCTCGATCACGCCCGCGACGTCGCCGGCCCGTATCTGCGCCGGCGCTGGGCGGAGCTCGCCGAGCATCCGCTCGTCGGCGAGGCGACGATGGTCGGCATGATGGGCTCCATTGCGCTCACGCCCGACAAGGCGCGACGGGCGCCCTTCGCGGGCGAGGCTGGCGCGGCCGGCTACATCTGCCGCGAGCGCTGCTTCGCCAACAACGTGATCATGCGCCATGTCTGGGACCGGATGATCCTCTCGCCGCCGCTGGTGATCACGCCCGAAGAGATCGACATCCTGATCGCGCGGGCGACGACGGCGCTCGACGAGGCGTATCAGAAGCTGCGCGACGACGGGCTGTTGGAGGCGGCTTGAGCGCCGCCGGCGCCGTCGTTCCGGGACGCGCCGACGGCGCGAACCCGGACGGTCGAGGAGATGGCGCGCGTGGTCGCCGACAAGATCATCGGCCTTCCGGGTTCTCGGCGACGCCGAGGCTCGGAACGACGCTCCACGCCTGACGGAGCGCGGCATGGACCTCCTCACCGCCAATGACCGGCCGGGCGAATACCCGCCCTCCTACTACGCCGCCGCAGCGAACCGGCTGCCGCCCTTCCCGTCCGCCGAAGGCGCGCTCCGGGCGGATGTCTGCGTCGTCGGCGGCGGCTTCACCGGGCTCTCCACCGCGCTCCATCTCGCCGAGCGCGGCTATGACGTCGTCCTTCTCGAGGCGCAGCGCGTCGGCTTCGGCGCGTCCGGGCGGAACGGCGGCCAGGTCGCCCATGCGATGCGGCGCGACCAGGACGAGCTCGAGGCGACGCTCGGCAAGGAGCATGCGCGCCGGCTCTGGGACATCGCCGCCGAGGCCAACGCGCTCGTCCGCCGCCTCGCCGCCTCCGATCTCGTCGAGACGCGCTTCCGTCCCGGGATCATCCAGGCGGATCACCGGCGCCGCTTCGTCCGGGCGAGCCTCGACTACGCCAAGCGTCTGCAGGACGCCTACGGCTACGACCAGATCCGAGGGCTGACGCGCGACGAGCTGCGCGCGCTCCTCAACTCCGACGCCTATCATGGCGGCGCGCTCGATCTCGGCGCCGGGCATCTCGACCCCTTGCGCTTCGCGCTCGGCCTCGCGCGGATGGCCGAGGCCGCCGGCGCCCGGATCTTCGAACGCTCGCGCGTCGTCCGCTTCGACGGCGGCGATCCGGCGCGGATCGAGACCGAAGAGGCCCGGATCGTCGCGGGCCATGTCGTGCTCGCCTGCAACGGCTATCTCGGCCGGCTCAGCGAGGACGGCGCGGCGCGGGTCATGCCGATCAACAACTACATCGTCGCGACCGAGCCGATGGCGCCGGAGCGGCAAGAGCATTTCATCAAGAACAACTACGCGGTCGCCGATAGCAAGTTCGTGGTGAACTATTTCCGTTTCTCCGACGATCACCGCCTCATCTTCGGCGGGACCGAGACCTACGGCTACCGCTTCTACCGCGACATCGCCGCCGAGGTGCGACGGCCGCTGGCGAAGATCTTTCCGGAGCTCGCCGACGTCAGGATCACTCACGCCTGGGGCGGCGCCTTGGCGATCACGATGCGCCGGCTGCCCTATTTCGCGCGGCTCGCCGGCAACGTGCTTTCGATGTCCGGCTATTCGGGCTCCGGCGTCGCCATGGGCGCGATGGCCGGCCGGATCGCGGCCGAGGCGATCGCCGGTCAGGCGGAGCGCTTCGACGTCATGGCGCGCATCCCGGCGACGCCCTTTCCGGGCGGCGTCGCCCTGCGCCAACCGCTCCTGGTGCTGGCGATGCTCTGGTTCAGCTTGCGGGATCGGCTTTAGGCCCCGCGCCTCTCGGACCGGTCGGACGCGCCGCGACTTGCCATTCCGCGGCGCCCCTGATCAGTCTTGGGTCGTTCCCGAGCGCGAACGCGCCCAAGAAAGCGCCCGAGCGCGCGCAGCCAGAGCGGAGGTCGTCATGCGACTGTTGAGCGCATCCATCATCGCAGCGGCGGCGGCCCTCGCCGGCGCGGCGTCGGCGCAGGACTGCAAAGACACCCTGACCGCCTATTCGGAGGAGGCGACGCCGCTCGCCATTCCGGCCAACGAACTGGCCCGCGACGCGGCTAAAGGCGCATGGGAGCGCAGATGCGAGCGCCTGCACGGCGACATCTACTGCTCCTGGCCGGAGGCTCAGGGCCGCCGCCTCATCTGCGGCACGCGCAACAACGGCCTCGGCTTCTACAACTATACCTGCAAGGCCGAAGCGCGTCCTTGCAGCCCGTATTGAGATCCGGTCGCGCCGTGCGAGGGGCGGCGCGCGCGACGCGGCGATCGTCTCTGCGAGGCGGAATTGCGGGCGTCGCGTGCGACCGGCGCGGGCGTTGCGCGGCGCCCGAGGATGGAGAACGCCGACGCATTTCGTCAGATCGAGACGGCCCATCTCGGCTCAGCCGCTGGTCGAAAGCACGCGAGCGGAGAATGACGCCTTTCTCCGGCGTTCGCTCCTCCTCGTCGCGCCCAATGTCCAGCAGAGACCTCGCTTCGAGCCGCCGCCGCGCATCCGTCGTCGAGATCAGGCTTTCCCGGCCGCCTCGCGTTCGGCGTCGGCCTGCTCGGCGGTCCAGGCGCCGGCCGCCTCGACGGCCACCGGCGTGGCGGAGGGCAACACGCCCAGGTAGCTTTCGGTCTCGCTCACCGGGACGGTCCGGCGCTGGGTCATACGCCAGAGCGCGTAGAGCGCCACAATTCCGAAGGTCGCGGACAGCGTCAGCCAGAACGCGAACGGGCCGAAATCCTGCATCGCCCAGCCGGTGATCAGAGGACCGGCGATCGCGCCCAGTCCGAAGGTGAAGACGAGCCCGCCGGAAGCGGCCGGCATGTCCTCGGCCGACAGGTAGTCGTTGGTGTAGGCGAGGAACAGCGCGTAGAGCGGCGTCGTCACGCCGCCGGCGAGAAACGCCGCCGCCATCAGCGGCCACAGTTCGTCGCCATAGGCCCAGCCGAGGACGCAGGAGGCGGCGCCGAGCGCGGCGGCGCCGAAAATCAGCTTGCGCCGGTCGAAGCGGTCCGACAGCCAGCCGATCGGGTACTGCAGCACGAGCGCGCCGGCGAACAACATGGCGACGAAGAGCGCGACCCGATCCGCCGACAGCCCGATCTGGGCGCCGAAGACCGCGCCCATGCCCGACTGCGTCGCGTAAAGGCTGCCCAAGAGGAAGATCCCCACGGTGCCGAGCGGAGAGCTGGCGAAGAGTTTGCGCAGCGCCATCGGTCGCGCCACCTCGACCGCCGGGGCCGCCGTCACGGAGAGCAGGATCGGCGCGAAGGAGATCGAAACCAGGATCGACGCCCCGATGAAGAGCGTCGAAGCGCCCGCGTCGCCCAGCGTCAACAGCCCCTGCGCCCCGATGATTCCCAAGGTCTGGCAAATCATGTAGGCCGACAACACCTTGCCGCGGGTCTCGTTCGTGGCGGCGCTGTTGAGCCAGCTTTCGGCGGCGACGTAGACGCCGGACATGCAGAAGCCCACCAACACGCGCAGCAGCGTCCACGCCCATGGCTCGGCCAGCAGCGTGAACGCGATCAGCCCCGCCGACATGAAGCTGCCGAGCGCCGCGAAGACGCGCACATGCCCGACGCGCCGGATCAGGACCGGGGCGTACCGCGCTCCGGACAGGAAACCCGCGAAGTAGCCCGAGGTGACGATGGCGAGCTCCGCGGCCGAGAACCCCTCGATCCCGCCGCGCAGGCCGATCAGCGTGAAATGCATGCCGTTGCCCAGCATGATGAACACGATGCCGACCAGGAGAGCCCAGACGGCGACCAACACTTGCAGCATGACCGCACCTTCTCGTCTTCGGCTCTTTCCGCCCCGGAACGCCTCTCACGGCGCGACCGCCGCCAAGGTCGCGGAAGCGCCGCCTACATGTCCATTCACGACACCGGTGATAGGGAATTCAGAACCGATCCTCAAAACCTCCCGCGGCGAGACGGCGTTCGCATGCGGGCTGAAGGTCTTGCTTCGATAGGAATGCGCGAACGACGACACGAGCGCGCAGATCCGAGATGAAGAACCGTCGGGGCCGTTGTCGTCTCCCTCTCCCGCGGGAAGCGGGGCCGGGACGGAGCGCGCGCCGCGCGCGCCGGCCTCGCGCGTCGTCAACCCAAGAAGGCGCTCGCCGGCGTGTCGTCATAGCCGAGATCGTCGGCCACCGCCTTCAACGTCGCCTTGCCCTCGGCGACGTCGAGGCCATTTGCAGGATACGGCTTCGGGCCGTCGCCGCGACTCCGGCGAAGCTGAACCCGCCCTATTCTCACCGGCAGATCGCAACCTGTCGATCGAGGCGCCGCAGTCGGTCGGGAAGGGCTCAATCTTTCGTTGGTCGACACGCGAGCCGGACTCGCCTTGATTGCGCCAAGGGATTGGAGAAGGCTTCAACGCCAACGGGCTCGAAGAGTTGAAGCGTCGAGATCTATCCTCCGCGATCAGGGCGAGAGGAAGCATTGGAGACGGCAGGATGAAGACTTCGTGGGTTCTCGCCATCTTGGCGGCCGGCTTGATCGGGATCGCGTCAAGCTCGGCCCAGGACACGACGACTGAGGAGCAGAGCGACGTCGCGGGCGAGCAGAGCGCGCCGGCCGATGCGCAGGAGACCTCTGAAGTCGCCGCAGATATCGCCGTTGGCGAGGCGATTTACGCCCGCGTCTGCAGGAACTGCCATGGCCCGACGGCGCAGGGCATGGCCAGCTTTCCAAAGCTCGCCGGACAAACCTCTGATTATCTCGTGATGCGGCTGGAGACGTATCGCGCGGGCGAAAGGGTCGGTCCGAACACGCCGCTGATGGCGCCATGGGCGAGAGAACTGACCGATGAAGAGATCGCGAGCCTCGCCCTCTATATCACGACTGGCTTCGAGTAGTGCGGCGTCGCGCAGCTGCGGCGCGGCTCCGGCCCTGTCACGGGAAAGCGCCGTGTCAACGAGTTTGCGGTAACAATGAATCTTGTTGATGCAACCGATCGAGGCGCCTAGCCTTAACCTCCTCGGAGCAGATCGCTCGAAGAGCCGACGGCTTCGAACGGGGCGGGGGGCGGCACGCTCTGGGAGGACTACAATGCATCTACAATGCAGCCGGCGCGCATCGCGACTCGTTCCGCTGATTGCGGGCGGCGTGATGTTCGCAACGTCGGCGATCGCCCAAACGGGCGTCAACACCACGAGCCTCGAACACACGGTCGTGTTGGACGGCCTCGAAAGCCCGTGGGACATGGCGTTCCTCGATGACGGAACGATGTTCTACACCGAGAAATGCAACGGTCTCTCGGTGCTCATGCCGTCGGGCGATGTTCACGCCCTGCTCGGCATGAGCGAGTCCAGCGGCTACGCCGTGACGGCGGAGGATCTGTTCTGCGAAGGTCAAGCCGGCATGATGGGCGTCGCGATCGATCCGGATTTCGCGTCCAACCGCAGAATCTACGTTTATTCGACGTCGAATCTGTCCGATCCGCATACGAACCGCGTGATGCGGCTGGTGGTCAGCGACGATTTCCAGAGCGTGTCGGATCGCACCGACATCGTCGACGACGTGCCCTACAAGATGGCCGCTTCGGATCACCCGTTCGGCGGGCCCGGCGCGCATAATGGCGGCCGTCTGCGGTTCGGCCCTGACGGTTTTCTATGGCTCACCACCGGCGACAACCACAACGAAGAGGTTCCGCAGAGCCCGACGCTGATGGGCAGCAAGGTGCTGCGCATCGACACGGATGGCGTCGCGGCGCCCGACAACAACCCGCCTGAAGGGTTCGATCCGCGAACCTACACCTACGGGCACCGGAACGTGCAGGGCATCGCCTTCCATCCGGAGACCGGCGCGCCGATCGTCGCCGAGCACGGCCCCTGGCATTCCGATGAGATCACCGTTCTCGTGAATGGCGGCAACGGCGGTTGGGATCCGCGCCCAAACATGGCCGGCCGCGGCGACTGTCCGGACGATTACTGCGGCTACAGCCCCAACCAGATCGAAGGTATGAACCGCTACGAGCGGGCGGCCTTAATGCCGATGACCGACCTCGAGACCTATCCGGACGCGATGCAGCCGATCTGGGACAATAACGGCTGGTCGCAAGGCACCTCCTCCGCCGCCTTCCTGGTGGGACCGCAATGGGGCGACTGGGACGGCGCGATGGTCGTCGGCGTCATGGGCATCGGCTTTGGCGGCACGCCGATCGGTCAGCGCATCGACGTGATCGAGCTCTCCGAAGACGGCATGTCCGTGGTCGACGTCACCGAGCTGACGCTGCCCATGGAGGCCGGACGCTTCCGCTCCGTGGTCCTCGGCCCCGACGGCAGCCTCTACACCGCGGTGGATGAGGGGATCATCCACAAGCTGACGCCGGGAAACTGATCAGGTCGGAAACTGATCTGCTCGGGAACTGATCGACTTGGCCGCGCCGCGCTCTGCGGCGTGGCCTGATCCTACTCGCCGATCACCAGGGCGACCGGCAATTCGAAGCGCTGGTCGTCCACGCGGATAACATGCGCGCCATCGTCAACGCGCCAGTCCGTGTCGGTTCCGGCGCCCGACATCGTGGCGTCGGCCCGCATGAACGCGCCATGCGTGAAGTAGAGTTGACGGGCGAAGCCGTTCGGAAACGTCACGACAACGGTCGCATCGCCGCCTCCGCTCCGCGCGACCGCGGCGGCGCAGACGCCGAGCGCCTCGCCGATCTCCTGCGCGCAGTCGACCTGCGCCCGCGCGTCGAAGTCGCCTCGGCGGGCTCGACGCCTGCTGTCGTCGACGCCGAAGGGAACGGTTCCATCCGGGCCGAGAGCCGGCTGTAGCAGTTCAGCCGGCAGATATCCGCGCGCGCCGCCACGGAACGGTCGCACATGACACCAGTTCCGGCCGCCGCTGCGCTCGCATCCCAAATTGGCGAGCACGGCGCCGTCAGCAAGCGTTCCGATCACCTGCGCGCCGTCTGCCGGAGCGTCAAACAAGCGGAGTTCGTCGCCCGACGCCCGCCAACGTCGCGGGCCGCCCTGCTCAGGAGCCGGCGGCGCAGCCGCGTCCGGGTCGTTCGTCTGGCCTTCCGCGGCGATCTGGAGGCCCAACGACAGGAGTAGGGTGCTAGAGAGCGACGCGAGAAACAGAGCTGGCCGGCGGAGTGTCCGAGCAGAAAGTCGCAATTGCTCCATCCTCGGTTGACGGGCGCAGAAGAACTGCGGCTCCATGCGTGACTCTAAATGGCGATGGTCGAATTCTCCAGCGACGCCTCGGGCTGAGGCGGCAAATCGCACGTCGACGCCATGGCGATTCTCTGCATGCGACGACGGACTCGCCGAGGAGCGTGGCAGACAGAGTTCTGCGGCCGATCCTATCGGCGTCAGAGCAGGATCCGTTTAGGTGGATGCAACGCTGATGACGCCGTCATCCCGGGATGACGCGGTCATCCCGGAAAGCCGCAGGCTTATCCGGGATCCAGGGCCGGTTCGCCGCGCGCTCAGCCCCTTGGCCCTTGTCGTCCCGGCTCTGCGCGCTTCGGGCTTGGCCGGGACGACAAGGGCGAGGTCGGCTCCATCAGAACCGATCAGACGATCGCGGAAGCGGCCGCCTTGTTCGTGCAGAGAGCGCTCCGTTGAGATCCTCTGTCGGCCGCAGCCGACTCCAAGACGCTTCTCCGGTCGACCGATCGGATCCATCTCCGCCGCTCTCGATGCCGCGCAGCGTTCCCGGAAGGGCCGATCGCTTGCTCCCAGGATGCGGCGACACCGCATCGACGGCCGCCTCGCCTCTCGGGCGTCGCCAGTCCGCAAAGCGAGGAGCTGAACCGGCGACCGAGACCGCCGATCCGCGCTAGCTCAGGAAAGCGCTCGCCGGCGTGTAGTCGTAGCCGAGATCGTCGGCCACCGCCTTGTAGGTCACCTTGCCCTCGGCGACGTTGAGGCCGTTGGCGAGATGCGGGTTCTCGCGGAGCGCCGCCTTCCAGCCCTTGTCGGCGATCGCCGCCGCATGGCCGAGCGTCACGTTGTTGAGGGCGTAGGTGGAGGTCCGCGCCACGCCGCCCGGCATGTTGGCGACGCAGTAATGGACGACGCCGTCGACGACATAGGTCGGCTCGGCGTGGGTGGTCGGCCGCGAGGTCTCGAAGCAGCCGCCCTGGTCGATCGCGACGTCGACGACGACCGAGCCGTCATGCATCTCCGAGAGCATCGCCCGCGTCACCAGCTTCGGCGCCGCCGCGCCCGGAATGAGCACCGCGCCGATGACGAGATCGGCGTCGCGGACCGCGTCCTCGACCGCCTTGCGCGTCGAGTAGACGACCTTGGCCGACGCCTCGAAATGGTTCGAGAGCCGCTCCAGCTGGGTCGGGTTGCGGTCGAGTATGGTGACGTCGGCGTGGGCGCCCACCGCAATCTGCGCCGCGTTGCAGCCGACGCCGCCGCCGCCGCTCACCACCCCCTTCGCCGGCGCCCCGCCCGAAACCATCGTGCGCGATCGCTCCGGCCGCTACGACTTTTTGAAGCGTGGGGCCAGCGACCAGAAGCTGACGCCTCAGCAAGAGTACCCCCAAGCCGAGCGGCTCTTTCAACAAGAGGAGTATGGCGAGGCGCGCAAGGCC
>CAZPTD010000106.1:4238-12237 GCA_964588915.1 uncultured Neomegalonema sp. | reverse complement strand
AGCGCGCGCAACGTCGCCGCGGTGTCGGTGGTGAAATACGGGTTGCCGGTGCCGCCGGCGAAGATCGCGATTCGGCCTTCGTCGAGATGGCGGCGCGCCGCGGCGGCGCTGAAGGGCTCGCACACCGTCGGCATCGGGATCGCCGACAGCGTCCGCGCGGCGACGCCGGCGGCCTCGAGCGCGCCTTCGAGCGCCAGCGCGTTCATCACCGTGGCGAGCATGCCCAAATGATCGGCGGCGCCGCGCTCCATGCCGCTCGCCGCGCCGGCGAGGCCGCGAAAGATGTTGCCGCCGCCGACGACGAGCGCGAGCCCGACGCCCGTGCGCCGCAGCTCCGCGATCCGCTCGGCCAGGCGCGCGACCGTCGGCGCGTCGAGCCCGTAGCCCTGGCCGCCCATCAGCGCCTCGCCCGAGATCTTGAGCAGCACGCGGCGCCAGCGCGGCGCCGCTTCGACGCCGCCGTGATCTCCGCCCGACATATCGCTCGCCATTCTCGCCCTCCGCTGCGCTCGGGCCGCCCCTCGGCCGGCCCTCCTGTCGCGCAAAATCCGCGACGCCGCAAGCGAGAGAGTGGACGGCGCCGCCGCGAGTGCGGCATTGACTGGCGGTCCCGAGACGACGAGACCGGAGCCGCGCAATGACCCCGATCGATCGAGACGACGCCGTCCTCAGATCCGCCATCACCGACTTTCTCGCCGCCAGCGGGCGCGCGCCGACCGCGCTCGGAGCGGACGCGCTTCTCTGCCGCGACCGCGACGGGCGCCTCAGCGGCGTCGTCCATCCGCCGGCCGAGGCGCCCGACGCCATGGCCCGCGCGCTCGGCGCCCTCGCCGCGCTGCGCGAGGCCGGCGTCGCCGCCGAGAGCGCGATCCCGGTCGTCAAGCGCGGTCGCGCCGGGCTCAACCGCGCCGAGATCGCCGCGTCGGGCGGCTCGCCTCTGACGCCGGCGCAGTTCTTCGACTGGCACTATCGCCGCCGCGGCGCCGACGACGAGGACGCCTCGCCGCTCTCGGACCGGCTGCGGCGCAAGGTGCGCGACTTCCGCATCCATCCGCGCGCGCCGCAGCCCTACCGCCGCCTCGCCGCGCTCGCGCCGAACGCCGCGCCGGTCGAGACCGGCCGCGATCTCTTCGACCGGCTCGCGCCCGATTTCGCCGCCGCGCCCGCGGGCCCGCGGCTCATCGTGCTCTGCGGTCCGGCCGGCGTCGGCAAGAGCGTGCTCACCGCCGAGCTGCTCAACGCGGCGCACGGCGCCTTCAACGCGGCGAAGAACCGCGACGCCCTCGGCGCGCGGCCGATCCTGTTCGAGCCCGTCGAGCTCGGCTCGACCGCGGACACGGCGCCCGAGATCCGCTCCTTCCGCCGCCTCGTCGACGCGCTCTTCGGCGCGGAGATCGCCCGCGACGTCCCGCCCTCGGCCTTCGCCTGGCTGCATCGCATGGGCCTCAACACGTGGATCCTCGACGGTCTCGACGAGTTCTTTCGCCGTCAGACCGACTTCTTCGCCACGATCGCGCAGACGCTCGACGCGCCCGAGAGCCGCGCCCAGATCCTGATGTCGACCCGCGACAGCCTCTTCGCCTCCTCGGACGCGCTGCGCGCCTTTCTCGAGGAGCGCCTCGACGCGCAGCCCGAGGCGACCGAGATCTACGAGCTCGAGCGCTGGGACGCGGCGGCGAAGCGCGCCTATATCGCCGCCGTGCTCGCCGCCGAGCAGGGCGAGGCCGGCCGGCCGCAGATCGACGCCATCGCGGCCAAGATCGAAGGCCGCTCCGATCTCGCCGAGCTCTCCGACCTGCCCTTCTATTGCAGCCGTCTCGTCGCGGCGATCCGCAAGGGCGAGGAACGCGCGCTTCGCGACGAATTCGCGCTGCTGCAGTTCACGATCGACGCGATCGTCGACCGCGAGGTGGTCGAGAAGCAGGTGATGCGGCTCTCGGAGTTCGTCGCGGATTTCGACCGCGAGGACATCGCCGCGGACGTCGCGGCCAAGATCGCGTCGCGGATGATCCGCGCCGAGGAGCGCGAGACGGCGCTTGCGGCGGCGCTCGAGGCGCGCGGCCGGGCGGAGCTCGAGGACATGCTCGGCCTCGCCGCCTTCCTCTATCTTTTCGCCGAGCCCGAGCCGGCCGCGTCGCTCGACGGCGCCGACTGGGTCGATGGCGTGCTGCCGACCTTGATCGCGCCCGAGCTCGACGAAGCGGCGGCGTCGCGACTCGAGCTCGCGCTGGCGCATTTCCCGCTCTTCGGCCGCGGCGAGGACGAGGGCGCGCAAAGCGGCAAGCTGCGCTTCGTGCATCGGCTCGTCGCCGAGTACCTCGCCTCGACCTACGCCACGAACCTGGTTCGCTCGAATCCGGGCTCGGCGCGGATCTGGGAGATGGCGCTCGGCAAGCGCCGCGACTGGGAGGAGACCGTCTTCTTCAGGCGCCTGAGGGCGGAGCTCGGCATGGACGCGGAGCTCAAGGCCGCGGCCGAGGCGCGGCTCCGGAGCGGCGCGCTCGGCAAGAGCGCGACGCAACGGATCATGGCGCTCCTCGCCGCGTGACGCGGGCGGCGAGGAGAGGCGAAAAGCCTCGACGAGCGAGCCCGCTCCTCGGGGCTCTTCGCCCCTCGTCGCGGCTCGTCCCGGATCAAGAGCCCTTGACCTGCGCGGCGACCTCGGCCGCGAAGTCCGTCTCGTCCTTCTCGACGCCTTCGCCGACCTCGAGACGCACGAAAGCGGTCACGGCGATGTCCGAGCCGGCGCTCTTCGCCGCCTCGGCGACCGCCTTCTCGACCGTCAGATCCGGATTGACGACGAAGCTCTGCTTCAGAAGGCAGACCTCCTGATAGAACTTGTTGAGCCGCCCGACGATCATCTTCTCGATGACGTTGTCCGGCTTGCCCGACGCCTTCGCCTGCTCGGTCAGCACCGACTTCTCGCGCTCGACGAGCGCCGGATCGAGATCCTCCGAGGAGAGCGCCGCCGGATTGGTCGCGGCGACATGCATCGCGATCTGCTTGCCGAGCGCCTCGAGCGTCGCCTTGTCGCCGGCGCTCTCGAGCGCGACGAGAACGCCGATCTTGCCCATGCCGGGCGCGGCGGCGTTGTGGACATAGGTCGCGACGACGCCGTTCGCGACCGACAGGCGCCGGAAGCGGCGCAAGGTCATGTTCTCGCCGATCGTGCCGACCTTCGCCTTCACATGCTCTTCGACCGTCTTGCCCGAGGACGGCATCTTCGCCGCGAGCAGCGCCGCCGGCGCCGCGTCGGCGCTGTCCGCGACGCCCAGCGCGACCGTCGCCACCTCGCCGACCATCTCCTGGAACTCGGCGTTGCGCGCGACGAAGTCGGTCTCGGAGTTGATCTCGACCGCCGCCGCCGTCGCGTCGCCCACCGCGACGCCGACCAGGCCCTCGGCCGCGACGCGGCCCGATTTCTTGTCGGCCTTGACGCCGAGCTTGGTGCGCAGCCAATCCTCCGCGGCGGCCATGTCGCCGTCCGTCTCGGTCAGCGCCTTCTTGGCGTCCATCATGCCGGCGCCCGTCTTCTCGCGCAGCTCCTTCACCAACGCGGCCGTGATCTGGGCCATACCTCGCTCCTCCGACAGTGCTTGCCTACACTCGATACAACGGCGCCGCGGCGGCGCCTGACGCGCCACGCCACGGCGCGGACGCCGCGCCGAGGCCGGTCGGGCCTTGGCGCGGCGGATTTCGCTGGGCTGATCGCAGATGCCGCCCGGTTAAGCAACCGCCGCGGCGTTCATCGAACCGTCACACGCGCGTCGGCTCAACCGGCGGTCGTCTTCTCCTCGGAGGCGTCCGCCGGCGCGTCGCCTTGCGCCTCCGCTTCCTCCGACGCGCCGCCCTCGGCGGCTTCCGCCGCCGCCGCGACGATCTCGGCCTCGGCGGCGAACGCCGCCGTCTCTTCCACGGCGCCCGCTTCCGCCGCCTCGCCCGACGCCTCCTGCGCCGCCGCTCCGGCCTCCGCCTCGGCCGCTTCGAGCTCCGCCTCGATCGGCGCGTCGATCAGCTCGCCGATATCGAGGCCGGCGGCGCCCATCTGCTCCTGCATGCCGTCGATCGCGGCGAGCGCGGCGAGATCGCAATAGAGCGAGATCGCCCGCGCCGCGTCGTCGTTGCCCGGGATCGGATAGGCGACGCCCTCGGGCGACGAGTTGCTGTCGAGCACGGCGATCACCGGAATGCGCAGCTTCAGCGCCTCCATGAGCGCGAGCTCCTCCTTGTTCGTGTCGATGACGAAGAGCAGATCCGGCTTGCCGCCGAGATCGCGGATGCCGCCCAAGGTCATCTGCAGCTTGTCGCGCTGGCGCTCGAGCTGCAGCCGCTCGCGCTTGGTGAAGCCCTGCGCCTCGCCGCCGAGCTGCTCGTCGAGCCGCTTGAGGCGCTGGATCGACTTCGACACCGTCGCCCAATTGGTGAGCGTGCCGCCCATCCAGCGATGGTTCATATAATACTGCGCCGAGCGCTTCGCCGCGTCGGCGATCGCCGCCTGCGCCTGGCGCTTGGTGCCGACGAAAAGCACGCGCCCGCCCTTGGCGACGCAGTCGCGCACCGCGAGCAGCGCCTGGTGCAAGAGCGGCACCGTCTGCGTCAGATCGATGATGTGGATCCCGTTGCGCTCGCCATAGATGTATTGGCGCATCCGCGGGTTCCAGCGATGGGTCTGGTGACCGAAATGCACGCCCGCCTCGAGCAGCTGGCGCATGGTGAAGTCAGGCAAAGCCATAGGTCGTCGTCCTTTCCGGTTGATCCGCCGCAGGGCTGAAACGTCTCTCGACCTCGCCTGAACCGCGCGTCTGCGTGTTCCGCAATCGTTGAGAGGCGACCGGCGGACGATCAGCCAAACGGCTTGATGCGCCCATGCCCTGCGTGTGAAGTACGCGCTAGATAAGCGAAGCCCCTTAATCGCGCAAGAATTTTGCCGGTGTCGGCGGAGAAAATCCGCGGCCTCCGAAGGAGAACCGAGTGACCGAGGCCGAACTCGCCATCGCGCTATTGTCGCTCAAGGTCGCCGGCGTCGCGACCGTCGCCGCGCTTGCGCCGGCGATCGGCCTCGCTTGGCTGCTGGCGCGGCGGCGTTTCTGGGGCAAGTCGGCGCTCGAGGCGGCGGTCAACCTGCCGCTCGTCCTGCCGCCCGTCGTCGTCGGCTTCGCGCTGCTCGAGCTCTTCGGCCGCAACGGACCGGTCGGCGCCTGGCTCTACGACAGCTTCGGCCTCCGCGTCGCCTTCACCTGGGAGGGCGCGGCGCTCGCCGCCGCCGTGATGGGATTCCCGCTCGTCGTGCGCGCGGCGCGGCTCGCCTTCGAGGCGGTCGACCAGGATCTCGACGAAGCCGCGCGCACCCTCGGGGCCGGCCCTTGGCGCCGCTTCGCGACGATCGCGCTGCCGCTCGCCCTGCCCGGCGTCGTCGCGGGCGCGCTGCTCGGCTTCGCGCGCGGGCTCGGCGAGTTCGGCGCCACCATCGCCTTCGCCGGCAACCTGCCCGGCGAGACGCGCACGCTGCCGATCGCCATCTACACCGCGCTGCAGTCGCCCGGCGGCGAGGACGCGGCCGGCCGGCTCGTCGTCCTCTCGATCCTGCTCGCGCTCGCGGCCGTCGTCGTCGCCGAGTCGCTGGCCGCCGCCGCCAGGAGGCGCGCCTCGAGATGAGCACCGAGGAACGCAGCGCGCCCGGTCTCGAAGCGGACTTCGTCAAGCGCGTGCCCGGCTTCACGCTCGAGGCGCGCTTCAGCCTGCGCGGCGCGGCGGTGCTCTTCGGCCCGTCAGGCGCCGGCAAGACGCTCGCCATCCGCGCGATCGCCGGCCTCGAGCGGCCGGATCTGGGCTACGTCGCGCTCGAGCACGCCGGCCAGAAGCGCGCGCTCTTCGACGCGGCCGCCGGGATCGATCTTCCGGTCGAGCGGCGCCGGCTCGGCGTCGTCTTTCAGGAGCCGCGGCTGTTTCCGCATCTGAACGTGACGGCGAACCTCCTCTACGGCCGACCGAAGGGCGCGCCGAAGGCCAAGCTCGACGAGGTCGCCGATCTCCTCGAGATCGGCGCGCTTCTCGACCGGCGGCCGCGGCGGCTCTCCGGCGGCGAGAAGCAGCGCGTCGCCATCGGCCGCGCCCTCCTGTCCGATCCGCAGGCGCTGCTGATGGACGAGCCCCTGGCCAATCTCGACTCGCGGTTGAAGGCCGAGATCCTGCCGTACCTCGCGCGCATCCGCCGCGAGACGCGCATTCCCATCCTCTACGTGACGCACGACATGGCGGAGGCGCGCGCCGTCGGCGGCCGGCTCATTCGCCTCGATCGGGGTCGAGTCGTCGAGGAAGCGCCGCTTTAGCCGACGATCGGAGGACAATCGCCGGGCCGCTGCGTCAAATCCGCAGCGTTAAACATATCACCATTCTCCAGATGCGCGAAAGTGACTTGCGGAGCGCTTGCCTCCTGGTCTGTCTCCGACATACTACGAAATGGTCAAGTCGCGGCAAGTCGACGCCGGGGGACAGGTGAGTTATGTCTAAATTGAGGCGACCAACAGCCGCCGCAACCCTTGGTTGTGACGCTGGCTGCGGCTAAACTATTGATGGCCAAAAGATGTCGCTTTACGTCGAGTTCTGCCGGTATTGCGGGCTGCTAGCGGAGGACGTCGGCAGCCTTTCGCCTTACACCATGGTCACGATCATCGGTTACGGAAAGTTCGACGGTTACGCGCCGATCTTTCTCGAGATCCGCGAGGACGTCTTGCAGTGCGCCCGGGTCTATGCGGCGATCGACGCCGAGACCGACCTGTCCGACGTCTTCGATCCGCTCTCGACGCAACCCAGCCGCGCGCTCGACGAGCGGCTTCTGCAGCACGAGATCGACCGCCTCGTCCGCTGCATGGAGGCCATTCTGGCGGCGGCGCGCGGCCTGGGCCCGACGCGGTTCCGGATGGGTTGGTCGCAGCTGCCGGACGACGCGCGCGCCGAGTTCGTCGAGCGGCTGCGCGACGCGGGTCTCGGCGAAACCTTGACCGCCGAGGAGTCGAACCCGACCGGGCGCGGAGATCCGATCTACGTCTCGCCGCTCTTGGCCAAGGGCTTGTCCCAGCAGATCGTGCCGGCGCTGAGATCGGCCGGCCTCGAGCCCGTCGCGGCCGGCGACGCCGCCGGCGCCGCCCTCTCGGGCGACGGCTGGAGCCTCGCCCGCAAGCGGATCGCGGCCTGCCGCGGCGGCGTCATGTCGGTCAGCGAGAGCGACGCGGACGCCTCGGAGCGCGAGATCGCGGAAGGGCTCAAGCACTTCCCGAAACGCATGATCATCGTCGCCGAGGAGCGCCTGATCAGCCAGCGGCCGCTCAAAGTCGACGCCAATCTCCTCTTTCCGGTCCGCGGACCGACCATGAGCGCACAGGAAGCGCGGCGGTTCGCCGCCATCGTCTCGTCGAACTTGTGACCGGCGCGCAGAAGCGCCGAGGGTTCCGATAGTCATCCGCCGCGGAAGCGGCCGCGCGGAATCGCCCGCGCCTGTCACGTGAGGACGCGCATGAACTTTGCGGACATCGGGCCGCTCGACGCGGCGATCTACGCCACCGTGAACGTCACCCTGCTCGTCTCGGCGTTCCTGGTGTTTTTGGCGCAGCCCGGCTTCATGATGCTCGAGGTCGGGTCGGTGTCGCGCAAGAACGCGCTGAACGACATCTACAAGAACTTCCTCGACATCTGCCTCGGCGCGATCCTGTTCTGGCTCTACGGCTGGGACATCATCCGCGGCGCCAGCCCTCTGATCCCGTTCCTCGAGGAGATCGGCCTCGCGTCCTCGAGCGCGCCGCGCGAGCCGCTGATACGCCCGCACGAGACCGTCGCCTGCTTCTTCCATCTGACGCTCGCGATGACGGCGGCGACCATCTGCGGCGGCGCCGTCTCCGGCCGCATCCGGCCCTGCGTCTACATCGCCTTCGCCGGGATCTTCGCCGGCCTCCGAAGAACTCGCCGCAGCGGCGCAGGATCGCAGGCGTCGCTTGGCCCGCCT
>CAZPTD010000106.1:0-4228 GCA_964588915.1 uncultured Neomegalonema sp. | reverse complement strand
TCTTCGCCGGCCGCGTCTATCCGCTCTTCGCCTTCACGATCTGGCATCCGCAGGGCCTGCTCTACCATGTCCTGTTCGACTACGCGGGCTCGCTGGTCGTCAGCGGCGCCGGCGCGGCCGCCGGCCTCGCCGGAACGCTGCTCCTGCGCCCCAGGATCGGCTTCAACGGCTACGACCCGGTCGGGCTCGGGCGCGAGCAGATCATCCGCATCGCCCAGCGCCACGCGCCGCACAACATGCCGGTCGCGGCGATCGGCGTCTTTCTCATCTGGGTCGGCTGGCTCGGCCTCAGCTTCGGCGCGTATGTCGCGGGCGGCGTGCCGTCGGTCGAGGCCGCCGGCGGCGGCGCGCTGGCCTCGGTGGTGTTCAGGATCGGCTATATCGCCGGCGTCGCGATCCTCGCGCCCGCCGCCGCCGCGCTGACCGTGGCGATGCTGCACATGCTCCTCAAAGAGGATCGCGATCTCTTGGACACGATGAACGGGCTGATCGCCGGCGCGGTCGCCGTGCTCGCCGGCGTGCATGTCTTCGCGCCTTGGCATGCGGTCGTCGTCGGGATCGTCGCGGCGATCATCTACCGCTTTTCGCGCGCCGCCTGCGAGCGGCTGTCGATCGACGATCCGGTCCAGGCGTTGGCGTCGCATGGTCTGCCGGGCCTCTTCGGCGTCGGCGCGGCGTCGTTCGTCGCGGTGCGGTTCGATATGGTCGTCGGCTTCACGCAGCTCGGCCTCGCGCTCTTGACCTTCGCCGCGATCATGGGCGTCAGCGCGGCGCTCTTCATCGCGATCTGCGCGGTGCGCAAGGCCTGGCTCGTCGCGACGCGCGGCGCTCTGACGCGCGAACGCCTCGGCGGCTCGATGATGCGCATCGACTACCGCACCGAGATCGGCGGCATCGACCTCGAGATGCACGGGCAGGACGCCTACAGCTTCGGCGCCAAGGACTGAGCGGCGGGCGTCGCGCCCCGCCCTCGACACGGACGCCGCCGCGACGGCATAAGCGTTCGATGAGCTCGGAACTCCTGACGGCGGAGGATCGTCCGCGTCGGTTCGGCGCGGCGGCGGCGCGGCCAGAGGCGAAGGCCGGCGGCGACGGCGCGTTCGCGCTCGGGCGACGTCGCCTGGCCGCCGCGCGGCCATGAGGCCGGTCCTCGTCGCCGGGCCGACGGCGTCGGGCAAATCGGCGCTGGCGCTCACGCTCGCCGAGCGGCTCGACGCCGCGGTCGTCAACGCCGACGCGCTGCAGGTCTACGCCGAATGGCGCGTGCTCGCCGCCCGGCCGAGCGTCGAGGACGAAGCCCGCGCGCCGCATCGTCTCTACGGCCATGTCGCCGCTTCCGATGCGGGCTACTCCACCGGACGCTGGCTCCGCGAGACGGCGGCGCTCCTCGCCGAGACCGACGGGCGCGCCGTGATCGTCGGCGGGACCGGCCTCTACTTCAAGGCGCTGACGGAGGGGCTCGCCGAGATCCCGCCGACGCCGCCGGAGATCCGCGCCGAGGGCGAGGCGCGGCTCGCGGCGCTCGGAGCGGAGGCCTTCGCCCGCGCGCTCGCCGAGCGCGATCCGAAGAGCGCGGCGCGCATCGATCTCTCCAATCCGCGCCGGGTGCTCAGAGCCTACGAGGTGCTCGAGGCGACCGGCGTCGGCTTCGCCGAGTGGATGGCGCGCACGCCGCCGCCCGTCCTGCCGCTCTCGGGCGCCGTCGCGCTCAAGCTCGAGCCGCCGCGCGCCGCGCTCCGGCGCCGCATCGCCCGCCGCTTCGAGGCGATGGTCGACGCCGGCGCCCTGGACGAGGTCGCCGCGATGGCGGAGCTGGAGGCGTCGGGCGCCGTCGCGCCCTCGGCGCCGGCGCTCAAGGCCCTCGGCTACGCGCCGCTCAAGGCCTGGCTGGCCGGCGCGATCGGCCGCGAGGAGGCGATCGCCCGCGGCGTCACGGAGACCGGCCAATACGCCAAGCGCCAGTCGACCTGGGCCCGCAACCAGATGAGCGCCTGGCGGTCGATCGAGAGCGCCGAAGCCGCGGATCTCGACACGATCGCGGCGGCGGCGCTGCGATCGGACTAGGCGAAATTTCGCCCGATTATCATGCCTAATGAGCGCTCTATCGGACCGATCGACGACGATGCGCGTCGAAAGCCGAAGAGAGGGAGGCGCGTGATGCGGCGCATGTTGGCCGTCGCCCTGATGCTTGCGCTCGGCGCGGGCCCTGCGGGCGGGCAAGAGACCGATGCGGAAGAGCCCTTCGAAAGCCTCGAGACGGCGTGCGAGAGCGGCGATATGGAGCGCTGCCACGCGCTCGGCCTGCGCTATCGGGACGGCGACGCGCCCGTCGCGCATGGCGGCGAAGACCATAAGGCCGTGCGGCTCTTTCGCCGCGCCTGCGACGGCGGCGTCGCCACGGCCTGCTTCGATCTCGGCGGCATGTATTACAGAGGCGAAGGCGCGTTCCGCGACGATCGTCGCGCGGTCGAGTACTACCGGCTCGGCTGCGACGGCGGCGACCTGACGGCGTGCAGCGAGGTCGGCGCGATGATGCTTCTCGGCCTCGGCGCCGAGCCGAACGACGCCGAATCGCTGCGCCTATTCGAGCTCGCCTGCCGATCCGGCGACAGCGCCGGCTGCGGCAATCTCGGCTACATGTATCAGGAGGGCCGCGGCGTTCCTGTGGATCTCGAAGAGGCGCGGCAGCTCTACCGGTTCAGCTGCGACGAAGGGCGCGCGGTCAGCTGCACCAACCTCGCGCTTCTCTATGAAAACGGCCGCGGCGTCGATCCGGATCCTATCGCGGCGGCGGGGCTGCATCGTCGCGGTTGTGAAGGCGACGACGCCAACGGCTGCTACTATCTGGGACGGCTCTACGAGCTCGGACGCGGCGTTCCGAAGAACGACCGTGAGGCGATCCGTTGGTATCGTGCGGCTCTGCTCCTACGCTACGGCTTCGCCGAAGCGGAGCTGGCGTTGCGCCGTCTCGGCGCCGAACCATAGAACGGGCCCGATCAGTGACGACGAGTGACGACGACGGCGGCTGGACGGCCTCGGCCGAGGCCTGGATCGCCGATCAAGCCGACGGCGGCGATTTCGGCCGCCGCTGCGTGCTCGACAAGCCGATGCTCGCGCGCGTGGCGGCCGGCGGCTTCCGCCGCGCGCTCGATGTCGGCTGCGGCGAAGGCCGTTTCTGCCGGATGTTGCGCGAGCGCGGCGTCGAAACGATCGGCGTCGACCCGACCGAGCGCCTGCTCGAGGAGGCCCGGCGGCGCGACCCGACCGGCGACTACCGGCGCGGCCGCGCCGAGGCGCTCGATTTCGAGGACGGCGCCTTCGACCTCGTCGTCAGCTGCCTCAGCCTCGTCGACATTCCCGATTACGCCGCGGCGATCTCCGAGATGGCCCGCGTTCTCGCGCCGGGCGGCGCGCTCCTGATCGCCAACTCCAACAGCTTCATCACCGCCGATTGCGATCGCGGCTGGCTGCGGACGCCGGACGGCGCGCTCGACTGCTATCCGCTCGACAATTATCTCTCGGAGCGCGCGATGCGCGCCGAATGGCGCGGCATCTCCATCGTCAACCACCACCGACCGCTGTCGCGCTACATGCAGGCGCTCCTCGGCGCCGGATTGCGTCTCGTTCATTTCGACGAGCCGTCCGCCCATAGCGGCCCGCCGGAACGCGTCGCCAAGTACCAGCGCGCGCCCTGGTTCCTGATCATGGAATGGCGCAAGGAAGCGTGTCTTCGCGGCGACAATCTCGAATAATCGCCGCGCCGATCGGCCGCGCTGCGCCGATGGCGGCATTGACGCAATAAGATTCCAAAATGCGCTTGAAAACTTTGCTATTCATCTTCTCTTTAGCTTGACCGACCACCCTTCTTTGCGTAGCTGAGGCCGGGCGTCGGCGGTGACGGCGCAATTTCCGACTGTGAGAGCGAAATGACGCGATCGGCGACGGTGGTCGTACTTATTGGGAAGCGCGCGTGACGGCTGGCGAATAGATCGCCAATCGATCGTCGACGCGCGCCAGGGTCCTTCGGGACCCTTTTTTGTTGCCGCCGCGCGTCCGAAAGCGGTCCCGGCGAAGAAAGACCGATGCGGAGGGGCCGAGACGGCCGAGACGAGAAAGGAATGGGGACATGGCCGAACTGATGACCGGCGCAGAGATGGTGGTGCGCGCTCTTCGGGATCAGGGCGTCGACGTCCTTTTCGGCTATCCCGGCGGCGCGGTGCTGCCGATC
>CAZPTD010000105.1:0-12238 GCA_964588915.1 uncultured Neomegalonema sp. | reverse complement strand
CGAGCTGGTGCGCGGCGTTCTTCTTGCCCTTGTCGATGAGCTTGTCGGCGGCAGTCACGATCGCCGCGCCGCCCACCGCGATCGAGCGCGAGCCGTAGGTGCCCATGCCGAACGGGATCCGGTCGGTGTCGCCATGGATGATCTCGACCTGCTCATAGGGCACGTTGAGCCGCTCGGCGACGACCTGGGCGAAGGTGGTTTCATGGCCCTGGCCGTGGCTGTGCGTGCCGGTGAAGACCGAGATCGAGCCGGTCGGATTGACCCGAACGGTCGCCACCTCGTAGAGCGCGGCCCGCGCGCCGAGGGCGCCGACAAGCGCCGAAGGCGCGATGCCGCAGGCTTCGATGTAGCAGGAGAGGCCCATGCCGCGCAGCTTGCCGCGCCGCTCCGCGTCCGCCTTGCGCGCCGGGAAACCGGCGACATCGGCGATCTGCTCGACCCGGCGCAAGGTCGCGTCGTAGTCGCCGATGTCGTAGTTGACGGCGACCGGCGTCTGATACGGGAAGTCCGCCGGCTGGATGAAGTTCCGCCGGCGGATCTCGAAGGGCGAGAGCCCCGGCTCGCGCGCCGCCTGCTCGACGATCCGTTCGATCGTGTAGGTCGCCTCCGGCCGCCCGGCGCCGCGATAGGCGTCGACCGGCACCGTGTTGGTGAAGACGGCGCGGACGCGGACATGGATCGCCGGCGTCTTGTACTGGCCGGCCATCAGCGTGCCGTAGAGCCAGGTCGGCACGGCCGGCGCGAAGGTGCTCAAATACGCGCCCATATTCGCCAAGGTGTCGACGCGCAGGCCGAGGAACTTGGCGTCGGCGTCGAGCGCCAGCTCCGCCTTCGTCGAATGGTCGCGGCCTTGCGCGTCGGAGATGAAGCTCTCGGTGCGCTCGGCGGTCCATTTGATCGGCCGCTTGATCTGCTTCGAGGCCCAGGTGACGAAGGCCTCCTCGGCGTAGTGGAAGATCTTCGAGCCGAAGCCGCCGCCGACATCGGGCGCGACGACGCGGAGTTTGTGCTCCGGGATCGAGAGCACGAAGGCGCCCATCAGAAGCCGGATCACATGCGGGTTCTGGCTGGTGGTGTAGAGCGTGTGCTGATCCGTCGCCGGATCGTACTCGCCGATCGCCGCGCGCGGCTCCATTGCGTCCGCCACCAGCCGGTTGTTCGCGTATTCGATGGTGACGACCCGCGCCGCGTGCTGGAACGCGGCGTCGTTCGCGTCCTTCTCGCCGAGCGACCAGTCGTAGCAGAGGTTGTTCGGCGCCTCGTCATGCACCGCCGGCGCGCCGCCCGCGATCGCCGCCTCCATGTCGACGACCGCCGGCAGGTTCTCGAGATCGAGAACGATCTTCTCGGCCGCGTCCTTGGCCGCCTCGCGCGTCTCGGCGACGACGGCCGCGATCGGATCGCCGACATGGCGCACCTTGCCTTGCGCCAGCATCGGATGCGGCGGCTCGGCCATCTTCGAGCCGTCCGTGCTGGTGATCTCCCAGCCGCAGGGCATCCCGCCGACGCCCGCCGCGGCGATGTCGTCGCCGGTGAAGACGCGCACGACGCCCGGCGCCGCGACCGCGGCGGACGTGTCGATCGAGCGGATGCGCGCATGCGCGGCCGCCGATCTCAGGAAATAGACATAGGTCTGGTTCGGACGGTTGATGTCGTCCGTGTAGTTGCCCGCGCCGGTGATGAAGCGCTGGTCCTCGCGCCGCTTGACGCTCTCGCCGATACCGTCTTTCGGCATGGTTTCCTCCACATGAGATCTTTAGCCGCGCGCTCGCGGCGCGCGTCGTCTTGGCGCCCGATCGCCTATTCGGCGGCGAAGGCGGCGAAGTCCGGATCGGCCTCGCCGCGCATCCGCGCCGCCGCCGCGAGGATCGCCTTGACGATGTTCTGATAGCCGGTGCAGCGGCAGAGATTGCCCTCGAGCCAGTCGCGCACCTCGGCCTCGCTCGGGTTCGGGTTGGACTTGATGAGATCCGCCGCCGACATGATCATGCCCGGCGTGCAGAAGCCGCATTGCAGCCCGTGATAGTCGCGGAACGCCTCCTGGATCGGCGAGAGCGTGCCGTCGGCGGCGGCCATGCCCTCGATGGTCGTCACCTCGGCGCCGTCGGCCGCGAGCGCGAACACCGAGCAGCTCTTGACGCTCTCGCCGTCCATATGGACGACGCAAGCGCCGCATTGGCTGGTGTCGCAGCCGACATGCGTTCCCGTCAGCCGCAGATTCTCGCGCAGAAACTCGCTCAGGAGCGTGCGCCCCTCGACCTCGCCCGCCATGCGCTTGCCGTTCACCGTCATGGAAACCTGCGGCATGGGCTCCTCCCTCTCGTGTTTTCCGTTGCAACTCAATCGCCTTCGCCGTCGCAACCGGCGAAGAACGCGCGTCTCCCATCCAGGCACGGTTTCCGGCCGTCGTAAAGAGGGCGCCGCGCGTCGCCGCAGATGGAATCGGGCTTGACCCGCTCATATAATTCGATATTTCTAGAAATATGAAAACCACAGGCGCGATAGCGGGCGGAGCCGCCGCTCAAACCCGGCTCTTCACATCCGAGATCGAAACGACGCCGGCGCTCGACGCGGCGGCGGCGGCGCAGGCTTTCGCCGCGCGCGGCTCCGAGCCGCGGCTCGAGGTGATCCGGGCGCTGGTGCGCGCCGGGCCGGACGGGCTCGCCGTCGGCGCGCTCCTCGAGCGGGTCGGCGCGGCGCCGTCGACGCTGACGCATCATCTGAAGTTCCTCGCCGCCGCCGGGCTGCTGACGCAGGAGCGCCAGGGCAGGAGCCAGATCTGCAGGGCGAATTTCGAGGCGATTGAATCCCTGGGCGCCTTCTTCACGCGCGAATGTTGCCGCGATGTCGGCGCGCCCTGCGGCGAGGAGCCGGACGCATGAGACGCGCGATCGAGATCGAGTTCATGGCGGACGCGCCGGGCCGCTGGATCCTGGCGCCGCGGCCCTTCGACCATTGGGGCCAGCGTTTCGTCAGCTTCGAGGCGAGCGGCGTCTCGGAGCTCAAGGAGATCGGCGCCGAGAACTCCGCCTGCCGCGGCTATCTGATGCGCGCCGCGGGCGAGGAGATGCGCCTCCGCTACGCCTTCACGCTCGGCGATCCCTACGACGCCGCGCTCGCCGCGCCCGATTGGGTCTGGCGCACGCAGGAGAACCGCTACACCACCGCGGCGCCGAGCCTCGTGGAGCTCGCTCAGCGCCTCGCGGTCGGCGCGACGAGCCAGCGCATGGCGCTCACGCGGATCGTCGAGGACGCCGCCGGCGTCTTCGCCTACGACCATGTCGACAAGCCCTTCAACGAGAACTGCGCCGACGTGCCGATGATCTGCGGCGCGACGAAGGGCTCCTGCGTCGACATCAACACCTATATCCTCGCCGCCGCGCTCTCGCTCGGAATCAAGGGCCAGTACGTCGCCGGCTATTGGCTCCATCCGGAGAAGACCGAGACCGAGGACATGCATTGCTGGCTCGCCTTCGAGCCCGACGGCGCGCTCGTCTTCTGGGACCTCGCGCACGCGCTCAAATGGGGCGCGACGCTCGACGCCAAGATCGGCGAAGGCCTCAACCCGGCCGGCGGGCGCCGGATCGGCATGAGCTGCGGCCGCGGCCTCGAATTCGAGACGCCGGTCGGCCGCGTCGCGATCAGCCATTTCTCCGAACCGGTTCTGCTCGCCGAAAGCGGCGCGCAGATTCGGCCGGATCTTCTCGTCAGGGTCCGGGAGCCGGAAGGACGCCGGACGCAATTCGACACCGCCGCGGCGGCGTCTGAGCAAGCCGCGGAATAGGAGCGACCCGATATGACAGTGCTCGCGCAAAGGTTGAACGCCGTCTGGCGCCGAGAAGGCAAACCGGACTGGCTGCTCTTGATCATTCTGGCGATCCCGCTTTCGGTGGCGGCGCTCGATCCGGATCAGTTCGTCAACATCCTCGAGATCGCCGCGAAGGCGCTCGGGACGACGGCGATCTACATCGCCATCGCCGTCGGCCTCCTCGCCTATCTCAAGGCGACCGGCGCCGAGAGCCTGGTGGCGCGCGCCTTCCAAGGCTCGATGACGCGGATGATCCTGCTCGGCGCGCTCGTCGGCGGGCTGGCGCCCTTCTGCTCCTGCGAGGTGATCCCGTTCATCGCCGGGCTGCTCGCGCTCGGCGCGCCGCTGCCGGCGGTGATGGCGTTCTGGCTCTCCTCGCCGCTCATGGACCCGGTGCAGTTCTCGATCACCGTCGCCGCGTTCGGCGACATGGGCTTCACCTACGCGATCGCCAAAACGATCGCGGCGGTCGGCCTCGGCGTCGCCGGCGGCTTCGCCCTGCGCGGGCTGACCGCGGCCGGCGCCTTCTCCGACCCGCTGCGCCACGCCCCGCAGAAGCGCTGCGGCTGCGGCCCGTCGCCCTTCTCGGGCCGGCCGGTCTGGCGGTTCTGGACCGAGCCCGAGCGCGTCGCGACCTTCCGCGAGACCGCGGTCGAGCAGGCGATCTTCCTGCTGCGCTGGCTGACGCTCGCCTACTTCATCGAGGCGCTGATGATTACCTACGTGCCGGCCGATCTCGTGGTGCAGGCGGTCGGCGGCGAGGGCCTGGCGCCGGTCGTGATCAGCGCCTTCGTCGGCATGCCGGCGTATCTGAACGGCGTCGCCGCGCCGCCCCTGGTCGCGACCTTGGTCGATCAGGGTATGCAGCCCGCCGCCGCGCTCACCTTCATGGTCGCCGGCGCCGTGAGCTCGATCCCGGCGATGGCCGCGGTCTACTCGCTCGTCAAGCGGCCGGTCTTCGCCGCCTATCTCGGCTTCGGCCTCTCCGGCGCGATCCTCGCCGGATTGATTTTCGGCGCCCTCGTCGCCTGACCTCGAACCGCATCGGGCCGTTGCCGCCGGCGCGGCCCGATGCTAGGTCGAGCGGGCGTCCGAGACGGGCGCTCGTTCATCGGGAGGGGAGCGATGCCGTCCAAACGGGGCGATCTGGCGCGACGGGCGCAAGTGATGTTCGCCGGCGAGCTCGGAGAGGACGTCCGGCGACAGGTCAAGAGCCGGCGCGCCCGGCGAGCCCGAATGTTGGAGAGCATTTGGACCGCCTATGAGGGCGACGAGTTCTACGAGGAGCTCGGCGTCGGCGCGCTTCACGGCCTGCCGACCGTCACCTGGTTCCACGCCGACCGCTTCATCTACCGCCCCGACGTCGCCAATCCGCTGCGCTACGTCACGGCGTCGGGCCGCGAGATCGTTCCGCAGGTCATGGAGACGGACGGCGGCAGCATCCCGCAGCTCCTGCGCGGCTTCAAGAAGCTCTCGCAATGGGGCTACGCGCCGGCCTTCCTGATCCATGACTGGCTCTTCGTCGCCAAGAAATGCGGCGTCGCGCCGGACAATGACTGGGCGTTCGAGGACACCGCCTGGATCATGGCCGAGGTGATGAAGACCATGACCGAGCGCGGCGTCACCGACATGCTCGGCCAGACGCAGAAGATGCCGAAGCAGGAAGACATCATCTACTTGATGTATCTCGCGGTGATGTCCGGGCCGGCGCGCCGCGTCTGGGACGACGCCGACAGCTTCGACCGCGGCGCGCAGGAAAAGCTGATGGCCGCCGCCGCGTCGGCCTGAGAGCGGCCGCGAAGAGACCCTCCCGCGCCCGGGCTCGAGCCGGGGCTTCGGAACCGGCGCGGCGTCGCCGATACGAGCGCCGTCGCGATGGGGCGGATCTGGAGGCCGCGCCGAGGATGTGGACGTCGCGCCGAGCCCGAGGCCCGGGTCAAGCCCCGGGCGGCCAAGTCTTTCGCGCCGCTGACGAATCTCCGCCTGTCAGTCCCACCATCGAGAGCCCGTTCGAGACGAACGTGGCCGGCGGCGCTGGAGCTGGCGGAGAGCGACCCGCGGTGTCGCGTTCCGGCCGATTGGTTGGACCCGCCGGGCGTGGCGCGCGGCGCGGCGACGGTCTGTCAAC
Organism: uncultured Neomegalonema sp.; assembly: GCA_964588915.1. GTDB lineage: Bacteria > Pseudomonadota > Alphaproteobacteria > Rhodobacterales > Rhodobacteraceae > JALEGB01. The sequence goes on along the minus strand of CAZPTD010000105.1, from coordinate 6,302 downwards.
GGCTCCGAATGGTTCGAAAACGCGGTCGAGCCGGGAACGCTCGCTCAGCGCCAACGCCGCCGCCGCATTCGCGCCGAGCGCGCTCCGGCGTCGACGCGCGTCAGGCGGGACCGCCCGCCGCGAAGGCTTTGGCGAGCGCGCCGAAGAACGCGTCCCGGAACGCTGCGGCGTCGATATCGACGGCGATGACCGCGGTCGCCGGCCCCGACCCGAGCCGCGTCGCGCCGCGCTCGGCGCCTTCCGTCGCGATCTCGACATGCGCTTCCTCGAACGTGAAGAGCGCCGGCGCGGCGACCGCCGCGAGCGCGATCGCGTCATGGGGCGGCGATCCGGCGGCGCCCTTGTCGCGGTAATAACCGATATAGCCCGCGAGCGCCTGGCGCAGGAGACGCCCGAGCGCCGAGTCGGCGTGCGCGTCGAAGAAGGCGAGGTCGTCCGGCGTGAGCGCGACCTTCTCGCAGACGTCGAGGCCGACGAGGATCGGCTTGACGCCCGCCTCGACCACCTTCGCGAGCGCGAGCGCGTCGCAATGCGCGTTGAACTCGGCGTTCGGCGTGACATTGCCCGGGGTCCGATAGGCGCCGGTCATCAGCGCGATCGAAGCGCGGCGCTCGTCGGCGGTCTCGAGCGCCGCCGCGATGTTGGTCGCCGGCCCGATCCCGAGCAGCGCGCCCTCCTCGCCCAGAAACGCCGCCACCGGCCCGACGCCCCGGAGCGAGACGTCCGGGATCGCGTGCTCGGCGGTCGCGCCCCAGAGGCCGTCCGCGCCATGCACCTCGGTCGCGTCGGGCGCCCTTCCGTCGCGCGCGGCGGCCGCGCCGGCGACGACCGGGACGCGAAGCCCCGCGAGCGCGGCGAGCAGACCGAGAGCGCCGCAGGCGCGATCGAGCGCCACGTTGCCGAACACCGCCGAGATCCCGGCGACCTCGACGCCGTCGAGCCCGGCGGCCATCGCCACCGCGAGCGCGTCGTCGACGCCGCCGTCCGAATCGATCCAGATCTTCATCGCTCGTCCTCGCTCGTCTCGAGCCTGCGTCCGACGGACGGCGCGCAGCTCGGCTCGCTCAACCGTTCGGCGAGCGCGTCGATCATCGCCTGCACCGTCGCCGAGCGCCGCCGCGCGCTCGGCGTCACCGCGTAGACCGCCGCCGGCGGCGGCGCGAAGCCCGCCAGCGTCTCAACGAGCCCGCCGGCCTCGACCGCTTGCTGGGCGCGCAGCTCCGGCAGCCGCGCGATTCCGGCGCCGGCGACGGCGAGATCGAGCAGCGCCGGAAAGCTGTTGATCGCGACATGCGGACGGATGTCGACGACGATCGGGCCTTCCGGTCCGCGGAACCGCCAGGCGCCGCCGTCGCGATAGCCGGTCATCGCCAGGAGCCGGTGCTCGGAGAGCGCTTCGGGACGCTCCGGCGGCGGCCGCTCGGCGAGATAGGCCGGGCTGGCGTAGAGCCGCTTCGCCTGCGGCTCGGAGAGCCGGCGCGCGGCGAGGGTCGAGTCCTCGAGAGGGCCGACCCGGACCGCGAGATCGAAGCCCTCCTCGACGAGATTGACCAGCCGATCGGTGAGATCGACCCGGAGCTCGACATCCGGATGTCGCGTCGCGAAACGCGAGAGCACCGCGCCCAGCACGCAATCGCCGAGATCGACCGGCGCGGTCATCCGGAGCCGACCGGCGGGCCGCTCCTTGAGGTCGCCGACGAGCGCGTCCGCCGCAAGGAGCGCGCTCAGCGCCGGCGAGACCGCCTCGTAGTAGCTCTCGCCGGCGTCGGTCAGCCGCACGCTCCGCGTCGTCCGGTCGAAGAGACGAACGCCGAGCCGCTCCTCGAGACGCGCGACCCGCTGGCTGACGGTCGATTTCGAGAGCCCGAGCTCCTGCGCCGCCGCGCGGAAGCTCCGCGCCTCGGCGACCTTCGCGAAGGCGGCGACGCCGCCGAGATCGAGCTCTTCCATTGTCCACATGACAGAACAGTATGTTCGCGACGGCGGCATTGTCCAGTTTTTCAGACAATCCAAATGATCGACAGCAGCGCCCGGAACGGCGCGGAGCGAAGAAGAGGACCAGTAGGATGGATTTGTTCTCAGCATTCGATCTCGGACCGAACCGGCTGCCGAGCCGGATCGTCATGGCGCCGATGACCCGGAGCCGCGCGATCGGCAACGTCGCGAACGAGCTGATGGCGACCTATTACGCCCAGCGCGCCACCGCCGGCCTCATCATCACCGAAGCGATCAGCGTCTCGCCGGACGGAACCGGCTATCCGCGCATTCCCGGCCTCTGGTCGGACGCGCAGGTCGCCGGCTGGCGGCCGGTCACGGACGCCGTCCACAAGGAAGGCGGCAAGATCTTCGCCCAGCTCTTCCACACCGGCCGCATCGGCCATCCCAACAACATTCCCGAAGGCGGCGAGATCGTCGCCCCGAGCGCGATCGCGGCGGCCGGCGAGATGTACACCGACGAGGAAGGCCCGCAGCCGCATCCGACGCCGCGCGCGATGACCGACGCCGACATCGCGGCGGCGCGCGAGGCCTTCGTCACGGCGGCGAGCAACGCGATCGCCGCCGGCTTCGACGGCGTCGAGCTCCATGCGGCGAACGGCTATCTCTTGCAACAGTTCCTCGCGCCGAGCGCCAACACGCGCGACGACGGCTACGGCCGCACGATCGCCGGGCGCAACCGCTTCACGCTCGAGACCGCCGAAGCGATGGCGGCGGCGATCGGCGCGGACCGGCTCGGCGTCCGGATCTCGCCGCACAACACCTTCAACGACGTCGCCGACTATCCGGAGACGGCGGCGCAATACGCCGATCTCGCCGCCGGATTCCGCGCGATCGGCCTCGCTTACATCCATCTCGTCGAACGCGTCGCCGGCGGCCGCGCGCCGGCGGAGACGACGAACGGGATCCGCGCGAACTATCTCGGCCCGATCATCCTCAATGGCGGCTTCGACCGCGCCTTGGCCGAGGCGGCGCTCTCGGAGGGCCGCGGCGACCTCATCGCCTTCGGCGCGCCCTTCATCGCCAATCCGGACCTGCCGCGGCGTCTCGAGAGAGGCGCGAAGCTCGCGGCGCCCAAGCCGGAGCTGTTTTACGCGCCGGGCCCCGAGGGCTATACGGACTATCCGGCCCTCAGCGGAAACGAGGTTCCAGCTTGAAATTTCAACAACTGACGCCGGCGCTCTCGATCGTCGTCGGCGTCGTCATCCTGATCTGGCCGAGCGTGCTCGCCTATGCGGTCGCGCTCTACTTCATCGTCTCCGGCGCGCTCGAGCTCTCCAGGAGGCGCTGAAGGAGCAAGACGTCACGCAGCGCGCCGGACTTAGCGCCGGCGCGCTCGATCTCGCCGATCCGCGTGAAGCCGCAGCGTTCGTGCAGCGCGATCGAAGCCGGATTGGCGCTGTCCACGGCGGCGATGACGGTCGCGAGGCCGAGCGCCTCGGCCTTGGCGCAGATCGCGCGGCAGAGCGCCGAGCCGATCCCGCCGCCCTGGGCCGCCGCCGCGACATAGACCGAGATCTCGCCCGAGACGCGCCAGCCCGGCCCGGTCTTGAACGGCCCGAGCGCCGCGAAGCCGACGACCGCGCCGTCGGCGTCCTCCGCCACGAGGATCGCCCGCTTCGCGTCCGGACCGTCGAGCCAGCCCTCGATCTCCTCCAAGGGCGCCGGTTCGTCGCGCCATACCGCCGCCGGCAAGGGCTGCGCCTCGGCGAAGATCACGTGGATCGCGGCGGCGTCCTCTCGCTCGGCGTCGCGCAACGTCATCGGTCCCGCGCCTCCGCGACCGGCGCTTGGACCAGCCGCTCCAGCGTCTCCAGCCGATCCGCCTCCGCCGCCGGCTTGTCCCAACGGATGCGCTTGATCCGCGGGAAGCGCATGGCGACGCCGGATTTGTGCCGCGTCGAGCGCTGCACCGCGTCGAAGGCGACCTCGACGACCAGCGCCGGCTTGACCGCGCGCACCGGCCCGTAGCGCTCGGTGGTGTTGGCGCGGACCCAGCGGTCGAGCCGGCCGAGCTCCTCGTCGGTGAAGCCGGAATAGGCCTTGCCGACCGGCGTCAGCTCGTCGCCCTCCGGCCCGTCGCGCCAGGCGCCGAAGGTGTAGTCCGAGAAGTAAGAGCTCCGCTTGCCGTGCCCGCGCTGCGCGTAGAGAAGCACGCAGTCGGCGGTGAGCGGATCGCGCTTCCACTTCCACCACTGCCCGACCGGCCGCCCGCCCTGATAGGCGCCGTCCCAGCGTTTCAGCATCACGCCCTCCTTGTCCGGCGTCGCCCCGGCGCGGATCGCGGCGAGCGCGTCCCAGTCGTCGAACGCGATCGGCGCCGAGACGTCGATCCTTGGCGACCGGAGCCGCGCGACGAAGCCCTCGAGCGCGGCGCGGCGCTCGCGGAACGGCTCCGGCCTGAGATCGCGGCCGCCGTCGCGGAGGATGTCGTAGGCGCGGAGATGCGCCGGCGCGTCTCCGAGGAGCTTCGGCCCGGCGGTCTTGCGGCCGAGGCGTTTCTGGAGATCGGCGAAAGGCGGGACGGGGCCGGAGCGCAGGATCAGAAGCTCGCCGTCGAGGACGCCGTCGAAGTCGAGCGCGTCGACGAGATCCGGAAACGCCGCCGCGATGTCGTCGCCCGTGCGCGAGAAGAGCCGCCGCTCGCCGCCCGACGCGATCGCCTGGACGCGGATCCCGTCCCATTTCCACTCCGCCGCGTAGTCCGCCGGATCGAGCCGCTCGCGCATCCGGGCGAGCGTCGTCTCGGCCTCGGCCGCGTCGGAGCGCAGCTCGTCCGGGCTGTAGAGCGCGACGTCGATCGGATGCGCGAGCATCATCGGGCGAAACGCGGCGGCGAGGTCGACCGCGGGCTCCGGCCCGTCGCCGGAAGCCCAGGCGAAGAGCGGCGCGTAGGGCGGCTCGAGCCCGTGCCAAAGCTCCTCGATCCGCTCGACCGGCGCGTCGACGCCGCGGCTCGCCGCCCATTCGGAGAGCGCCGTCTTCGCCATCCGCGCCGACACGCCGACACGCAGGCCGCCGGTCGCGAGCTTCACCAGCGCGAGGCGGCCGTCCGGCGCGAGACGATCCATCAGATCGGCGATGACGCCGGGCGCCTCGGCCCGCGACAGGGCGGAGAGCCGCGCCACCACTTCCGAGAGCCGCGGCGGCTCGGCGGCGGCGGCGTCCGCCGGCCAGATGAGCGACACCGTCTCGGCGAGATCGCCGACATAGTCGTAGGAGTAGCGGAAGAGGACCGGATCGACCCGCTCCTCGGCGAGGCCGCGGAAGAGCGCCGGCTTCGCGCCCTGGAGCGAGAGGTCGCCGGCGAGCGCGGCGAGCGCCCAGCCGCGATCCGGATCCGGCGCGGCGTCGAAATAGCGCGCCATCAGCCGCAGCTTGGCGTTGCGGCCGGGCGCGAAGACGAGACCGGTGAGAAGGTCGGCGAAGAGACGCATGGCTGTTCTTCTCAGAGGCGCGCGACGCGACGCATGCGCGCGGCTCAGGCCTTGCGCAGGTGATAGGACTTCGGCCGGGTCACCGAGTGGAAGCCGAGAACCGAGAGCGCGGCGCCGCGGCCGGTGTCCTTGCAGCCGGTCCAGCAGAGCGCCGGATCGAGATAGTCGCAGCGGTTCATGAAGACGGTGCCGGTGTCGACGAGCCCGCCGATCCGCGCCGCGCGCTCGGGATCCGCCGTCCAGAGCGACGCCGTGAGACCGTAGGCGCTGTCGTTCATCAGCCGGATCGCCTCGCCGTCGCCCGAGACCTTCATGATCCCGACGACCGGGCCGAAGCTCTCCTCGCGCATCACCCGCATCTCGTGGTCGACGTCGACGAGGATCTGCGGCGCGAGATAGGCGCCGCCGTCGTCGGCGAAGCGCGTGGGATCGATGAGCGCCCTGGCGCCGCCGGCGACCGCCTCCGCCGTTTGCTCGCGCACGGCGCGGGCGAAGCGCCCCTGCGCCATCGGGCCGAGCGTCGTCTCCTCCTCGAGCGGATCGCCGAGCACGTAGTCCTCGACCAACGCGACGGCCTGCTCGACGAAGGCGTCGTAGAGCGGCTCGACGACATAGATCCGCTCGATGCCGCAGCAGCATTGGCCGGTGTTGTACATCGCGCCGTCGATGAGCGTCGCGGCGGCCTTGTCGAGATCGGCGTCTTCCATGACGTAGCCCGGATCCTTGCCGCCGAGTTCCAATCCGGTCGCCGTGAAGGCGCCGGCGGCGGCGCGCTCGACGGCGCGGCCGGCGGCGACAGAGCCGGTGAAGTTGACTAAGCCGAAGCTCTTCTCGGCGATGAGCGCCGCCGAGACGTCATGGTCGAGCGCG
>CAZPTD010000104.1:0-12252 GCA_964588915.1 uncultured Neomegalonema sp. | reverse complement strand
TGGCGTAGGGCGGCCCGTCATGGAGCTCGTAGCGCGGGCGGCCTCGGCTCTGCTCGCGCAGGCGGACATAGAGGTCCATCTCGTCCCAGCGCCCGAGCCATTCGGGCTCGCGCTTGGGCAGCCCGGCGCGCATCGGAAAGTCGGTATCGGGCAGGAAGACGGTGTCGCGGTAGTCGGGCGTCTCGCCCTTCGGTTTCGGGGCCTTGGCGGATGCGGCGGTCGCGTCGCTCATGTTGCGTCTCTTACATTCGCCGAGCGGCGCCGCTCACAGGTCGCTCTCGTCGTCGGCAGGGTCTTCGAATTCGGCGGAGAACACGGTTCCCGGTCCGTCGACGGCGCAGGACGACGCCTGCGGCCGGTTCAGACGGCCGGGCTGCTAATTCGCCGTATCGAAAGACCGAGAAGACGCTGGGTCATGGATCCTACTCGCTCAGAGCCGCGCTTGACGTAGCAACGCCGGAGGCGGACGTCCAGCCTCGCGCGGCGCGGTTAAGATCAACTTAACGATTGACTGTGAATCATTTGATTGAATATCAATCATTGCGTTGATTTAGGAGCGCGGCGGCCGATGCCGAAGGATGACGCCGAGAAGGACCGAGCCGAGAGGAACGACGCGGAGGAGCGGCTCGATCTCGTGTTCTTCGCGCTCTCCGATCCGCTGCGCCGGGCGATCCTGGAGCGGCTCGACGCCGGGCCGCTCCTCGTCTCGGAGATCGCGGCGCCGCATCCGATCTCGCTGCAGGCGGTGTCGCGGCACATCCAGGTGCTGGTCCGCGCCGGCCTCGTGCGCCAGGAGCGCGAAGGGCGGATCAGCCGCTGCAGTCTCGAGGCCGGACCGCTGTTCGAGGCGGCGGTCTGGATCAACGGGACGACGCGCTATTGGCAGACGCAGTTCGATCGGCTGGTCGATCTGTTGGGGGCGGACGAGGGATCGGCGAAGAAGCGGTAAGGGCGGTGACCGGAAGGGAAGGAGTCTTCGGAATGACCGATGCGAAGAAATCGGCGGAGTACGCGGCGACGCGGGACGCCATGAACCAAAAGCGCATGGCGATCTTCGAGCTGCGCAAGGAAATCCAGGGGCTACAGGCGCAGATCGCGCCGCAGGAGGTGTCGGACTACGTCTTCCAGACGCCGGACGGGCCGCGAGCGCTGTCGTCCTTCTTCGGCGACAAGGACGATCTCATCGTCATCCACAACATGGGCGCGAGCTGCAGCTACTGCACGCTCTGGGCGGACGGCTTCAACGGCGTCTACGACCATCTCGCCAACCGCGCCGGCTTCGTCGTGACGAGCCCGGACTCGCCCGGGGCGCAACGAAGATTCGCCGAAAGCCGCGGCTGGCGCTTTCCGATGGCGAGCACCGAGGGCGGCGATTTCGCCAAGGACATGGGCTATTTCCAGCCGGAGCATGGCCCGATGCCCGGCGTGTCGGCCTTTCAGCGCAAGGACGGCAAAAACTACCGCGTCTCCGACACGCCCTTCGGTCCGGGCGACGACTTCGCCGGCATCTGGCATCTCTTCGAGCTCTTTCCCGAAGGCGCGGACGGCTGGCATCCGAAGTATCGGTATGACGGCTGATGAACGGGACGGCTCGATCCGCGTCGCGGCGGACCGAGCCGAAGTCCTCGGGAGCCGCCGTCAGCAGTTGCTCCAGTCGCCCGCATAGATGCAGCCGTTGGAGTCCTGGCCGACGCTGAAGCCGCCATTGTTGCCCGGCGTGATGCTGCGGTCGATATAGTGGCTGGACGAGCCGTCGGAGTAGACCGAGCCGGAGCCGCTGCGGCTGCCGTAATTGTAGCTGCCGTCCGAGTCGTAATACTCGTAGGCGCCGGTGGTCGGGTTGCTCGCGCCGTAGATGTTGCCGTAAGGCGTGGGATTACCGACGACGCCCCAATTGCCGTAGTTGTCGAGCCAGTAATGACCCGGCGGCAGGCCGTTTTGGTACAGATAGACCTCGACGTCCGGCGGCGGAACGACGCCGTTGATCGTGTAGTACTGCGCCGACGCGCCGACGACGGAGGTGAGCAGCAGCGCGCCCGCGGCCAAAGCAGTCCGGATAGGCTTCATAGCGAGGATCCTCCAGTTACGCGGTTCGCCGCGTTAACCGCGATTCGCGTCGAAAAATGGACATAAAGCGGACAAGTCAGCCTAGATCTCCGACGGTTTGACGCCGATCCAGAGCCCGCGGCCGATGAGGCCCTGCGGGTCGTGCTCCGTCGCCAGTCCGGCGGCCTCGAAAGCGGCGCGCATCCGATCGGTCGAGACGAGCTGGAGCCGGTGCTCCTCGGTGAAATGCCGCACGCCGTCAGCGTCGCCGACGAGATAGTGCATGTTCAAGTAGGCGACGCCGCCGTCGAGGAGCTCGCTTCGGGCCATGCGGCAGAGCCGGACGCCGTCGCCCTCGGCCGTGTTCGCCGAGAGTCGGCCCGGAAAGTAGGCCTCCGGCGTCCACCACGGCTCGACGACGACCACGCCGCCCGGTTCGGCGTGCGCCGCCATCCGGGCGACGGCCTGGTCGATTTCTTCGGGCGAGCCGGCGTAGCCGATGGCGCTGAAGAGGCAGAGGACGGCGTCGTAGCGTCGGCCGAGATCGAAGGCGCGCATGTCGCCGACGCTGTAGCGGCCGCTCGGGTTCTTCGCCTGCGCCGCTTCGATGAATTCGGCGTTGAGATCGACGCCGTCGACCTCGGCGAACATGTCCTTGAAGAACCTTCCGTGCTCATGCGTGCCGCAGGCGACGTCGAGGACGCGCGACGCTTCCGGCCGCCGCGCGCGGATCAGCGCCGCCAGCGCCGTCGCCTCGCCGTGATAGTCCTTGAAATCGTAGATCAGGTCGTAGAACGCCGCGCTCTTGTCGTACATCTCGCGTCACTCCCGCCGCAGCGCCGAGTCGCGGTCGGCGCGGCGATTGCCGGCGGCGGATCATGGACTTACGCCGCGCGTCGGAGTCAAGGCGTCTCGGGCGCGGCGACGCGTCGAGGCCCGATCCGTTCGACAGGCGCAGGTTCGAGATGACAAGGCTTTCGGGTGTCCTCGTCATGGCCTTGGCGATGGCCGCGGCGCCGGCGCTGGCGCAAAACGAGGATTGGAACGCTTTGATCGGCGAGGAGAGCCGCGACCCGGCGCTTTGCCCGGCGAACGCATGTTTCGGGCATGCGCTGCGCAGGCGGCTACTGCGACGACCTCTATCTGACGTGCGTGCGCGCGGGAGCGACCGACGCGCGCGATTGCGATCAAGACGGTTGGCTCTCGGAGGAGAACGGCGGCTACAACCGGCTGCCGGACGGCAAGGTCGTCATAAGCATATTTTGCAATGGCAGGTTCTGCGATAACAAAATCTTGACCGGCTGCAATTTAGTCCCGCGCTGAGGCGCGTTGCGTTCAGGCGCACGCGCTCGCAACTGCGCCGCCCCGGCCTCGGGTCGAGCCCAGGGCGTCGACGCGTTCGCCGCGACTCTGGAGGATCCGTCCGCCTTCAGCGCGCGCCAGCCGTCCGTCGCCCGCGCGCCAGCATCCTGAGGCGCGAAGAGAGCTCGTCGCGTTCGAGATAGACGCCCTGGAGCCAGCGCGCGCCCCGACCGCCGTCATAGGCGGTGCGTCCATGCAGCAGGCGGCGGTTGTCGAAAAGCACGAGATCGCCGGGCGCATAAGGATAGGCGACCTCGAAGGCCGGATCGCGCGCCAGGCGGGCGAGCGCGCGATAGGCGCGGAGCGTTTCCGCTTGCTCCTCGGGCGTTCCGGCTTGCGGCCCACGCAGGAACGCGGCGATGCGGATCGTGTCGGGCGCGCCGTCGGCGCCGAGCGTGATCGCCGGCGCGCGCCAGCGATAGTCGGAGATCTTCGCGCGGTTGGCCCAGACGATCGGCCTGGTCGTCATCAGCCGATAGGCCTCGGGGTCCGCGACCTCGAGCGCGGCGGCGATCGCGAAGCCGTCCGCCATCGTCGCGAGTCCGCCGGTCGTCGTGTTCGCCATGCACATCAGCGCTTGCAGCCCCGGCTGATACTCGCGCGTCGGCAGGTCGACATGGCCGACGAGCGGGATCGGCTGATAGGCGGAGCTGTCGGCGTCGACCTTGACGCGCACGTCGAAGACGCGGCCGAAATTGGTGTCCCGGAGAGTTCCGACGCGCGCGCAGACGCGCTCGACGATGCCGGGCTCGATCGCGACGCCGCGGAGCCGCCCGAAGCCCGAGACCGCGACGGCCTCGAGCCAGGCCTCGAGCGCGGCGTCGTCCTCGAGGATGCGCGCGCCGTCGACGGTCGGCGGCTCGGTCAAGTCGGCGGCGGTCCAGAGGCGGCGCGCCGGCCGGTCCTCGCCGTCATAGCGCGCCGGATCATGAGCCGAGAGCCAGCCCGGATGAAAGCGCGAGGGCGCCTCGCCATGCGACCATTCGACGACGAGCGCGCCGTCCTCGACGCGCGCCGCGGTCGGGCGGAAGTCGTCTTGCAGCTCCGAGACGTCGAAGAGCTGCTCCTTGGTGACCGGGCTGCAGCGCTCCGGCGACGGGCAGTTCTCGATGAGCGTCCAGCCGAGGAAGCGGCTCTCGGAGCCGTCGTCCCAGGCGACGCGGACGCAGTCGCCGGCCACGGACGCGCCGGTCAGGCGGCGGTCGACCGGATAATGATCGAAATCATTGGTTTCCCAGCGCTCGGTCTTGTCGCCGGCGTCGAGCGGTCCCAAGGCGTCGTCTTGCATCGCGCGTCTGCTCCGTCGGTTCTGCGCGCGAGCCTAGGGTCGGTCGAAGCGTCCGATCTATCTCAATCGCGACAAGAACGTCGCGGCCGCGTCGTCCGACGGCGCGGCGATGTTCTGCGGCGGAGGAGCCTTCTCGGCGCAGTTCCGTAGCGAGGTCAGGCGGACCCGGTCGAGGACTGGTCCGCGATCCCGACCTGCGGGGCGGCGCTGACGAGCGCGCTCGGCGAGGGCGGCCGAGCGCTTGCGGCGGACTGCGCCGCCCGGATCGAGGCGCTCAGCGCGCTCGCCGAGCGATTCTTCCAGAATCGGAAGCGCGCGGCGCGCAAAGACGCAACGCGGTCTCGACGGCCCAGGGCGTTCGCGGTCTCCGCGCGAGCGTCCGCGAACGATCTCTTCCCGCGCCGCCGATCGCCTCGCTCAACGGCGGAGCCGCGCGTCTTCGACCGGGAAGCCGAGGCCGCCCTGCTCGCCGAACACCTCCATATGGCACGTGTTGCAGGCGGTCATGACGTCGATCCCTTGTGGCGCGCCGTTCGCACCGACCATCATGTAGTACCAGTCGAGGGTTTCGGGCGATGTTCCCGGCTCGACCTTCTGCATGATGAAGAGCGGGCCGATGCTGACGGCGCCGTCATCGTCGACCATGAACGACTCCTTGGCGATGACCGTGCCGGCCGGAATGACGCCTTCCTCGTATTTGAGATACTCGTCGACGCCGACATCGTTGACGAAGGTCACGAGAAAGCGCCCGGAGTGAAAGCCCGGCGCCGCCGGAAACGTGCTCACCTGCGTCCAGTTGGGATAGTCGCTGACGAACTCCGCCGGGATCCAGCGCTTGTCGCCCTCGGCGTATCCCGCCTGCATCGCCTCCCTAAGGCATTGATAAACAGCGGTCGCCTGTTCGGGGTTCATGTCGTAGCCCGGAACATCGGAGGCGCAGTCTTGCGCTTGCGCCGCCGCGCCGGTCAGCATCAACGCCGCCGCGCCAATCACGGTGCCGATTATTCTTCTTGGCATTTCAAATCCTCCACTATCTTATTTGAGTGAAAAGAAGCGTCCCGCGCCGCCCGGGTGGGCGACAAGTAACGCTGGCGCAAATCTGCGTGAGTAGAACGGCGGTTCTGCGCACAAGCGCGAGAGCTGGCGGGTAACAAAAAGTTTACTTTGTCGGTCGGTTTCATCCGCGTGTCGATGAGTCGGCGGCCCAATTTTTATCTTGAGCATAACTTGACGGCCGGCGGCTTGCGCCGGGCGCGGCGACTCGCTCATGCTCTCTGCGCACGCCTTGCGCGTCTCCGGTCGCCGCAGAAGCGCGCGGCAAGGTCGGGACGCCAGGACGTCAACTCATAGATCCAGCCAGTGTCAGCTTGGTTCAGCGGTCTTGACCGGAGGAACGGCGCCGCTCGGCGACCGCTTCTCAGCCGAAGTCCGATGGGAGCCCGTGACGCCGCTGGATTTCTGAGTTCACGCCCCAGGGTCACTCTTTCGCCGGAGCGCCGGTCTCCTCGATCGGCTCGGAAACTTCACGAAGGCTCCTGAGATGCGGCAGGCACCAGGTCGCGTCGTCTCGGGTCGCGCCCTCGATCTGCGTCCGGCACGTCACGCGATACCGCCTGCCGCCGAACGCCCATTGTCCTTCCAGGACCGCTTCGTCGCCGCCGGCGCCGCCCGGCAAGAGCGCCGTCTCGTAGCTGTAATCGGTGTAGGCGCTGAGCGCGCCCTCGGGCGCCGGCGCTTGGGCGTCGGCCGGATCGAGCGCGATCACGATCGTCTTCGGCGTCCGCGCGCCCGGCCGGAGCTCGAGCCGCGCCGTCAGGCCGACGACGACCAGCTCCGCCTCGAGCGGCGCCTCGATCGACAATGCGCGGTCGGCGAGGACGAACATGCGCGTCTCCGCTTCGGCGCTCGCCGGGCCGCTGCTCGCCGCGAGCAGCGCGACGGCGGCGACGAGCCGCGCCGCGCCGTGCGGGCGCCCTGAGCTCCGCTTCATCGAGATCATCCCGTACTCCTTGTCCGAGCGCCCGCAACCCGTCAGGCGCCGTCGCAGAGCAAGGTGGCGATCCTGCGACGACGCCGAAGCGGGCGTTTTCATCGGCGACGTCGCCCGTCTTCCGGTCTATACCAAACCCACTCGAGTCTAGGCGACGGCAGCGAGGATGGCGTGACATGAAGAAGCAATTCGGCGACGCGGCGGCGCGCGCGGTTCTCGGGCTCGTCGCGGCGGCGGCGGCGACGGCGGCGCAGGCGCAGGCGCAGGAGCTGCCCGACGCCGCCGGTCGCAGCGAGGTCGAGGCGTTCTGCACCGGATGTCACCGCGTCAATCAGATCACCCGCAGCTCGGGCTACGACCGCGACGGCTGGGCCGAGCTGACCGCGACCATGATCGACCTCTCCGGCGCCGAGGCCGAGCGCGAGGCGATTCTCGATTATCTCGCCTCCGAGTTTCCGCCGAGCGATCGGCGCGCCGCGACGCCGGTTCCGGGCGACGTCGCGATCACCTTCACCGAATGGGCGACGCCGACCCTCGGCCAGCGCTCGCGCGATCCGGTCGAGGCGCCGGACGGCGCGGTCTGGTGGGTCGGCCAGTGGGGCGACATCCTCGGCCGCATCGACCCTGCGACCGGCGACATGACGGAGTATCCGCTGCCGGCCGGCGCCAGGCCGCATTCGGTGTCGATCGACGCCGAGGGCGGCGTTTGGTACCTCGGAAACGGCAACGGCACGATCGGCAAGCTCGATCCGGCCAGCGGCGAAATCACGGTCTACGAGATGCCGGATCCGGCCGCGATCGACCCGCATACCGGCGTCTTCGACGCCGACGGGATCTTTTGGTTCACGCTGCAACGGGCCAACATGATCGGCCGGCTCGATCCGGCGACCGGCGACATTCGCCTCGTCGGCGCGCCGCGCGAGGGATCGCGTCCCTATGGGATCAAGATCGACGCCGAGGGCTGGCCCTGGGTCGCCTGCAACGGCGAGAACTGCCTGATCCGCGTGAACCCGGAGACGATGGCGCTGACCGAGATCCTCCTGCCGACGCCGGGCGCGACCGTTCGACGCCTGGATATCGATGAGGACGGCGTCGTCTGGTACGTGAACTCGTCGCAAGGCCGGCTCGGGCGCTTCGATCCGGCGACCGGCGAGATCAAGGAATGGCCGTCGCCGAGCGGTCCGGCCTCGCACCCCTACGCGATCGCGGCGCTCGACGGCGCCGTTTGGTACAACGAATCGGGCGTGCGGCCGGACATGCTCGTGCGCTTCGATCCGGAGACCGAGACCTTCCAGAGCTGGCCGATCCCGTCCGGCGGCGTCTATTCCGGCATCGTCCGGCACATGCGGACGACGCGCGACGGCGCCCTGCTGGCGCATCAGAGCGCCACCGGCCGGATCATCCGGGTCGAGATCGAGTAGCCGCCGCCGGGCGCGCCGCGGTCTGAGCTCGACGGCGCGGGCGCGGGGCCCGTCGAATAGAGCGCGCGTCTTTCGGCGGCCCCTGGGCGGCGACATGCGCGAGACGGCGCGTCCGAAAACGCGCGCCGGCTCCATCCAGCGCAGGGCGCCGCGACCCGTCGATATCGCCTCAAGACGATTGTCGGCGCCTATGCTGGCGTTGCATGCATGTTCGAGGCGCCGTCCGCGCCAGGCGAAACGGCCCGAGGAGCGCCTCCAACGTGACGATCAGCAAACGGGTTGCGGCGTGGTGCCTCTATGACTGGGCGAATTCGGTCTATCCCGCGGTCATTCTGAGCTTCGTTTTCGCGCCCTATTTCCTCGATCTCGTCGTCGGCGACGACGTTCGCGGGACGGTGCTCTGGACGAACGCGATGACGGTTTCGGCGATCGTGATCGCATTCGCGAGCCCGATCGTCGGCGCCTTCGGCGACAATGGCGGGCGGCGCCGCCTCTGGCTCTTTCTACTCAGCGCCGTCGCGCTCGCGGCCACGGCGATGATGTGGGAGGTGCGCCCGAGCCCGGACTACATCCTTCTGGCGCTCGTTCTGCTCGTGGTCTCCAACACCGGCTTCGAGCTCGCCTATGTCTTCTATAACTCGATGCTGCCCGACGTCGCGCCGCGCGCTCAGCTTGGCCGCGTGTCCGGCTGGGGCTGGGGTCTCGGCTATTTCGGCTCCGTGACGGCGATTGCCGGTTGCTACTTCTTCTTGATCGCGCCCGATCCGCCGCCTTTCGGCCTCGACGGCGAGAGCCATGAGCCGATCCGCGCGACGGCGCTCGTCGCGGCGCTCTGGTTTCTCGTCTTCATGCTGCCGCTCGTTTTTTTCGGACCGCCCGACCCGGCCAAGGACCGTCCGACGGCCAAGATCGTCAAGGACGGGCTGCGAGACCTCTGGGGCACGATCAAGGGTCTTCGCCGCGCGCCGAACGTCGCGTGGTACCTCGTCGCCCACATGGTCTATATCGACGGCGTCAATACGCTGTTCATCTTCGGGCCGCTGTTCGCGGTCGGCGCCTTCGACTTCTCGACGCCCGAAGCGTTGCTCTACGGGCTCGTCTTCTACGCCGCCGCCGGGCTGGGATCGGTCGCGCTCGGCTCGCTGGACGACCGCGTCGGATCGAAGCCGGTGATCCTGGTTTCGCTCTTCGTGATCACCGCGATCGTTCTCAGCATGCTCGTGATCACCGACACCCTGACGTTTTGGCTCCTCTCGGCGCTGCTCGGCTTCTTCATCGGACCGGTGCAGTCGGTCAGCCGCAGCCTGATGGCGCGGCTGAGCCCGGAGGAGGTGCGCACGCAGTATTTCGGGCTCTACTCGCTCGCGGGAAGGGCGACGGCGCCGCTCGGGCCGGCCTTGCTGGGCTGGATCATCGCGACGACCGAAAGCCAGCGCTCGGGCGCGATCGTGATCGCCGGCCTGACCGCGCTCGGGATGCTGTTGCTGCTTCGAGTGCGCGAGCCCGAGGGCCACGACGAACGAGGCGTCGGGGCCGCCCGCGCCTCCTCCTGAGAGGACGGAGCTCGTTAGGGGCGATCAGCGGCGAGCGAGACGGCCCGCTCAAGTTGAAAACACGCTTATTTACAAATGCCTATCCCAGACATTGGTGCCCGCTGCCGGACTCGAACCGGCACGCCCTGTTACGGGCCGCGGATTTTAAGTCCGCTGCGTCTACCAATTCCACCAAGCGGGCCTCGTGGCGGAAATCCCTAATCGGCAGGCTTGTCGATCGCAAATGTGAAGCGCGCGCCCGCCGAGCGCTGATCGCCGACCGCTCCTATTCCGGCTCGGTCTCGGCGATCTCCGTCGCGCCGGCGCTCCGCATCAGCTCTCGGACCCGCGCCGCCGCCGCTTCCAGCGTCTCGCGCGACGCCGAGCGCAGCACCACCGTCGCGCCGAGGCCGCCGCGGTAGAACGGGTAGACGCCGACCGCGAGGCCCGGATGCGCCGCGTCGATCTCGGCGAGGCCGGCGGCGAGCTCGCCTTCGGGCGCGTCGCCGCGCAGCGACCAGCTGAGCGTCCGCGGTCCGCCCTTCAGGGTCGGCTTCAGCGCGTTCAGCATCTCCTTGAAGATGATCGGCACGCCGGCGAGCACATGCGCGTTCCTCAAGGTGAAGCCCGGCGCGCGGCTGACCGGGTTGTCGATCAGCGTCGCGCCCTCGGGGATCCGCGCCATGCGCAAGCGCGCCGCGTTGAGATCGCCCTCGCCGTAATAGGCCTCGAGGATCGCGCGCGCGTCCGCGCGGACGTCGATCGGCGCGCCGAACGCCTCGGCGACCGCGTCGGCGGTGATGTCGTCATGGGTCGGGCCGATTCCGCCCGAGGTGAAGAGATGGTCGGCCGCGCTCGAGAGCGCCCGAACCGCGGCGACGATCGCGGAATGGTCGTCCGAGACGACGCGCATCTCGACCAGCCGAACGCCGATCTCGCTCAGATACTGCGCGAGCACATGTCCGTTCGACTCGTGGATGCGGCCGGACAGGATCTCGTCGCCGATGGCCAGATAGGCCGCGGTCGGCTGCGTCGGCGCCGCGCTCGGCGTATGGCTCGTTTCGCTCATCTTCTCTCCGATCCCGGCGCGACCACCGCCGCGCCTTCGCATCTCGCGCCGGTTGCGCTATCAGCGTCGCATGCTCTTGCCCACGCCTCTCGTCAAAGCGCGGCTTCTTCGTCGCTACAAACGTTTTCTCGCCGATGTCGAGCTTACGACCGGCGAGACCGTCACCGCCCATGTCGCCAATCCCGGCGGCATGATCGGCGTCTGCGATCCGGGCGCGACGGTCTGGCTCTCGAGGAGCGCCGATCCGAAGCGCAAGCTCGCCTATTCCTGGGAGCTGATCGAGATCGACGGCGCGATGGTCGGCGTCAACACCGCGCATCCCAACCGGATCGTCGGCGAGGCGCTCGAGGCGCTGAAGATCCCGGAATTCGCCGCCTACCGAACCGTGCGGCGCGAGGTGAAGTACGGCGCGCGGAGCCGCGTCGACTTCCTGCTCGAGCAGCCCGGTCTGCCGCCCTGCTATGTCGAGGTGAAGAACGTGCATCTCCGCCGCGAGCCCGAGCTCGCCGAGTTCCCGGACGCGGTGACGGCGCGCGGCGCCAAGCATCTCGGCGAGCTCGCTTATAGGGTGGCCGAAGGCGCGCGCGCGGCGATGCTCTATCTCGTGCAGCGCGGCGATTGCCGGCGCTTCCGGCTCGCCGACGACCTCGATCCGGCCTACGCGGCCGCGTTTCAGGCGGCGCGCGCCGCCGGCGTCGAGGCGGTCGCCTACGCCTGCGCGTTCTCGGATCCGGCCGGCCCGAGCCCGAGCATCACGCTCGATCGACCGGTCGAGATTTGCGATTATCGCTTCGGCAACCATGTCCTTTCAGACTCCGTCCGCTTCGGCGGCGAGCGTAAGCTCGGACAGAAGGCGGGATGATGAAGAACGCGATGACGAAACCGTCCGACCGGACGCGGGACGGGATCAAGATCCATGCGCCGGAAGATTTCGACGGCATGCGCGCCGCCGGCCGCGTCGCCGCGGCGATCCTGGACGAGGTCGGCGCCGAGGTGCGGCCGGGCGTATCGACCGGCGCGATCAACGATTGGGTCCATCAGGCGGTGATCGAGCGAGGCGCGCAATCCGCGACCATCGACTATCGCGGCTACAAGCATGCGAGCTGCATCTCGGTGAATCACGTCGTCTGTCACGGCGTGCCGGATCACGGCAAGCGGCTGCGCGACGGCGACATCCTCAACATCGACGTCACCGTGATCGTCGACGGCTGGTACGGCGACAGCTCGCGCATGTTCGTCGCCGGCGAGGCCAACCGGCGGGCGATGCGGCTCATCGACATCACGCACGAGGCGCTGATGGTCGGGATCGCCGCCGTTCGTCCGGGCGCGACTTTCGGCGACCTCGGCGCCGCGATTCAGACCTATGTCGAGGGCAAGCGCTGCTCGGTGGTGCGCCAATATTGCGGCCACGGGCTCGGCCGCGTGTTCCACGACGCGCCGAACGTGCTCCATTACGGGCCCTACCGCGTCGACGAGGCGGGGCGCTAGATCGCCCGCGCCGGCCGCCCGGCCGTCGCCCGCTCGCCCGTGCTCGAGCCGGGCAT
>CAZPTD010000103.1:0-12261 GCA_964588915.1 uncultured Neomegalonema sp. | reverse complement strand
GGACCGACGCCAAGGGCGGCGACAAGGTCCGCCTGATGGGCGTTTGGGACGGCGAGGAGGAGGCGCGCTGGATCGGCGAGGAGATCGAGGCGATGCAGTCGGGCTCGCGCGGGGCGCCGCCGCGGTCGCTCGACGAGATGGCGATCCTGGTCCGCGCCTCGCACCAGATGCGCGCCTTCGAGGACCGGTTCCTGACCATCGGCCTGCCCTATCGCGTCGTCGGCGGCCCGCGCTTCTACGAGCGCCAGGAGATCCGCGACGCGCTCGCCTATCTGCGCGTCGTCGCGCAGCCGAATGACGGGCTCGCCTTCGAGCGCATCGCCAACGTGCCGCGGCGCGGGATCGGCGAGAAGGCGATGCAGACGGTTCAGATCCGCGCCCGCGAGGACGACGTGCCTTTGCTGGAGGCGGCGCATCGCTGCGTGCAGGCCGGCGATCTCAAGGGCAAGGCGGCCAAATCGATGGACGATCTCGTCGCCTGCTTCGACCGTTGGCGGAGCTGGCTCGTCTCCGAGTCCGTGGACATGGACCACGTGGATCTCTCGAAGCGCGTGCTGGAGGAGAGCGGCTACACCGACATGTGGAAGGCCGACAAGGCGCCGGACGCGCCGGGGCGGCTCGAGAACCTCAAGGAGCTGGTGAACCAGATCGGCCAGTTCGAGAATCTGACCGGGTTTCTGGAGCATATCAGCCTGGTGATGGAGGCCGGGCAGGACGAAGAGGGCGAAAAGGTCTCCATCATGTCGCTCCACGCGGCGAAGGGCCTCGAGTTTCCGGTCGTGTTCCTGCCGGGCTGGGAGGACGGGCTCTTCCCGTCGCAGCGCAGCATGGACGAGAGCGGCAAGCGCGGTCTGGAGGAAGAGCGTCGGCTCGCCTATGTCGGGATCACGCGGGCGCGGGAGCTGGCGACGATCACCTTCGCGGCGAACCGTCAGGTGTTCGGCAAATGGCAGTCCTCGCTGCCCTCGCGCTTCATCGACGAGCTGCCGCCCGGCCATGTCGAGATCCTGACGCCGCCCGGCCTCTATGGCGGCGGCTACGGCGCGGCGGCGCCGAAATACGGGTTTGCGGAGACGCCGTCGGGCGCCTCGCGTCTGGAGGAGGCGGCGGCGGCGAGCTCGGCCTACAACTCGCCGGGCTGGAAGCGCCTGAAGGCGAACGCCGGCGCCAAGCGGCCTTTGCGGAGCCCGTCCGAGGCGAAGAATCTGGTCATCGACGCCGTCGCCCTGCCGGCGTTCGAGCGCGGGCAGCGGGTGTTCCATCAGAAATTCGGCTACGGCGACGTGGTCGCGGCCGAGGGCGACAAGGTGACGGTGGCGTTCGAGAAGGCCGGCGAAAAGAAGGTGGTGGCGAGCTATTTGGAGGATGCTGGGGCGGTTTGAGGGGTCAATCGGACTGGAGCCAGAGGCGACCGATGGACCAATTGCCCGCTGAATATTCGGATCTTCCGGGATCGGTTGAGGAGCAAATCCGCCGATCGCGGATGAAGGCTGCGGTGGCGGTCAACACGGAGCTGATCGAGCTCCACTGGCGCGTCGGCCGGATGCTGTCGTCGCGCTTCATCGAAGAAGGTTGGGGCGCGAAGATCGTCAATCGCCTCGCTTCAGACCTCGAGGGCGCGCTCCCTGGCATGCGCGGCCCCTCCGCCCGCAATCTGCGCTATGTGCGCGGCCTGGCGGCGGCCTATCCCGACAAGCAAATGTTGCAGCAACTTGTTACAGAAAGCCCTCGGGGTCATCATTGCGCGCTCATCGACCAGGTGAAGGACGCGCCCGCCCGGCTCTGGTGTATCGCCAAGAACATCGAGCTTGGACGGAGCCGCGCCGTTCCCGTTCTTCGAACCGCCATGGCGCGGCGTCGCAAGCGCTTCGGCATGAGCGGCGCAGATCAAATGGAAACTGCCGCCGAACCGTGCGGCGCCCTGAAGACGCGCCTCGAGACGCCGGACTCGCGGCGCGTCTCGGCCGGCGGCCAACATTGCGCCATCCGCGCATTAGTGATCAGCCTAGACCACTACTCGGAGGTCCAACCCATGATCATGCGCATATTCCAAGTTTCCACTCACCCCGGCAAGGAGGCCGCGTTCGGCGACTTCTTTCACAACACCGCCATCCCGCTGATGAAGCGCACGCCGGGCCTGGTCTCGGTCACGGCCGGCGCGCCGCGGGCGGAGAGCCCGACCGAGTTCTGCATGGTGATGATCTGGAAGGACCTCGAATCGCTCAAGGCGTTCGCCGGCGAGGACTACGAGAGCGCGCATATCCATCCGGACGAGGCGGAGCTGGTGCGCGAAAGACGGATCGCGCATTACCAGCCGGTCGAGGTCTGACGCCGATCCCTGCGCGCATCGCTTTTTCGCGAGCCGCCATGGCGCGGGGCGGCGCGGCGTCGTAAGTGCTGCGGCATGAGCAGCGCAGATCAGATGGAAGCGGCCGCCGACCCTTGGCGCGCCTTGGAGGCCGAGCTCGACGCCTGGGCGCGCGACGGGCGCCGAGCGACGTTCTGGTGGCGCGACGACGACGCGACCGCGCCCGGGCCGAAGCTCGACCGGATGCTGGCGCTTTCCGAGCGCTACAAAGCTCCGCTCGCGCCGGCCGTCATTCCCGCCCGGCTCGACCCGGCGCTCGCCGCGGCGCTCTCCGACACGCCCGGCCTCGCCGCGCTCCAGCACGGCTACGCGCATGTCAACCACGCGCCGCGCGGCGTCGGCGCGGGCGCCTGGGAGCTCGGGCCGCATCGGCCGATCGAGGCGGTTCTCGGCGAGCTCGAGGACGGCCGCAAGCGGCTCGAAGACGGGCTCGGCGCGCTCTTCCTGCCGGTCGTCGCGCCGCCCTGGAACCGCATCGACCCGGCCCTCTTCGCGCCGCTCGCCGAGCGCGGCTATCACGGCGTCTCCGCCTTCGGCCCGCGCGCGGCCGCCGAGCCCGTCGCCGGCTTCCGCGTCACCAACGCCCATTGCGACCCGATCAAATGGAAGGCCGAGCGGCGCTTCGCCGGCGAGGACCGCGCGGTCGGCCAGGTCGTCGAGCATCTCGCCCAGCGCCGGGCGGGCGCCGTCGACGCCGACGAAGCGACCGGGCTCCTGACCCACCATATCGACCTCGACGAGGCCGGCTGGGCGTTCACCGAGCGGCTTCTCGGCCTCGTCGCCGCGCATGCCGCCGCCCGCCCCGTCTCGGCCTGGGAGATCTTCGCGCCATGATCGACATTCGCCCGGCCCGCTACGAGGACGCGGAGGCGGTTTCGGCGCTCCTCCATGAGAACATGAACCGCAAGATCGCGCCGGAGCGCTGGCGGCGGCTCTTCGCGTATCGCTGGCTCGAAGAAAAGCCGGATTTCGGCCGCGTCGCCTTCGAGCGCGACGCGGCCGGCGGCGAGCGGCTGCTCGGCTTCGTCGGCGCGGTCTACGCCGATCGCGAGATCGCCGGCCGCATGGAGCGGCTGGTCAATATCTGCGCCTGGTGGCTGCATCGCGACTGCCGCGGCCAGGGCGTCGGCAAGCGGCTGATGGCCGACGTCACCGCCGATCCGGCGAACCATTACACGATCATGACGAGCAGCAGTAAGACGCTGCATATCCTCGACGCCGTCGGCTACCGCGTGCTCGACGACCGCCGCTACGACTGGCGTCGCCGCGGCGGTCCGACGCCGGGCCTCAGCGTGGAGCGCGACCCGGAGCGGATCCGCGACCGCGTCGGCCCAGCGCAGCTTCGGCTCCTCGACGACCATCGCGGTCTGCCGGCGAGGCCGATTCTCTTCGAGCATGAGGAGGGCCGAACGCTCGCCTTCTTCTCGGTGGTCAGGAAAGGCGCCGACCAGACCTGGTGGGACGTTCTCCACGTCTCGGACACAGGCTTTCTGGCGCGCTACGGCCAGGCCGCGGCGAACGCGCTGCTGCCGGACGACGACGCCCGCCTCTCCGCCGACGCGCGCTTCTGCGCCGCTCCGCCGCCCGAGGCGGAGACGACGCCGCTGGAGCCGCCGCGCTTCGTGAAATCGGCGCGGCTCTCCGGCGCCGCGGTCGACCATCTCTACACCGAGCTGCAGCTCCTCGATCTGAAGCTCGGCTGACGCGCGGCCGGCGCGACGATCGCAAGCCCGCCATCGGCCACAGTTTCGGCTCCTTTGCATCCGAGCGTGGCCGCCATGGCCACAGCGCCGCCGCGACGTAGAGCCATCGCCGACGGCTCGGCGTCGACGCGGCGGAGACGAAAGGAAATCCGCGCCCATGCCGCATCAAGCCTCAACCCGAGCCGTGATCTTGCTGACGGCGGCCGCGATCGTCCTCGCGGTCGGCGCCTCGAACGCGCGCGCGGAAAACCGACGAGAGGTCTTCCGAGCCTGCTGCGAGCATGCGGACATCAGCGTGCCGACGGCGACGGGCTGCATCACGGTCGACGACGGCGCCGACTGTCCGGACGACTCCTTCGTGGCCAACTGCTCGGACGCCGAAGGCAAATCATGCTGGCCAGTGCAGAACTCCGGCGCGTCGGGCCGGTTCTCGGCGACGCCGAATCGTCGCGGCGGCGGCTCCTTCTCCGCGCCGGGCGGCGGATTCCGGGCCAACTAGGGTGTGTGGACCGTTCGAATACTTCGAACGCCGCGATGAAACCTTCGCTTTTCTGCGACGGGCGCGCTAAGCGGCCGCCGTCCTGCCGGATCGTCGCAGGGCGACCGCCCCGGGGGCGCGGGCGACGCGCCCGGCGCGCGAGGTCCGAGGCGGCTTCACCAGCGTCGCGGCGGCGTGAATGCGTTCGATCGGACGCCAGAACGGCGCGAAACCGCGCGCGCGCCCGAAGATTCGCGTATGGTCGTCGGCCTGGAGCGACGCGACCGAAGCGAACCACCGTCATGTCGGAGCATCAGGACGCCAGAGAGCGCATGGTCGAGCGGCAGATCGTCCGCCGCGGCGTGCGCGATCCGCGCGTCTTGGACGCGATGCGCCGCGTGCCGCGCGAGCGCTTCGTGCCGCTGCATCTGCGCGACGCCGCCTATGACGACGCGCCGCTGCCGATCGGCGAAGGGCAGACGATCTCGCAGCCGCTCGTCGTCGCTCTGATGATCGAAGCGCTGAAGCTCCGAGGCGGCGAGAAGGCGCTCGAGGTCGGCGCCGGCTCCGGCTACGCGGCGGCGGTCCTCGCCGAGATCGCCGGCGAGGTCTACGCGATCGAGCGGATCGAGGCGCTGGCCGAGGAAGCGAAGCGGCGCCTCGCCGAGGCGGGCTGCGAGAACGCGCGTTTGCGCTGCGCCGACGGCACCAAGGGCTGGCCGGAGGCCGCGCCCTTCGACGCGATCCTGGTGTCGGCCGGCGGGCCCGAGGCGCCGAAATCGCTGCTCGGCCAGCTGGCGATCGGCGGCCGCCTGGTGATGCCGATCGGCAAGAACGCGTTCGGCCAGGAGCTGGTCCGGATCACCCGCGTCTCGGAGGACGACTTCGAGCGCGACGATCTCGGCCGCGTCAGCTTCGTGCCGCTCATCGGCGAAGAGGGCTGGCGCGACGAAGACTCGCCGCGCGGTCTTCTGCGGCGGCTCTTTTTCAGCGAGGGCCCCGTCCGCCGTCTACGGCGGCGGGACGAGTGACCAAGCGCCGCTCGGAAGCATTGCGAGAAGCTGACTTCAACGCCGCCGAGACCCTGACCTTGCCCCCTTGATCCGGGCCACTCGATCTGCAGGTCCGGGACCTCGCAGTCCTCGAAGCGGACCGGCGCCAAAGATCTCCGCGACGCGCGGCCGCCGCCGATCCCGCGCCATAGGCTTCGAGAAGCCGCAAGATCCCGTTCTGCTCGGCCTTCGTCTCCGGCGAGCCGGCGCCGCCGCGCCCGGTCGGCCGGCGCGCCAGCTCTGAGCGGCGAGCCGGATGGTCGCGCCGCGTTCACGCTCCCGCTCCCCGAACGCGCCCACGCCCTGCGCCGACCGCACTTTACCCTTGCTCAGCCGCCGGCGTCCTGCTGGTCTCCGGAAAACGAAAAAGGGCGACGGATCAGGATGAGATCGGCGTTAGCTGTGGTCGGCGCGGTGCTGTTGAGCGCCGCTCTCGTGTTTCTCGGCAACGGCCTCCAGGGCATGGTTCTGCCGCTGCGCGGCGTCTCCGAGGGCTTCTCGACGCCCATTCTCGGCGCGCTCGGCGCCGGCTACTCGCTCGGCTTCATGATCGGCTGCCTCGGCGCGCCCTTCATCATCCGCCGCGTCGGCCATATCCGCGCCCTCGCCGTCTTCGCCGCCATCGCCGCCAACGCCGCCCTCGCCTATGTGCTCGCGATCGAGCCTGCGGCGTGGATCCTGCTCCGCCTCGTCAGCGGCGCGGCGCTCGCCGGCATGTTCATGATCGTCGAGAGCTGGCTCAACGAGCGCGCCGACAACACCAATCGCGGCGCCATCTTCGGCGCCTATCTCGTCGTCAACTATTCGGCGGTGATGTCCGGCCAGCTCTCGATCGGCCTCGACAGCCCGGCCAACTTCACGCTCTTCGCGGTGATGGCGATCCTGATCTCGGCGGCGCTGATCCCGGTCAGCCTCACCACCTCGACCGGCCCGGCGCCGATCCAGAGCGTGCGCGTGCGCCTCGTCCGGATCTTCCGCATCTCGCCCGTCGCCGGGCTCGGCGCGATCATGATCGGCGTCGCCAACGGCTCGTTCGGGACGCTGGCGCCGGTGCTCGGCGCGCGGTTCGAATTCGGCGCGTTCGAGACCTCGCTCTTCGTGAGCGCCGCCTTTCTCGGCGCCGCGATCAGCCAGCTGCCGCTCGGCTATCTGTCGGACCGCGTCGACCGGCGCTACGTGATCGCCGGCGCCGCGCTGGCGGCGCTCGCGGTCGAGCTCTGGCTCGGGCTGCGCAGCGCCGAGCCGGGCGCCGACGCGACGAGCTGGATCGTCAGCGCGTTCGTCCTCGGCATGTTCGCCTTCCCGCTTTACGGGCTGTGCACCGCGCATCTCAACGACTTCGTCGAGCCCGGCAATTTCGTCGAGGCCTCGAGCGGGTTTCTGCTCCTCTGGGGCGTCGGCGCGATGCTCGGGCCGATCCTGGCGTCGTTCGTGATGACGGGGCTCGGGCCGAACACGCTCTTCCTCACTTCGGGGCTCGCGCATCTCGCGCTCGCGGCCTTCGCCCTCTTCCGCATGACCCGCCGCGCCGCGCCGGCGACGGAGGACAAGGGCGCCTTCGTTCCCGCCGGCGTGGTCCGCACCACGCCCGAGGGCGCCAATCTCGATCCGCGCTCGCCCGGCGAAGAAGAGGCGCCGCCGGCCGACGCCCAGCCAGCCGAGACCGCGCCGGACGACGGACGGCCGAACGAGGGCGGACCGACGCCGGCCGGCGCTTAGGGCGCCGGCGCGGCGAAGAGCAGCAGCGCCGCGATATAGACGACGTAAGCCGCGAGAAGGGCGCCGCCCTCGCCGCGGGTGATGCGCCGGCTGGTCGCGGCGACGACGAAGAGCGCCGCCGTCGCGCCGAGCATCACCCAGACGTCGAAGTCGGCGATGCTCTGCGGCGCCGGGATCGGATGGACGAGCGCGGTGACGCCGAGAATGCCGAAGACGTTGAAGATGTTGCTGCCGACGACGTTGCCGAAGGCGATGTCGGCATGGCCGCGCCGCGCCGCCATGACGCCGGTCACGAGCTCGGGCAGCGACGTGCCGACCGCGACGATCGTGAGCCCGATCACCGCCTCGGAGACGCCGAAGCCGAGCGCGGCGTCGATCGCTGCGGAGACCAGGAGCTTGGCGCCGAAGATCGTCGCGGCGAGGCCGCCGACGAAGAACGCCGCCGCGCGCCACAGCGGGATGACGGGCGCGGCGCCCGCCGCTTCCGCCGCCGCATGGCCGCTCGCCGCCTGGCTTCGCTCGCGGCGATAGGCGGCGACGAGATAGGCGACGAGGCCGAGAAGGAGCGCCGCGCCGGCCCAGCGCTCCAACGCGCCGACCGCGATCACGCCGGCGCAGGCGAGCGCCGCCAGCGCCGCGACGCCGCCGTCGCGGATGAGCGACGCGCGCTGCACCAGGATCGGCGAGATCAGCGCCGCGACGCCGAGGATCAAGAGGATGTTGGCGATGTTGCTGCCGACGACATTGCCGATCGCGATGCCGGGCGCGTCGAGGAAGGCGGCCTCGAGGCTGGTGACGAGTTCCGGCGTCGAGGTGCCGAAGCCGACGAGGGTGAGGCCGATGAGAAGCGGCGAGACGCCGAAGCGCGCCGCCGCCGCGACAGCGCCGCGCACGAGCGCTTCGCCGCCCGCGACCAGGAGCGCCAGGCCGCCGACAAGCATCAGAAGGGTCATGAGGATCGGTCTGAGTCAGAGGCGGCCGTCCGCGCGCCGGCCAGCGGTCCGTCGAGAACGCTCGGTAGATCGGCGTCCGCTTCTGCGAAAGGAAGCCCTCCGCGAAAAGAATCGGGCGCGCGCGTCCGCGTCGCCCGATCGTCGCGCCGACGCCGTCACGCGCCGGCGACGACTTGGAAGCAGACGTCGGCGGCGCCGAGATCGGTGTAGCCGAGCACGTCCGCGGCGGCGCGCGACAGATCGAGAACGCGGTCGCCGTGATAAGGACCGCGGTCGTTGACCCGAACCTCCACCTGCTCGCCCTCCCACTCGACCAGGATCACCGATCCGAGCGGCAGTTCGCGATGCGCCGCCGTCAAGCCGTCGGGATTGAACGGCTCGCCGCTCGCGGTCGGATCGCCGCGAAGCTCGTCGCCGTACCACGAGGCCGATCCGCAGGTCGCGCCCGGCTGGCCGACGATCGACGCCGGCCGCGCCGGCTCGGCCGGCTCGGGCGGCGGCGTCGCCTCCTGCTTGGCCGCGCAGGCCGAGAGCAGCGCCGCCGCGCCGAACGCGGCCGCGATCTTTCCGAATGACATGTGCTTCCCCTTCTCCCGCGCCTTCCGCGCGCCCGTCCGTCCGCCGATCGCCGACGGCGGACGCGCTCTCACGAGAGCGGCGCCTCGACCGGTCAACAAGCGAAACCTGCGCCCGCCCCTTGAGCGAAGCGCTGCGCGCGCAGTATTTCTGCCTTTCGACAACACCGGCGAGGCGCCCATGTCCCTTCTCTCCGATCTCCGCGCCGCCTATCGGCAAGACGGCTTCAACGGTTTTCTCGTGCCGCGGGCGGACCGCCATCAGAACGAGACGCCGCCGCGCTCGGACGAGCGGCTCGCCTTCGTCACCGGCTTCACCGGCTCGGCCGGCCTCGCGATCGTCCTCGACGAACGCGCCGCGCTCTTCGTCGACGGCCGCTACGAGGAGCAGGCGGCGCGGCAGGTCGATCGCTCGCAGATCGACGTGGTTCCGATCGCCGACACGCCGGCCGCCGATTGGCTCAAGTCCGCGCCGCTGGCGGGCGGGCGCGTCGCCTACGATCCGTGGCTCCACACGGCGACGGAAATCGAGCGGCTGACGAAAGGGGCGGCGGCGGCGACGGCGACGCTCGAGCCCGCGCCCGGCAACTATGTCGACCCGCTGTGGCGCGACCGCCCGGCGCCGCCGACGGCGCCGGCCTACGCGCATCCCGACGCGCTCGCCGGCGAGACGGCGGCGTCGAAGCGCGCGCGCGTCGCCGAGACGCTCGCCGAGGAGAAGCTCGACGCGATGGCGCTCACCGACCCGACGGCGATCGCCTGGCTCCTCAACATCCGCGGCGCCGACACGCCGAACACGCCGATCGTGCTCGCCTACGCGCTTCTCGACGCGGCGGGCCGCGTGCGGCTCTTCACCGATCCCGAACGGTTCGACTCCGATCTCCGGGCGGCGCTGGGCAACGAGGTCGCGATCGAGCCGATCGACGCCTTCGAGACGGCGCTCGCGGAGGCGGCCGGTCGGATCGGCGTCGACAAGGCGCGAGCGCCGGTCGCCGTCGCCCAAGCGCTCGAGGCCGCGGGCGCCGAGGTCGTCTGGCGCGAGGATCCGCTGATCCTGCCGCGCGCGCGCAAGAACGCCGCCGAGATCGCCGGCGCGCGCGCCGCGCATCTGCGCGACGGCGTCGCGATGGTCCGCTTCCTCGCCTGGCTCGACGGCGCGCTCGCCGCCGGCGAGCGGCTCGACGAAGCCGGGATCGGCGAGCGGCTCGTCGAGACGCGCCGCGAGACCGCCGCCGCCCTCGGCGCGCGCTTCGTCGATGAGAGCTTCGCGCATATCGTCGCCTTCGGCGCCAACGGCGCGCTGCCGCATTACCGCGCGCCGGCCGCCGGATCGGCGGTCGTCGCCGGCGACGGGCTCCTGCTCATCGACAGCGGCGCGCAGTATCCGGACGGCACCACCGACGTCACGCGGACGATCGCGGTCGGCGCGCCGAGCCTCGAGATGCGCGCCGCCTGCGCCCGCGTGCTGAAGGGCATGATCGCCGTCTCCGAGCTTCGATTCCCGGAGAAGACGCCCGGCCGCGCGCTCGACCCGTTCGCGCGCCTCGCGCTCTGGCGCGCCGGCCTCGATTACGGTCACGGCACCGGGCACGGCGTCGGCAGCTTCCTGTCGGTGCATGAAGGGCCGCAGAGCGTCTCCGCCCGCGGCGCGGCGCCGGGCGAGGCGGGCATGATCGTCTCGAACGAGCCCGGACGCTACAAGCCGGGCGCCTTCGGCGTGCGGATCGAGAACCTGGTGCTCGTCGCGCCGGCGGAGACGCCGACCGACGCGCTTCTGCCGGGCGAACCGGCGGGCGAGCGCAAGGTCCATCGCTTCGAGACGCTGACGCTCGCGCCGATCGACCGGCGGATCCTGGCGATCGAGCTTCTCGACGCGTCCGAGCGCGCCTGGCTCGACGCCTATCACGCCCGCGTGCGCGCCGAGATCGGGCCCTATCTCGCGAGCGGCCCGACCGCGGACGCGGCCGTCGCCTCCTGGCTCGACGCGGCGACGGCGCCGATCGGCTCTCGAGGCGCGTTGACGTGAGATCGAACCGACCGCGTCGACGCTGTGCCGCCCCTGGCCCGACCAGGGCCTCGGAACCGGCGCGAGACCCGGAAATCCGAGCGAAACGGCGCCGCAGCGGCCGGAAGGGCGGCGCCGGCGACCGTCCCGAGGCCCGGCTCGAGGCCGGGACGGCGCAGCTTCAAGCGCGTCGGTCGCGTTGCATCACGCGTCAGGGCCGTCCGGAAATCACGATGGCGGGCAGACCTTGTCGATCTCGTATTCGGCCGCCTCGAGCCGCGGCGCGGGATCCCGGCGCCAGTCCTCGAGCCGCCAGCCCCCGCCGCTTTCGCGCGGCGTATAGGTGCCCGACACCTCGTAATGCGCGGTGAACGCGGACATCAACGTCTGACAAGAATAGAGCGACCGCGTCTCCGCCTCGCAAACCTGGCGCGCCTGGAATCGGCAGTCGCCGCCCGCGTCGCAGCCGAGGTCGCGGACATGGGTCACGCGGATGACGATCTCGCGCGGCGCCTCGAAGCTGCAGCCCTGGGCGCCGATGAAGCTGCAATCCATCGTCGAAGGCGCGTAATTGGCGTTGTAATACCGACGCTGCATCGCTCGGTCGAAGGCGACGAGCATGGCGCAGAATTCCGGACGCTCAGCCCCGTCGCCTTCCGTCTGCGCCCGCGGCGCGCCGGGCGCCCATAGGGCGGCGGCCGAGATCAGGGCGAGCGCCGCGCCGGCGCGCATCGAGCGTTGCAATCGAGAATAAGACATCGCGTCGGGTCCTTTCCGAGACCGTGATCTTCCGCCCGCCGAACCCTGCTCATGAACAAAGGGTAGCGGCGCCCGCCCGCATGTCTATGACAGATTTATGTCAGATTCGGGCGGGCCACGGGATCTGATGCATATTTGTCTATACAACTATCGTTAGCTGTGCTCCTCCTCATGGGTCTGCAGAAGCGCGCGGTTATAGGCCTCGAGCGCATCGACATAGAAAAGCGCGCCGAGCAGCGCGTCGCCGTCCGTCGAGCCCCTGGCCGGATCGAGCACCGGCAGGAACGAAAGCCTTCCGCCGCGAAAGAGCTCGAAGGCGCGGCGAAAGTCGTCGCCCGGCGCGAGGCTCACGCCCTGACGCGCAAGCTCCCAAGACGCCGAATCGGAGGCGCCGTTCTCCGAGCCGCGCCAGCGCATGTGCCGTCCGACCTTCATTCCCGGCAGAACCGAATGCTGAGGCCCGGCGATGAGATCGACGCCGCGGCGCGCGAGCTGCCAATGGAAGTAGCTCTTGCGGAAGATCTGCTGCGTCGCCACGGTCGCCACCGAGGTCGAGACCATCGCCGCGATCGCCGCGCCGTAGCTCTCCGTCAGCTCGAAGACGATCAGCGTGGTCGAGATCGGCGCGCCGAGCACCGCGCCGGCGACC
>CAZPTD010000102.1:0-12303 GCA_964588915.1 uncultured Neomegalonema sp. | reverse complement strand
CAGAAGCCGAGAACGGCGAAGCGGCTCTTTTTCGACGTCATCCCGAAAGCCGAGGACGAGTATCATCAGCATCTGCGCGCCTATGCCGGCCAGGCCGCCGCGGCGCGGCTCGAGAACCCGGTCTGGCACATCCATGACGGCGCGCCGCCCGATCCCGAGCCGGAGTCTGTCGCCTTCTCGATGCTGCTGAACCTCGCCTCGGCGGCCTCGGCCGAGGATCCGGCCGTGCTCTGGGGCTTCATCAAGCGCTACGCGCCGAAGGCGACGCCGAAGACGCATCCTGAGCTCGGCGCCGCGGTCGCGCGCGCGGTGCGCTACTATCAGGACCATGTTCGGCCGACGAAGACCTATCGCGCGCCGACCGAGAAGGAGCGCGCCGCGCTCGGCGAGCTCGCGACCAAGCTCCGCGACCTCGCGCCGGGCCTGGGCGCCGAGGAGCTCCAGTCGGAGGTGTTCGCGATCGGCAAGGCGCACGACTTCGAGCCGCTCCGCGATTGGTTCAAGGCGATCTACGAGGTGCTGCTCGGCCAGAGCCAAGGACCGCGCTTCGGCGGCTTCATCGCGCTCTACGGTCAGAAAGAGACGGCGGAGCTGATCGACGAGGCGCTCGGCGGCGCGTTTCTTGACCCTTCCGGCGCGAGAGCGTAGCTCGTCGCTCTCTCCGCCAGCGATCCGATGGGGCTATCGATATGTTCGTCTTCGCCGACGGGCTCATCAGTTGGGCGCTCTTCGTCCCGGCCTGTTTCGCGCTCAACATGGCGCCGGGGCCGAACAACGTGACCGCCTTCGTCAACGGCGCGCGTCTGCCGGTCGCGCTGGCGCTCTTGGCGAGCGCCGGGCGGTTGCCGGCGTTCGCGCTCTTGATCGCGATCACCGCTGTCGGGCTCGGCGCGGCGTTGGCGGCCTCGGGATCGGCGCTTTGGATCGTTAAGATTCTGGGCGCCGCCTATCTCGTCTATATCGGCGTCAAGATGCTGCGCGCGCCGGCGGCCGAAGCGAAAACCGACCTCGCCGGCGGCGCCTGGGCCTATGCGCGCCAGGACTTCCTGTTCGCGATCGGCAACCCGAAGGCGATCGCCATCTTCACGGCGTTCTTTCCGCAGTTCCTCTCGGAAGGCGCGCCGATCGCGCCTCAGATCCTGACCATGGGCGCGGCCTTCCTGCTCTTGGAGCTTCTCGCCGGCGCGCTCTATGTGCTCGCCGGCCGCTTCACGCGCGGCCTCGTCGACCGCATGGGCGGCATGGGGCGTCTGCAGCAGGGCGTGGGCGGATTTTTGATCTTCTCGGGCGTCTCGCTGGCCGCCTCGAACCGGTAGACGTTGGTTCGCTCTTCGACGTGCTGAATCAGGCGCCCATCAGACATGGCCGCCCGCGGTCGCGGCCAGCGCGCTCTCTGTTCCGCCGCGGCTCCGATCGCGCGTCTTAAGCCGCGCCAGAGGTGATCTGGCGGGTTCACCGCGCCCTCAGGCAGGCCGAAACGAGGTCCGGCAACGGCGTCTTGGCCAAGATTTGTCTCTCGTTGAGCCAGATCGTCGCCCTCTCGGTCGTCTGTGTTTCGAGCGATACGCCGTTGTTTGCGCACCGGCGCCGATCCTGCCGGCGCGGAACGACCGAGACGAACATCGCGTCGATCGCGCCGGCGCAAAATTGGGCGGCCGCCTCGGGAGAGGGGTAGCGCACGCTCGGGATGTAGGCGCCGGCGCGCGGCGCCTCGGTCTCGAAGCACCGGGCCAGCGGCTCCGCGACGCCGCTATTGGCGACGATCGCGCCGCGCAGGCCGACTGGCGGCGCGAGCGGTTCGAGCGGGCAGGCGGCGGCGACGCGATCGAGATCCTCGATCACGCGGAGATGGGCGACTTTGACGGTGACGTAGACGTCGATCCCGAGCGGCGCCTCCCGCACCTCGACGCCGTTGATCTGGCACGCCTTCACCTCGTCGGGCCTCAGCGGCCGACGCGTCGCCAAGATGTCCGGATACTCGACCCCGACCCCGCCGCAGAAAAGGCGAATCGCGCTCGCGGTCCCGAGGGCTTGGTAGCGCGGCGCGCCCTCGGTCGTCCCTCCCGCCGCGTCCGCGCATCGTTCGACGACGCCGCGAAGGTCGACGACTCCAACGGCAATGATCTCGCGGGCGTTCGCCGCCGCGCCGAGGGCGACGCATAAAAGCGCCGCAACCGGCATTGAGCGCTTCAGGCGCCGCATCATTCGTCCGCCTTCGTCCCGGATGTCCTGTTCGAGCCGCGGCGCATCTCCGAATCAACGGCGGGCGGGCGGCGCCCGCAGACTATCACATCCCGAGGACGCCGCGCGCGCTCCGCGGCCTCGTCGCCCCGGGCCGCTTTAGGCGGGCGCGATCACATGGGCGAAGGAGCCCGAGACCGAGCCGCGCGCCAACCCGATCGCGCCGAGCGGGGCGCCGGACGCGTCGGCGGCCTCGAAGAGGCGCGGGCCGTCGCCCTCGGAGACGATCTCCGCATAGTGAAACTCGTGGCCCAGGACTTCGCGAGAAGGGAGCGGGCCGTCGAAGGGCGCGCCGGCGAGCGGCTGGAGCCGGCGATAGCCGAGCGCGGTCCGCCGCGGCGTCATGCGCGTCTCGAGCGGCAGAAGCCCGAGCATCGGCCAGCGCGCGCCGTCGCCGTCGGTCAGCCCCTCGCCGAGAACCATGTAGCCGCCGCACTCGCCATAGATCCGGACGCCCTTCGCCGCCGCCGCCGTCATCCCGCCGCGGAACCGAGCCGCCTCGGCGAGCGCCCGGCCATGGAGCTCCGGATAGCCGCCGGGCAGGAACACCGCGTCGGCGGCGGGATCGGGCGGCGCGTCGGCGAGCGGCGAGAAGGGCAGAATCTCGGCGCCCTGGCGCCGCCAATCCGCGAGGAGATGCGGATACACGAAGGCGAAGGCGTCGTCGGAGGCGACGGCGATCCGCTGGCCGATCGGCGCCAGGCGCGGCGGCTCCGGCGCGGCGGGCGGCGGGCGGCCCGCCGCCGCGGCGAGCGCGTCGAGATCGACGCCGGCCTCGACCGCGTCGGCGGCGCGGTCGAGAAAGCCGTCGAGATCGGCGTGCTAGCGCGCGAGCGTGAGCCCGAGATGGCGCGACGGCGCGGCGAGCGCGGCGTCGCGGGCGATCGCGCCGAAGACCGCGAAGCCCGTCGCCGCGATCGCGACACGCGCCATCTCGGCGTGGCGCTCGGAGACGGTCTTGTTGAGGATGACGCCGGCGAGGATCGGCGCGTCCTTGGTCCAGGCCGCGAGCGCGGCGGCGACGCCGACGGGATCGACGAGCGCGCTTTGTCCGCGATGGCTCGCGTCGACGACGAGGACGATGGGCGCGCCGAGCGCCGCAGCGACCCGCGCCGAGGCGCCGATCCCGACCGCCGGCGCATCCCGGGCGCCGAGCGCGCCGTCGAAGACGCCCATTGCGCCCTCGATCACGAGGAGATCGGCCCCTTCGGAGTCGAGATGTTCGCGCGCGCGGGCGCGGAGCGCCTCGGGGCTCATCGCGAAGGCGTCGAGCGTCGCGGCGCCGCTGCGGCAGGCGGCGGCGAGGAACTCGCGATCGATATAGTCCGGCCCGCTCTTGGCGGCGGCGACCGCGCGGCCCGAGCGCCGGAGCGCGCGCAGGAGGCCGAGCGTCGCCGTCGTCTTGCCCGCGCCGGACGCCGCCGCGCCGATGAGAAGCGCGGAGCGCCGCATCAAGAGGCGGCGGGCTCGTCGAGACGCCCGAGCCCGAGCGGATCGAGGCTCCTCGGCGCCGCGCCGCGCGCTTGGGCCATCCAGTCGAGCGCTTGGCGCATGAGCGCGACGCGGCCGACACAGACCACCGCCGGCGCGCCGAACGCCTCCGCCTCGGCGTCTTCGGCGGCGCGGCCGAGCGTCGTCTCGAGCACGCGCTGGTCGGGCAGGGTCGCGTTCATGACGATGACGACGGGCTCCTCGGCCGGTCGCCCGCCGGCGATCAGCTTGGCGGCGATCGCGCCGAGATGCTTCATCGCCATGTAGAGGATCAGAACCTGACCGCCCGTCGCCAGCGCCGCCCAGTCGACCGCGCCGGGCGCCGCGCCGGTGTGGTCGTGGCCGGTGATGAAGGTGAGCGTCTGATTGACGTCGCGATGCGTCGCCGGCACGCCGGCGTAGGCGAGGCCGCCGATGCCGGCGGTGATGCCGGGCGTCACGCGGATCGGGACGCCGGCGGCGACGAGCGCATGCGCCTCCTCGCCGCCGCGGCCGAAGAGGAACGGATCGCCGCCCTTGAGGCGAAGGACGCGCTTGCCGGCGCGCGCGTGCTCGATCAGGCGCAAGGAGATGTCGCGCTGCTTCGGCGACGGCTTGCCGCCGCGCTTGCCGGCGTATTCGACCGTGGTCCCGGGGCGCGACCATTCGAGAATCGCGGCGTCGACGAGCGCGTCGTAGACGACGACGTCCGCCTGTCGGAGCGCGTTCAGGCCGTGCAAGGTGAAAAGGCCGGGATCGCCGGGGCCGGCGCCGACGAGCCAGACCAGCCCGGGTGGAAAGACCGGCCAGCCGCCTGTCGCGGCGTTCGGAAACTCGGGCGGCGTCGGCGCGGTCACGGGCGGTCCTTCTCTCCAGCTTGGCCGCCTCTCTCGAGCGGTCGCTTGTCTCGGGGCGCGACAGGAGCGTCGCGACGGCCTAGCTTTCGGGCATGACGGACGATCAGTCGAGCGAAACCTCGTCGGGACGAAAACCGGCCGGCGATCTGAGGACCGGCTACACGACCGGCGCCTGCGCGACCGCGGCGGCGGCGGCGGCGGCGACGCGGCTCCTGACCGGCGCGTGGCCCGATCCGGTCGAGATTCTGCTGCCGATCGGCCGGCGCGCGGTCTTCAAGCTCGCCGAGCGCGACGCGTCCGACGCGGCGGCGAGGGCCGGCGTCGTCAAAGATGCGGGCGACGATCCCGACGTGACCCATGGCGCGCTCATCCGTGCGACGGTGCGCCGCGGCGCGCCGGGCGGAGGCGTCGTCTTCCGCGCCGGCGACGGCGTCGGCGTCGTCACGCGTCCCGGCCTGCCGATCCCGCCCGGCGAGCCGGCGATCAACCCGGTTCCGCGCCGCATGATGACCGAGCATCTCGCCGACATCGCGACGCGCGCCGGCGCGGCGGCCGACCTCGAGGTCGAAGTCTCGGTTCCGGGCGGCGCCGAGCTCGCGGCCAAGACCTGGAACCCGAGGCTCGGGATCGAGGGCGGGATCTCCATTCTCGGCACGACCGGGATCGTCAAGCCCTATAGCTGCGCCGCTTGGATCGCCTCCATTCATCGCGGGATCGACGTGGCCAGGGCGGGCGGCGCGGCGCATGTGGCGGCGGCGACCGGCGCGACCTCGGAGAAGGCGGCTCAGGCGGCGCTCGGGCTGCCGGACTGGGCGATGCTCGACATGGGCGACTTCGTCGGCGGGACGCTGAAATATCTGAGGCGCCATCCGCTGCCGCGTCTCACCATCGCCGGCGGCTTCGCCAAGATGACCAAGCTCGGCCAGGGCGCGCGCGACCTGCATTCGTCGCGGAGCCAGGTCGACATGGCGGCGCTCGGGCGCGCGGCGGCGGCGATCGGCGCGGACGCGGCCGCCGTCGCGGCGGCGCCGACCGCAATGGCCGCGCTCGACATCGCCGGTCCGAAGCTCGCCGCGGCGACGGCCGAGGCGGCGCGACGGACCGCGCTTGCGGCGTTGGACGGCGCGCCTGTCGAGGTCGCGACCCTGGTCGTCGACCGTTCCGGCCGGATCGTCGGGCGCGCCGAATGAAGCGGATCCTCCTTCTCGGTGGAACGGCGGGCGCGCGGCAGGCGGCCGAGACGCTGGCGGCGCGGCCGGGGCTCGCGGTCGTCTTCTCGCTCGCCGGGCGCGTCGCCGCGCTTGCTCCCGCGGGCGCGACGCTGCGGCTCGGAGGGTTCGGCGGCGCCGACGGCCTCCTCGCGTATCTCCGGGAAAACGCGATCGACGCTGTTCTCGACGCCACTCATCCCTTCGCGGCGCGCATGAGCGCGAACGCGGTCGCGGCCTGCGCGTCGGCCGGGCTGCCCTATGCTCGGCTCGAGCGGCCGGCGTGGACGCCGGGGCCGGGCGACGACTGGCGCGCGGTTCCGGATCTCGCCGCCGCCGTCGCGGCGCCACGGGCCGGTGAGCGCGTCTTCCTCGCGCTCGGGCGTGCGGGCTCCGCGGCCTTCGCGGCGCGCGACGACCTCTGGCGGGCGGCGCGCGCCGCTGAGGACGGCGCTCCTGTTCCGGGGATCGACTGGCTCGAGATCGGGCCGCCCGGAGACGCGACGGCGGATGCGGCGCTTTTCTCGCGCCTCGGGATCGACCGGATCGTCGCGCGCAACAGCGGCGGCCGCGACGGACGCGGCAAGCTCGACGCGGCGCGCGCGCTCGGACTGCCGGTGGTGATGATCGCTCGGCCGCCGGCGCCGGACGCGCGCTGCTTTTCGACCGTCGAAGACGCGATCGCGTGGACGCGGCGCGACTAAAGCAGGATCTGTTTAGGCGGATGCAACGCTGATGACGCCGTCATCCCGGGATGACGCCGTCATCCCGGAAAGCCGCAGCCTTATCCGGGATGACAAGGGCGAGGTTGGCTCCATCAGAACCGATCAGACGATAAGACACGCCGGCGCTCGACCGAATCGGCCGTTCATGTTAGCCGCCATCGCGCAAGAAAGGGGTTGCGGATGAGACCCGAGCCGGTCTCGGACCGCAATGGATCATGAGGGGCGTGATGAAACGGAACAAAGTTGTACGCATCACTTTCGCCGGCGGACTGTTGGGTTTGCTCGGCGCCGACGCGCGCGGGAAGTTCGAGCGGATCGTCAACGAGCATAATAACGAAGGGTGGTGCGTCACGCAGATCATCGGCGATTCGCCCAATCTTATCGTCTACGTTATCCGATTGATTATATTGACTATTGCGCTCGGTCATTGGACGATCAGCAACGGTTACTTGGTGTTCTTCGAGCGTGAAAACTAAGATGGGTGCCGACCTGACGGAACGGCTGCGGCGTTCGCCTCGCCCATCCGTCGCGCAGGTCTGCGCGGGCTAGGCGTCGCCTCGTCTCGTTGCGCGCTGTCCGCGGCGCTGCGCCGGCGCGCTCCTTGCCTCAAGTCGCCGAGAGCCCGAACGCCTCACGCGCCGAGCAGATCGTCGAGCGCCGTGCGTATCGATTTCTCGAAGCGCGCATAGGCGTGCGCGCCGCGGCCCTCGCGGTTGGTCTCGCGATAGCCGAGCGCGCGATAGAAGGCGAGCGGGCCGGCGCGCGCCGGCGTGTGCAGCTGAACGGTCGTCAAGCAGAGCTCGGAGGCGAGGCGTTCGGTCCGAGCGAGCAACAGCGATCCGCCGCCCATACGCTGTCGCTGCGGCGCGATCGCGATGGCGTCGATATAGAGCGCGCGACGCCGCGGCAGGAGCGCGGCGAAGCCGACGCTGTCGCCGCGCTCGGTCAGCTTGAGGACGAAATGGTCCTCGATGAGCCGCGCATAGTCGCGGTCCATCGGCGGCGGCCGGCGGCCGGTCTTCCAGACATAGAACGAGAACGCGTCGCGAAAGACGCGCGTCATCGCGGCGCCGTCGTCGGGCGCCGCGAAATCGACGGCGAAGGGCGTCTCGAGCTCGGACGGCATGGGCAGGCTCCTCACGGCGACGGTCGCGCACAAAGTGAGGCTTTCGGCCCGCCGGGTAAAGCCCGCTCTCGCTCAGATCGCCAGATACTCCTGGCGGAGCTCCGCGTCGTCGAGCACGTCCTGCGCCGCGCCGTCGAAGACGACCTGGCCGGTGTCGAGAATGACGGCGCGGTCCGCGAGGTGGAGCGCGGCGATGGCGTTCTGCTCGACGATGATCGTCGTCATGCCGAGGCGCTTGACCTCTTCGAGGGTCTTCTCGATCTCCTGCACGATCACCGGCGCGAGGCCTTCATAGGGCTCGTCGAGCAGGAGCAGCTTGACGTCTCGGGCGAGAACCCGAGCGATCGCGAGCATTTGCTGCTCGCCGCCGGACATCGTCACGCCCTCCTGGCCGCGCCGCTCGCCGAGCCGCGGGAAGAGCTCGTAGAGACGCTCGATCGACCAGCCTACGGGCGGCGCGATTTGGGCGAGCTTCAGATTCTCCTCGACCGTGAGGCCCTGGATGATGCGCCGATCCTCCGGCACCAATCCGACGCCTTGCTGCGCCGCCTGCCAGCTCGACATCTTGTGGAGCGCGGTTCCGTCGAGCCAGACCTCGCCCATCTTGATCTCGGGCGAACCGATCTGCGCGATCGCGCGCAGCGTCGACGTCTTTCCGGCGCCGTTGCGGCCGAGAAGCGCGAGAATCTCGCCTTCGCGCACGTCGAAGCTGACGCCCTGCACGATGTAGCTCTCGCCGTAATAGGCGTGCAGATCGGAGACCCTGAAATACGACGAGCCGGAGGACTCGGCCGCCTTGTCGGGACCCGAGGCCTTCTGCGACGCCGTCGACGGTTCGTTCAGAAGCGTCATAGATGCGCTCCTCCGAGATAAGCTTCCTGGACGCGAGGATCGCCCTTGATCTCGTCGGGCTTGCCCTCGCAGATCGGCGTGCCCTGGGCGAGCACCGTGATCTTGTCGGCGAGCGAGAACACGACATGCATGTCGTGCTCGATGATCACCTTGGTGACGCCGCGCTCGTCGCCGATCTTCTTCAGCAGCTCGATGGTCGCGTTGGTGTCGGCGCGGCTCATGCCGGCGGTCGGCTCGTCGAGGAGGAGGAGCTTCGGCTCCTGCACCAGGCACATCGCGAGCTCGAGGCGCCGCTTGTCGCCGCGCGAGAGCGAGCTCGCGATCATCAGCCGCTTTTCGAAGAGACCGACATTGGCGAGGATCTCCTCGGCCTTCTCGCGCGCCTCGGCCTCGTCATCGACATGCCTCCACAGCTTCAGCCGGAACGCGCCGTCGCGATGGGCGAGGGCCGAGATCGTGACGTTGTCGTGCAAGGTGAGCTCGCCGAAGATCTCCGGCGTCTGGAAGACGCGGCTGACGCCGACCTGGTTGATCTCGTGCGGCGAGAGGCCGAGCAGAGAGACGCCGTTGAAGAGCACCGCGCCGGTGTCCGGCGAGAGCTTGCCGACGAAGCAGTTGAGCAACGTCGACTTGCCGGCGCCGTTCGGGCCGATGATCGCGTGGACCGAGCCCTCTTCGACCGAGAGGTTGACCTCGTGCAGCGCCTTGAGGCCGCCGAAGCTCTTGTTAACGTCGGTGACGGTGAGGATCGCAGCCATCTCGCCCTCCCTATTCGGCCGGTTGCGACGCGTCGCCGCTTTCGGCGGCGGCCTTGGTCGGCTTCTCCGGCCCCATGCGCCGCTTGATGAAGCCGCCGATGCGGCGCACGCCTTCCATGATCCCTCCGGGCAGGAAGATGACGACGAGCATGAAGAGCAGGCCGAGCGTCAGGTGCCATCCCTCGCCGACGAAGAGCAGGAGCACCGAGGCGACGCCTTCGGCCACGTTCTCGGGCAGGAAGCTGAAGGTCTCGACGAGCGAGGTCTCGTTGAACTGCTGCAGGATGTTGGCGAAGTACTCGATGACAGACGAGCCGAGCACCGGGCCGAGCAGCGTGCCCGAGCCGCCGAGGATGGTCATGAGCACCACCTCGCCCGAGGCGGTCCACTGCATGCGCTCGGCGCCGGCGAGCGGATCGACGATCGCCATCATCGATCCGGCGAGGCCGGCGTACATGCCGGAGATGACGAAGATCGCCAGCGCGTAAGGCCTCGGATTGAGGCCGGTGTAGCGCATGCGCTGCTGGTTGGTCTTGATCGCGCGCAGCATCATCCCGAAGGGCGATCGGAAGATCCGCATCGAGAGATAGAAGCCGAGGATCAAGAGCAGGGCGCAGAAGTAGAAGCCGCCGAGGCCGGTCATCTCCAATCCGAAAACGTCGCCGAGCAGCGGTTTGGTCGAGTCGCCGATCATCAGCTCCGATAGTTCGGAGGCGCTGGCGCCGCCGTCGCCATTGGCGTCGGCCGCCTCGAAGCGCGCGTAGCCCGTGAGGTCGCGGTCGCCGATCGCGCCGAACTCCTCCGCGCTGAGCGCGCCGTCGCCGTCGCCGTCCGCGTCGGCGAGAAGCGCGTCGGCGCGATCGGCGCCCATCGGAACGCGGGCTCGGATGAGCGAGAGCTCTTCCGCGTCGAGCGCGCCGCTGACGTCGCCGTCGAGCAGGCCGAAATTGGCGTCGACCATCACGCCGCCGAAGGGCGCGGCCTCGACGGCTGCGCGGAACTCTTGCGAGCCGAGGGCGCCGTCGCCGTCGAGATCATAGGCGCTGACGACCTCGCCCGCGCGATCGTCGCCGAGCGGGACCGTGATCCTCGGGTCGAGGATGCGCGGATCGCTTTGCAGCACGCGCAGGCCGGTCTCGCCGTTGGTGATCGGCGTCAGCACCGAATAGGCGAGATTGTAGGACATCTGCGCGAAGGCGAGCGTCAGGATCGAGAAGTAGATCCCGGTTCTTCGCAGCGCGATGAAGCCGATCACCGCCGCGAAGAGCCCGCCGAAGACGACGCCGAAGAGGATCGCCGGAAAGACGCTCATGCCGAGCAGCTTGAACGACCAGACGGCGGCGTAGGAGCCGACGCCGAGGAAGGCGGCGTGACCGAAGGAGAGATAGCCGGTCAGGCCGAAGAGCAGGTTGAAGCCGATCGCGAAGATGCCGAAGATCGCGAATTTTTGCATCAAATCGGGATAGGCGGCGTCGAGCGGATCGAGCCAGATCGGCATCGTCAAGACGGCGATGGCGAAGCCGATGACAAGAAAGAGGTCCTTTCTCTTCGTCGGCGCCGGATCGCCGAGATGCGGCTGGGCCTTGGAGACGGCTTGGACGACTGCGGCGGCGTTCATGATCAGGTCTCCATCACGCCTTTACGTCCCATCAAGCCGCGCGGACGCACGAGCAGGATCACGACGGCGATGAGATAGATGATGATTTGGTCGATGCCCGGGAAGATCTGCTTCACCTCGTTCATCGACGCGAAGGACTGCAGGATGCCGAGCAGGAAGCCCGCCGCGACGGCGCCGGTGATCGAGCCCATGCCGCCGACGACGACGACGACGAAGGACAGCACCAGGAAGTCCATGCCGAGATGGTAATCGGGCGGCAATATCGGCGTGTACATGAGCCCGGCGAGGCCGGCGACGACCGCGGCCAGGCCGAAGACGATCGTGAAGCGGCGCTGGATGTTGATGCCGAGCAGGCCGACGGTCTCGCGGTCCGCCATTCCGGCGCGGACGACCATGCCGAAGGTCGTGAACTGCAGGAACGAGATCACCGCGGCGATCGTGAGCAGCGAGAAGAAGAGATAGACGAGCCGCCAGAACGGGTATGAAAGGCCCGAGATGATCTCGATGGTGCCCGAAAGCGCGTCGGGCGCGCCCTGCGGGATCGGGTTGGCGCCGAAGATCGACTTGATGATCTCCTGAAGAACGATCGCGAGGCCGAAGGTGACGAGGATCTGATCCGCATGCGGCCGCTTGTAGAAAAAGCGGATAAGCCCGCGCTCCATGATCACGCCGACGAGAGCCATGAACGGAATCGCCAGCAGGATCGAGATCGGAACGGAGTATTCGATCATCACCGTCCCGAAATCGCCGAACCACTCCTCGACATAGGGCGTCTGCACCTTGAGCGGATTGCCGAGGAAGTCGAGGCGCTCGGGATCGACCGTTTCGAAGGACAGCTGCAGGATCTCGTTCATCGAGACGGCGCAGAACGCGCCGAGCATGAAGAGCGCGCCGTGGGCGAAGTTGACCACGCCGAGCGTGCCGAAGATGAGCGTCAGGCCAAGCGCGATCAGCGCGTAGGCGC
Organism: uncultured Neomegalonema sp.; assembly: GCA_964588915.1. Classification (GTDB taxonomy): domain Bacteria; phylum Pseudomonadota; class Alphaproteobacteria; order Rhodobacterales; family Rhodobacteraceae; genus JALEGB01. Next base: position 484 of record CAZPTD010000102.1, on the reverse strand, counting down.
CGCCCTTGTCGAGCCCGTTCATGATCTGAAGAAGAATTGCGTCCATCGCCGAGCTCTCCTTTAGCTCTCGAGACGGTTCGGCGACGGCGCTGTTTGTGACTTACGGCCAAGCGCCGCCGCCCCGAGGAGACGTCTTCGGGGCGACGGCTGGCTTGTCCGCTGCGCTACGTCGCGCTGCGCGGGTTAGGCGCCCGCGTTGCAGGGGCCGAGTTCGCCGCCCTGGAAGTCCGGGTGGTCGATCGAGTAGGTGACCCGCTCGGCCGGAACCTCGTCGACGACTTCGAGAAGGTCGAACTGCGAGGTCGGGTTCTCGTTGCCCTTCACCACGAGCACTTTCTTGAAGCACTGGTGATCCTCGGCGCGGTAGAGCGTCGGGCCGTTGCCCATGCCGTCAAACTCGAAGTCCTCCAGAGCGTCGACGACGCCGCAGGGGTTGAAGGTTCCGGCGCGCTGGCAGGCGTCGGCGTAGAGGAGCGCCTGGCAG
>CAZPTD010000101.1:0-12342 GCA_964588915.1 uncultured Neomegalonema sp. | reverse complement strand
AAGCTGGAGCAAGGCGGCTCCGAATGGTTCGAATGCGCTCTAAACAGATCCTGCTTGTCTTATGACTTTCGCAGTCGATCACGGCAAAAAGAGACGCCGCCGGTGAGCACAACCTCCCCGACGGCGGCGAGGGTCGGCTCGGAATTTCGCCGGCCGCCATAGGGGCCGAGCTAGAGTAGGAGCGCCCTCGTCTTTTCCTCAGGCCTGAACGGATACGCGGCCACAAGGGCCGCATGACAAGCAGAGGCGGAGGGAAGATGACGCAAAACCTGGTTGGCGTCGATGTCTCCAAAGACGCGCTGGAGCGCGCGTTGGGCGATGCAGGGATCGACGCGGTGAAGATCAACCCACTCCAGGCCCGCCGCTTCGCCGAGGCGACCGGAGCCAGCGCCAAGGGCCTGACGCTGGCGATCCTGCGCCGCCAGAACGCCGCGCGGCGTCGCCAGATCGAAGCGCAGATCAAGGCCGTCGCGGCCGGTCTTGTCGTCCTCCGCGAAGCCGAGCCCGCGTCGCCACCCAGTTGTGTGGCGGCGAACCTCCTCGTCGCGCGGATGCATTTGAAAACGGTGGATCCGCGCATGGCGATTCGGCCGGCGCTGCAGGCTGACGCCGGCGGCGGATAGGAGCAAGGCGCAGCGTCGGATCGGCGCCGACGAATCAAAAGAGCCGCGGCCTCGGCCGCGGCTCTCTCGCTTCTTCCCAGGGGTCCTCGGGTCAGTCGTTCGACGCGCCGAGGAAGTGCAACATGAAGAGGAACATGTTGAGGAAGTTGAGATAGAGGCGCAGCGCGCCCATGATCGCGCCCTTCTCCATGAAAGCCTGGCCTTCCGGGCCGGCCTGCGCCATCGCCAGATACTCGTTCTTGATCGCCTGCGTGTCGTAGGCGGTCAGACCCGCGAAGATCAGCAGGCCGGCGCCGGCGATCACCATCTCCATGGTCTCGCCGAAGAGACCGAACATGCTCAGGATCATGAGCACGATCAGGCCGATCAGCGCCATGACCAGGAACCGGCCGAGGCCCGACAGATCGCGCTTCGTCGTGTAGCCGTAGAGGCTGAGGCCGAGGAACGCGACCGCGGTGACCAGGAAGGTCTGGAAGATCGACGAGTCGGTGAAGCGGACGAAGATCGTCGCCAGCGAGACGCCGACGAGCGCCGCGTAGACGTAGAACGTGCCCTGGGCCGCGGCGGCGCTCATCCGATGCACCCGGAAGCTGAGCAGCAGCACCAAGCCGAGCGGCGCGAACATCAGCACGTAGATAAACGGCGAGCTGAACATCGACGCGAGCAGCGCCGGCGGCAAGAGGACGCCTTCCGGCGCCGACACCGCGCCGGTCCTCACCGCCTCGAGATAGCTGTCGAGATTGAGGAAGCCGCTCGACCGCGCAGCGTCAATCAGCGCGGACAGCTGCGCGCCGAAGAAGTACGACAGCAAGCCGCTGACGGCCATGGCGAAGGCCATCAGCACATAGACGCGATTCATATACGCGCGGAGGCCGGCGTCGATGTCGGCGCGTATTTGTGCGCCGGCGCCGGCCCGGATCACGCTCGGACGACTATCAACCATGTGTTCACCCTCTCGATGTGGTCGTTCGGGCGGATTTTCCCCCGCCGTTTCTGTATATTAGATGGAGCGACCCGCATTTCAACGCAAACCGCTCCTGCGTATTACCATAGGGGGCGGCGCCCGGAGATTAAAGACCTCGCGCCATCGATCACGCGCGGGCCCGCAGGACCCGCGCCGGCCGCGCCGAGAGCGGCCCGTAAGCGAAGGCCGCGCCCGCCAGAAGCGTCGCCGCGAGGCCGAAGCCGAGAATGGTCAGCGCCACGCCGAGGTCGAAGACGAAGGTCTCGAAGAAGACGAAGGTCACCACCGCCCAGGCGGCGATCGTCCCGGCGACGAGCGCGACCAGCCCCGCGGCCAGCCCCATCAGCGCCGAGCGGAAGGTGAGCGCCGAAATCAGCGCGCCGCGCTCGGCGCCCATCGTCTTCATGATCGACGATTCGTAGATCCGCGCTTGCTGCCCGGCCGCCGCCGCGCCCGCGAGCACGACGAGGCCGGTCAGAAGCGTCGCCAAAGCGCCGTAGCGCGCCGCGTCGGCGATGTCGGTGACCGCCGAAGCGAGCCGCTCGATGATCTCCTTCGTCGGCACCGCCGTCGCCGACGGGAAGCCGTTGGCGATGGCGCGCAAGTAGTCGCCGCCGACCGATTCCTGACCGTAGACGGTCGCGAGATAGGTGTGCGGCGCCGCCCCGAGCGCGGCCGGATTGAAGATCATGATCATCTGTATCCCGCCGCGGCGGAAATCGACGTCGTGCAGCGCCACGATCCGACCGGAGATCGACCGGCCGAGGAGATTGACGGTGACCGTGTCGCCGACGTCGAGCTCCAAAAGCGCGGCCTGCTCGGCCCCGAAGGACAAAACCGGCTCGCCCTGATGGTCGGGCGCGAACCACTCGCCGGCGACCACCGAGTGGTTTTCCGGCGGCTCCGCGGAGTAGCTCGCCGCGCGGTCGCCGCGCAGCGGCCAGGGCACGTCGCGTCCCTCGAGGTTGCGGGCTTCGATCCACTCCTCGACCGGCACGCCGTCGAGATCGGTGATGAAGCCGCGCATCATCGGCAGCATGTCGATCTGCGCGACGCCGTCGAGCCCGCCGATCTCCTCGCGAAACCGGTCGCCATCCTCCTTGACGATGTCGAGCACGAAATAGTCCGCCGCCGAGGTCGGCAGCTGCTCGGTGACGAAGCGGCGCAGATTAGCGTCGACGAGGCCGATCGCCGTCAACGTGGTCAGGCCGAGACCGAGCGCGAGCACGGCGCTTCGCGTCTCCGAGCGCGATCCGCCGAGGCTGGAGAGCGCAAGGCGGAAGGCCGGGCCGACGCGGCCGAGGCGTCCGCGCGCAAGGCGGCGCGCGAGCGCCGAGACGCCGGCCGCCGCGGCCATCAACACCAGGAAAATCGCGGCGACGCCGCCGACGAAGCCCTGCGCGAGCCAGCGGTTCTCCGCGAAATACACCGCCGCGCCGGCGAGCAGCAGCGCGATCGCGCCGGTCGCGACGATGTAGGCCGGCCGCGGCAGAGCGGCCGTCGGGCTGACCGAGTCGCGGAAGAGCCCAGCGGCGCGAATCTCCTTGGCGCGCGCCAGCGGCCACAACGAGAACAGGAACGCCGTCAGCGCGCCGTAGAGCGCGGCCTCCAAGAGCGGCGCGGCGTAGAGGCCGATCTCCGCCTCGACAGGAAAGCGATCCGCGAAGATCGGCGCGAGAACGAGGACAAGCCCCGCCCCGAGCGCGAGGCCGATGAAGACGCCGAGCGCCGTCAGGATCGCGATTTGAATAAGATAGACGCGCATCACGGTCGCGCCGTCGGAGCCGAGCGTCTTCAGGGTCGCGATCGCCTCGGTCTTCTTGTCCAGATAGGCTCGAACCGACCCGCCGACGCCGACGCCGCCCACCGCGAGCGCCGCGAGGCCGACGAGCGTGAGGAACCCGCCGATCTGTCCGACGCCGCGCTCGACGCCCGGCGCGCCGTTGCGTTTGTCGCTGATGCGCTGGCCGCGGCCCGGCAACGCCTCCTGGAGCGCCGTGCGCGCCTCGCGCACGTCGACGCCCTCCGGCAGGAGCACGCGGTACTCGGTCTCGAAGATCGTGCCGTCGACGGCCATGCCCGCCGGCGACACGGCCTCCGTCGAGAGCATCAGCCGCGGGCCGAAGGTCAGACCGCTCACCGCCCGATCGGGCTCGCGCACCAATTCCGCCCGAAGCTCGAATTCGAGCTCGCCCCAGCGCACCGTGTCGCCGACTTCGAGATCGAGCCGCGTCATCAGCGCCCGCTCGGCGACCGCGCCGAAACGACCGTCGGCGTCTGCGGCCAACGCGTCGGCCAAGATCATCGGCGGATCGAGGACGACCTCGCCGATGAGCGGATAGTTGTCGTCGACGGCCTTGAGCTGGATCACGGCGGCGTCGCGCACGCCGCTCTCGTCGAGCACCCGCGCGTTCGAGCGCATGTCCAACGTCTCGGAGACCCGGCCGAAGCCGCGCATCGCCTCGATCTCCTCGGGCTCGGCGTAGCGGTTGGCGAACTCGACCTCGATGTCGCCGCCGAGAAGCTCCGCGCCGCGGGTCTCGAGCCCGGCGCGCAACCCGGATACGAGCGAGCCGACCGCCGCGAGCCCGGCGACGCCCAAGGCGAGCGCGAGCAGAAAGACCCTGAAATTGCCGAGGCCGCCGCGGAGATCCCGCCAAGCGAACCGCGCCGCCATGCGCCAACGCGCGATCATGCCCATCTCAGCCCCCTCAAGCCGCCTTGGCGAACGTGTCTTCGACGATCTCGCCGTCGCCCATGCGCACGCGGCGGCCGCAGCGCGCGGCGAGGCTCTCGTCATGGGTCACGAGCACGATCGTGGCGCCGAGCTCGCTGTTGAGGCCGAAGAGCAGGTCGATGATCGCGGAGCCTGACGCGCCGTCGAGATTGCCCGTCGGCTCGTCGGCGAGCAGCAGCTTCGGCCGCGGCGCCGCGGCCCGGGCGAGGGCCACGCGCTGCTGCTCGCCGCCCGAGAGCTGCGCCGGATAATGGTCGAGCCGCTCCGCGAGACCGACCGATCCGAGCGCGTCGGCGGCCTTGCCGAACGCGTCGCGCTCGCCGGCGAGCTCCAAGGGCGTGGCGACGTTCTCGAGCGCGGTCATGGTCTGGATCAGATGGAACGACTGGAAGACGACGCCGACATGGTCGCGCCTCAGCCGCGCCAACCCGTCTTCGTCGAGAGCGCTCAGATCCTGGCCGAAGGCGCGCACGACGCCCGAAGTGGCGCGCTCCAGGCCGCCGAGGATCATCAGCAGCGAGGACTTGCCGGAGCCCGACGGTCCGACGACGCCGACCGTCTCGCCGGCGCCGACGTCGAGCGAGACGCCCCGTAGGATTTCTACGAGACCCGCCTTACTTGGAAGCGTGAGCCGAACGTCTTTGAGCGAAATGACAGGATTTGCGTCCATGCCGACCCCCACGCCAGAATTGATCACGTCCCGGTTCTCCTCGCTTGTCCACGCGGCCCTCGCGTCCGTCAGCGGTGCATGTGGCGCCGCAGCAGCCGCCTTCAACCGACTCGCGGCCGTCGTGGGCGCGATTGCGCTCGGTTTCGCCGCGCTTTCCGGCGCGCCGGCGTCGGCGCAGACGGGCGCGGCCCCCGACGGCGCGGCCGACGAGATCGAGCTCGTGGCGTTCGGCGACAGCCTGATCGCCGGATACGGGCTCCCGCAGTCCGACGGCTTCGTACCGCAGCTCCAGGCCTGGCTCGCCGAAAACGGCGCCGATGACGTGATCGTGATCAACGCCGGCGTCTCCGGCGACACGACGACCGCGGGCCTCGCGCGGCTCGACTGGTCGATCGGCCCGGACGCGGACGCGGTCCTGCTCGAGCTCGGCGGCAATGACGGGCTGCGCGGCGTCGATCCGGCGATCGCCAAGTCCAATCTCGACGAGATGCTGACGCGGCTCGGCGAGCGCGACCTGCCGGTGCTGCTCGTCGGCATGACCGCGCCGCGCAATTGGGGCCGCGACTATCTCGAGGCGTTCGAGGCGATGTATCCGGCGCTCGCCCAGAAGCACGGCGTGCCGCTCTACGACTTCTTCTTCGAGGGCGTGGCCGACGACGCCGACTATTTTCAAGACGACCGCATTCATCCGAACGCCGCCGGCGTGCGCGTGATCGTCGAGGCGATCGGCCCGTCGATCCTCGAGCTCGTCGAGGCGGCGCGCGCCCGCCAGGCGCGCTAGATCGTGCGAGAACGGCCGGCGCAGATCGGCGCGTCGACCCAGGGAGGCCCGATGATCCCGCTTCTCCACGGCGCCGCCCGCGCGATCGCGCTCTGCGCGGCGCTTCTCTTCGGTCCGTCGGCGACCGCCGAGACCGAGACCGGCCGACCGGCGATCTGGCGCGTCGCCGACGAGGACAGCACGGTTTGGATCTTCGGCTCGGTCCATGCGCTGCCGCCCGAGATCGACTGGCGCAGTCCCGAGCTCGAGCGGGCGCTCGCCGAGGCGGAGGTCGTCTATTTCGAGATCTCGGGCGCGCCGGAGACAGAGCTCGAGCTCATGGCGCGGATCACGGCGGCCGGATTCGATCGCGACGGCGTCGCGCTCAGCTCGCGCCTGAGCCCGGACGGCCGCGAACGCTACTTTCGCGTCGTCGACGGGTTCGGCCTTCCGCCGGCGACGCTCGAGCCGATGAAGCCCTGGCTCGCCGCCTGGTTCATCGGCGCGCTCGTGTCCGAGACCGAAGGCGCGCGCGCGGCGGCCGGCGTCGACAGCGCGCTGCGCGCGGACGCGATCGCGGCGGGCAAAGAGCTCCGGCACTTCGAGACCATCGACGACGCGATGGTCTATCTCTCCGACTATGCGGAAGAGGATCAGATCGCCCTGCTCGAAGAGACGCTCCGCCAGGTCGAGGAACGTCCGCAGATCACGAGCGCGCTCATCGCCGCGTGGCGGACGGGCGATCTCGACACGCTCGAACGGTTGGTCTTCGGCGCGATCGAGAACACGCCCGACATCTTTTACGAGCGGCTCTTCCGCGACAGAAATATGGACTGGTCCGACGAGATCGACTCGTTCATGCAAGGCTCGGGCGACGCCTTGGTCGTGGTCGGCGCCGGCCATATGCTCGGACCGGACAGCCTGCTCCTCATGCTCGAGGCGCGCGGCCGCGTCGTCGAGCGCTATTGAGCGGCGCCGGCGCCGCGCGACGGCGACGCGTAGGATTTGGGAGGCGCGCATGACCTGGTTTCTTCGCCTAGCCCGCGGCGCGCTCTCGCTCGCAGCGCTCGCCCTCGCCGCGGAGACGGTCGCGGGATCGACGGCCCGCGCCGAGGCGACGCCCGGCGGCCCGGCGATCTGGCGCTTCGCCGACGAGGACAACACCGTCTGGATCTTCGGCTCGATCCACTATCTCAAGCCCGGCCTGCCCTGGCGCCGGCCCGAGCTCGACGCGGCCCTCGCCGAGGCGGAGGTCGTCTTTTTCGAGATCGCCCTGACGCCGCGGAATGCGGTCGAGCTCGAGCGGCTGACGATCGCCGCCGGCCTCAACCCGCCGGGCGAGCGGCTGAGCGACTCCCTGAGCGAAGCGGGCAAAGCGCGGTTGGACGCGGTGCTCGCCGAGATCGGCGTGTCGCGTCAATGGGTCGATCAGCTCCGGCCGTGGCTCGCTCTGCTCGAGCTCGATTTCGCCATCGCGTCCGCCGAGGGCGCCAGGGTCGAGGAAGGCGTCGACGACGTGCTCGAACGCGCGGCCGCCGACGCGGCGAAGGAGATCCGCTCGTTCGAGACGCCGGCCGAGATCGTCGGCGCGCTCTCGGACATTCCGCTCGAGGTGCAGTTCGAGATTCTGGAGGCGTCGCTCGCCGCCTATGAGCGCTATCCGAATTTCGGGGCCGAGCTCGAGGCGGCCTGGCTCTCCGGCGACGTCGAGCGCCAGGCCGAGCTCCTGGCGCTGAGCGCCGAAGTGACGCCGCCGATCTTCGACGAGCGGCTGCTCAAGAACCGCAACATCGCCTGGGTCCGACAGATCGACGCGTTCATGGCCGGGTCCGACGACGCTCTGATCGTCGTCGGCGCGCTGCATATGGTCGGTCCGGACAGCCTCATTCACCTGCTCGAGGCGCGCGGCTACGTGATAGAGCGCTACTGAGACCGCGACCGAACGATTGGAGGCCCGCATGTTTCGAAGACTACGCGCCAAGGCGCGCGCTTTGCCGCTCGCCGTCCTGCTTGCGGCCGCGCCCGTTCTCGGCTCAGGGTCGGCGTCGGCCGAGCCGGCGATCTGGCGCGTCGCCGACGCGGACAGCGTCGTCTGGGTCTTCGGCTCGGTGCACGCGCTGCCGCCGGAGTTGGACTGGCGCCGGCCCGAGATCGATCGGGCGATGGCGACGGCGTCGATCGTCTACTTCGAGATCACCATCGATCCCGAGACGGAGTTGGAGATCCAGCGCCAAGCGATTGCGGTCGGCTTCAACCCGCCGGGCGTCAACCTGACGGATCTCTTGAGCGCCGAGGGCCGCGCGCGGCTCGAACGGATGGCGAACGATCTCGGCGTGTCGCTGACGCCGTTCCAACGGCTCAAGCCCTGGCTCGCCGTCGTCGCCCTCGACGCGCTCGTGACCGAAGCCGAGGGCGCCACGACCGACGCGGGCGTCGACGCCGTGCTCGAAGCGGAGGCGCATGCGGCGGCGAAGGACGTGCGCGCGCTCGAGACGCCCGAGGTGGCGCTCGCCTACCTTGCCGAGCTTTCGGACGAGGATCAGATCATGCTCCTCGAGGAGACGCTCATCCTCTATGAGAGCTTCCCGAGCTTCGGAAAGGACCTGGAGGCCGCCTGGCTCGCCGGCGATCTCGAGCGCCTCGAGACGCTGCTGCTCGGCGCGTTGGAGAAGCTGCCGCCGGCCGTCTACGACCGGCTCGTCCGCGAACGCAATCTCGACTGGGCGGAGCAGATCGACGCGTTCATCGCCGGCGGCGCCGAGGACGCTTTCGTCATCGTCGGCGCCGGCCACATGCTCGGCGAGGACAGCCTGGTCGGCATGCTCGAGGCGCGCGGCTACACGGTCGAGCGGCGCTGAGCGCGCGAAAGACCGGCGGGCGTCAGCCGGCGGCGGCCGCGCGACCGGACGGCGCGCCAACGCCGAAGCCGACGGCGCGGACGCGCTCGAGGATCGCGTCGTCCGCGTGAAAGACCGTGACGCTGAGGCCGTCGGCGTTTCCGAGCACGGCGGAGCCCAATCGGCTGATCTCCGCCGCGAGACGCGACAGAGCCGCGTCGCTCGCCCCTTCGTCGGCGACGACGCCGAGGACGAGCCGCGGCGGCTCCTCCGAAAACGCGGCCTCGAAGAACCATCCCTCCAGAGCGACGCCGCGCGCCGCCGCGAGGCGCGCGCCGAGCGCCGCCAGCAGCGCCGGCGGCGCGCTCGACGGCGCCCGCGCCTCCATCGCCGCGCCGGCGCCGACCTCGGTCTCTTCTTCGCCGGCGGCGACGAGCTCGGCGATCGCGGCGACCGTCGCCGGCGCGAACGTCATGGCGCTCGCGGCGACCTCCGGATTGAACGCGACGGCGAGGCCGTGCGCGGCGGCGAGACGAATGAAATCGCTGCCCGGCAGGGCGATGAACGCGCTCGGCGCGTCGAGATAGGCCGCGAGGCGATCCTCGCTGTCGAAGAGCGCGAGCGCCTCGCCGCCGTCGACCGGCACGAGTTTCGGCTGCGCGCGCTCAGGCGCGGCCGGCGCCTCGCCGTCCTCGTCCCAGACCGGGCACACCAGAAACTCGGCCAGGATGGCGTCGACGAAGGCGGCCGCCGCGGCGTCGACGGCTTCGTCCGCCGGCGGAGCGTCGTCGCCCGCGGCGGCCCGACGCGCGGCGGCGTCGGAGACGCGCATCGCGCGCCAGGCGAGATCGATGCGCGTCTCCGACGCGCTCTCCGAGCCATCGACCGCCGCGTCGTCAGACGTCGCGCGATCGGGCGAGTCCTCATGATCGTTCAAGGTCATGATGCCGCAACTCCTCTGTCGAGGCGACCATTGCGCAGTTGATCCGGGTTGTCGAGGCGTTGCCGTCGATCCGTTCAGCTCGACGTCGTCATCAGTTCTGCAACGCGACTTTGGAGAAACGGCGCCGCCTCTTCCTCGAACCACGGGTTCTTCGCGAGCCACGCGGTATTGCGCCAAGAGGGATGCGGCAGCGGCAGAAGGCGCGGCCCGGCGCGTTCGGCGTCGTAGATCTCGCGCCAGCGGCGGACGGTCTCGGTCACGCTGCGACCGGCGCTCGGCCCGAGATGCCAGCGATGCGCCGCGCCGCCGACGACCAGGATCAACTCGAGCGCGGGATGCAGCGCGAAGAGCCGCGCGCGCCAAAGCTCGGCGCAGCGCCGCGGCGGCGGCCGGTCGCCGCCCTTGTCGTCGTGGCCCGGAAAGCAGAACGCCATCGGCAGGATCGCGAGCCGAGAGGCGTCGTAGAACGCGTCCGGCCCGACGCCCATCCAGGCGCGCAAGCGGTCGCCCGACGGGTCCGAGAACGGCCGCCCCGCCTCGTGCGCGCGCCAGCCCGGCGCCTGGCTCGCGACGCAGAGCCGGGCGCTCGGGCCGATCTGGAGGACGGGCCGCGGCGGATGCGCGGTCGGCGTCGCGGCGAACTCCTCGGCGCAGGCGCGGCAAGCGGCGATGGCGGCGCCGAGCTCGGCGTCCTTCGATGCGTCGTTTTCGGTCATCATCGCCCCGAATTGTAGAGAACTCGCGTTCTGAAATCGCGTCCGCGCGTTCTCCGCCCGGCGCGCGGACCGGCGCGCTTGCCGAGTCCCGTCCCGCCCCTTAGGAAAAGTAAGGACAAGCGCGCCGCGACGCCGCCCGCGACAGACACGGATGAACCATGACGACAGCAGCGAACAACTCCAGAAGAAGAAGAGCGGCGGCGGCCGGATATAGAGTTTGGAGCTTCCTGTCCGAGTATTCGCTGTTGTTGATCATGGGCGCGATCGCGGCGTTGATTTGGGCCAACATCGATCCTGAGAGCTACCATCACTTCGTCGAATATCCGCTTTTCTTCAATGATTACATCGGCGTGAGCGCCGAGAAGTGGGTTGCGGCCTACGGGGCCGAGGAGGCGGCGCATTACCAGTTCGACGCCAGCCGCGTGCTGACGCTGCATTATCTCATCAACGACGCGCTGATGGCGCTCTTTTTCGCCATCGCCGGCAAAGAGGTCTGGGAGGCGGTGGCGCTCAGGGACGGCAGCCTGCGCGGCCGCAAGGCGCTGACGCCGCTCGTCGCGACCGCCGGCGGCATGATCGGCCCGATCGCCATCTATTTCGCCATCGCCGGCGTGCTCGGAGAGATCGAGGCGCTCGCCAATGGCTGGGCGGTCCCGACGGCGACCGACATCGCCTTCAGCTATCTGATCGGACGGATCGTGTTCGGCGCCGGGCATCCGGCGGTCCGGTTCCTGCTCCTGCTCGCCATCGCCGACGACGCCGCCGGGCTCATCATCCTGGCGGTGTTCTATCCGACCGGCGAACTCGCGCCCGAATGGCTGCTGGTCTCCTTCGGCGCCGCGTTCCTCGTCTATCTCGTCTTCAACTACCTGCCGAGACGGAGCGACGCGGCGCGCGACCAACGCGTCAGAGGACCGCGCGTCCGAAGCGTCTACGGCGCCTGGCCCTACATCATCGGCGGGCTCGTGAGCTGGTTCGGCTTCACGCAGGCCGGCATCCATCCGGCCCTCGGCCTGTTGCCGATCATCCCGGCGATCCCGCACGCCGACAACGCCTACGGCTTTTTCGACGCGGTCGAAGAACGCTCGACCGATCTGCTCAACCGCCTGGAGCACGCGCTGAAGTCGCCGGTCGAGCTGATCCTGTTCTTCTTCGGCCTGGCCAACGCCGGCGTCGCCTTCACCTCGGTGAACGCGGCGACCTGGGCGGTGCTCGGCGGTCTCCTGATCGGCAAGCCGCTCGGCATCTGGGCCTTCGGGATCTTCGCGGCGGACGGCCTCAAGCTCGGCCTGCCGATCGGCATGAAGAATTCGGATCTGGTCGTGCTCGGCACCGTCGCCGCGATCGGCTTCACGGTGTCGCTCTTCGTCGCCTCGGTCGCCTTCGAGGGCGGCGTGGTCCAGGAAGGCGCCAAGATGGGCGCGCTGCTCAGCTTCTTCGCCGCGGCGGCGGCGATCGTCGCCGGGCGGTTCTTCCAGGTCGAGAAGGTCAAACTCGCGTGACCGACGCGGCGGCCGAGGACGCGTTCGCGCTCGATCCGGCGGCGCTCTCTGGCGAGCGGACGGCGCTCGTCACCGGCGCCGCCGGCTTCATCGGCCGCTTCGTCGCCGAAAGGCTGCTCGAGCGCGGCGTCCGCGTCGTCGGGCTCGACAACATGAACGCCTATTACGAGCCCGAGCTGAAGGCGGACCGGCTCGCTCTGCTCGCCGCCCGACCGGGCTTCGAGTTCGAGAGGGTCGATCTCGCCGACGCGCCGGCGCTGGCGCGCGTCTTCGAGACGCATCGGCCGCTCTACGTCGTCCATCTCGCGGCGCAAGCGGGCGTGCGCTACTCGATCGAGGCGCCGCTGGCGTATGGCGCGGCCAATCTGGTCGGCTTTCTCAACCTCCTCGAGGCCTGCCGCGCCCATCCGCCGCTGCATCTCGTCTACGCCTCGTCGAGCTCGGTCTATGGCGGCAACCGCAAGCTGCCCTTCTCGGTCGCCGACAGCGTCGACCATCCGGTCAGCCTCTACGCCGCGACCAAGAAGGCCAACGAGCTGATGGCGCACAGCTACAGCCATCTCTACGGCCTGCCCGCCACCGGCTTGCGG